>BPIR01000001.1:924349-1232466 GCA_026004215.1 Candidatus Binatia bacterium
TTGCGCGGGGCGAAATCATGGTGGCCATCTCGGTTACGGAACCCGACACCGGCTCCGATGTGGCCTCCGTCAAGTGCCGCGCCACCGAAGCGGAAGTGAACGGGCAGAAAGGTTACTTCATTGACGGCGCCAAGGCGTGGTGCACGTTCGCCGGTCGTGCCAACGTGCTCGCCCTGCTGGCGCGCACCGATCCCGACCCGAAAAAAGGGGCTCGCGGCCTGTCGCTCTTCATTGTCCCCAAGGACCCGTTTTACGGCCACTCCTTCGAGATGCGCCAGCCCTCCGGCGGGCTGCTCGTGGGCAAGGCCGACCGCACCCCGGGCTACCGCGGCATGCATTCGTTCACGCTGAACTTCGAGCGGTACTTCGTGCCCGCCGAAAACTTGGTCGGCGAAGAAAGCCAGAAGAACAAAGGGTTTTACTTGCAGATGGCCGGCTTTGCCGCGGGGCGGCTGCAAACCGGCGGGCGCGCTACCGGGCTTGCGCAAGCAGCTCTGGAACGCACCGCGGAGTACGCCAACGACCGCAAGCAATTCGGCCAACCCATTGGCCAGTTCCAGCTCACCCAGTACAAACTCGGCCGCATGGCCACGCACACCATGGCGGCACGGCAACTCACGTACGCCGCCGCCTTAGCCATGGACCGCGACGAATCCATCTCGCTCGAACCCGCCATGGCCAAACTCCTCGCCTGCGATGTGGCCGTGTGGGTCACCCAGGAAGGCCAGTTGCTCCACGGAGGTTGGGGCTACGCCGAAGAATTCCCGATCTCTCGTTACGTGGTGGATGCGACCGTGCTGCCCATCTTCGAAGGGGTCAAACCTATCCTGGAACTCAAAGTGATCGCGAGACAGCTCCTCGCGTGAAGGGGACGGGAAAGCTCGCGCACGGTTTTACCGGCAATGCCGCATGTTAAAAAGGAGAGCCGTATGAGCAAGCAAGGTGATCGAGCCGACCTGGAACGCTGGCGGCAACTCGCCACCGAGGAACGCAAGGGCCGCAGCCCCGACGAACTGGTGTGGCATACCCCCGAAGGCATTGACGTCAAACCGCTCTACACGCGCGCGGATGTGGAGGATCTCGACTTTCTCGACACCATTCCCGGTGACTTCCCCTTCATCCGCGGGCCACGCGCCACGATGTACGCGGAAAAACCATGGACCATCCGGCAGTACGCGGGCTTTTCTACCGCGGAGGAGTCCAACGCGTTTTACCGCGCTTGCTTGGCGCAAGGGCAAATGGGCCTATCGGTCGCCTTCGATCTCGCCACCCACCGCGGCTACGACAGCGACCATCCGCGCGTGGTCGGCGACGTGGGCAAAGCCGGTGTGGCCATTGACTCCGTCGAGGACATGAAAATCCTGTTCGACGGCGTGCCGCTGGACAAAATGTCGGTGTCGATGACCATGAACGGCGCCGTGCTGCCCGTGCTTGCCAGTTTTATCGTTGCCGGCGAAGAGCAAGGCGTGCCGCGCTCCAAGCTCACGGGCACCATCCAAAACGACATCCTCAAGGAGTTCATGGTCCGCAACACTTACATTTATCCGCCCGGACCCTCCATGCGCATCGTCGCCGATATCATCGAGTACACCGCCAAGGAAATGCCCAAATTCAACTCGATTTCCATTTCCGGCTACCACATGCAGGAGGCAGGGGCGACGTGCGACCTGGAACTGGCCTTCACCCTGGCCGATGGCCTGGAATACGTGCGCGCCGCGCTGTCCAAAGGCCTGGACATCGACGACTTCGCCGGCCGCTTGTCGTTCTTTTTCGCCATCGGGATGAACTTCTACATGGAAATCGCCAAGCTGCGGGCGGCCCGCCTGCTTTGGGCCACGCTGATGAAGCGCCACTTCAACCCGAAGAAACGCACCTCGCTCATGTTGCGCACTCACTGCCAAACATCGGGGGCAAGCCTGACCGAGCAAGACCCGTTCAACAACATCGTCCGCACCACGATCGAGGCCATGGCTGCCGTGTTCGGCGGCACGCAAAGCTTGCACACCAACTCGTACGACGAGGCCATTGCCCTTCCGAGCGATACCGCCGCTCGTATCGCCCGCAACACGCAGCTCATCCTGCAGCTCGAAACCGGCATTCCCAAGGTGATCGATCCTTGGGGCGGCTCGTACTTCATGGAGTCCCTGACCCACGCCTTGGCTCGCAAGGCGATGAACATCATCGAAGAGGTCGAAGCCATGGGCGGGATGGTCAAAGCCATCGAAGCCGGCATGCCGAAGCTTCGCATCGAAGAAACCGCAGCACGCCGCCAAGCGCGCATCGATCGTGGCGAAGACGTTATTGTCGGCGTGAACAAGTACCGGCTACCCGAAGAGCCGGAGATCGAAATCCGCGAGATCGACAACACCGCGGTGCGCGAACGGCAAATCGAGCGCCTGAAAAAGATTCGTGCCACGCGCGACCAGGCCAAGGTGGAAGCCGCTCTCAACGCCCTCACGCGCGCCGCCGAAACCGGCGAGGGTAATTTGCTCGCTCTGGCGGTGGAGGCGGCGCGGGCTCGTGCCACCGTCGGGGAAATCTCGGCCGCATTGGAAAAGGTCTGGGGCCGTTATCAGGCGGAGGTCCGCTCGATTTCTGGAGTGTACGGCGGCCAATACGCCGACGACCCCGAGTGGCAACGATTGCGGGAAGAGGTGGAAGCTTTTGCCCGCGAGCACGGGCGGCGGCCGCGCATTTTGATTGCCAAGATCGGGCAGGACGGTCACGACCGCGGCGCCAAAGTGATTGCCACGGCTTTTGCCGACCTGGGCTTCGATGTAGACATCGGCAGCCTCTTTCAAACCCCGGAAGAAGTCGCACGCCAGGCGGTGGAAAACGACGTGCACGTGATCGGAATTTCCACGCAAGCGGGCGGCCACAAAACGCTCGTTCCGCAATTGATCCGCGAGCTCGAACGCCTCGGCGCAGGCGACATTATCGTCACGGTGGGCGGCATCATCCCGCAAAAAGACTATAAGTTCCTGGAGCAGGCCGGCGTGCGAGCCATTTTTGGGCCCGGCACCCATGTACTCCGGGCGGCGCGGCGCGTGCTCGAACTGGTGCGCGAAGCGACCCAACCGGCTCCGAAGGTTGCGACGGCGTGAACCGATCCTTGTCTTCGGCCGAGGCCTTGGCTGAGGGCATTTTGGCCGGCCATCGCCGCGCCCTCGCCAAGGCGATTACCTTGATCGAGAGCACCCGCGCCGACCATCAGGCAGAAGCCCAACGGCTACTGGAAATCTTGCTGCCCCACACCGGCCATGCGTATCGTATCGGAGTCAGCGGTGTGCCGGGTGTCGGGAAGAGCACCTTCATCGAGGCGTTCGGCTTGCATCTGATTGCCCAGGGGCAGCGCGTGGCCGTGCTGGCCGTGGACCCGTCGAGTGCCATTTCCGGGGGCAGCATCCTTGGCGACAAAACCCGCATGGCACGGCTGTCCGTGGCGCCCGAAGCCTTCATCCGGCCGAGCCCCTCCGGAGGTTCATTGGGCGGCGTGGCCCGACATACCCGCGAGGCGATTTTGCTTTGCGAGGCCGCAGGCTTCACCACCGTGCTGGTGGAAACCGTGGGCGTGGGACAGTCGGAATTCACGGTAGCTTCGATGGTGGACTTTTTCCTCGTGCTCATGCTGGCGGGTGCGGGCGACGAGCTGCAAGGCATCAAAAAGGGCATTCTCGAACTGGTGGACGCGCTCGCCATCACGAAGGCGGACGGCGACAATCTCGTGGCCGCCGAGCGTGCTGCCGCAGAATACCGCACGGCGCTACGGCTCTTTCGGCATCATGCCACAGTCTGGGAACCACCGGTAGTTACCGTGAGCGCCCTGACCGGCCACGGCATTGCTCGAGTGTGGGAGATCGTTCGAGAGCACCGCGAGCGCCTGAGCGCCGCCAGCGAGCTGCGCCGCAAGCGCGAAGCGCAACAGCAAAAGTGGTTTTGGGACATGGTGCGGGAAGGCCTCATGGAACATTTTCTTGCCCGCTCCGACGTGAAGGAGTTACTGCCCGAACTGGAACGCGCGGTGACGGAGCATCGCTCGAGCCCGACCGATGCCGCACGCCGGTTGTTGGCCCTCCTGGACCGTCCCGAATAGATTCCATCTGCTGCCAGGGGTGGCGTGAGCGGGTCCTTCGCCCTGCGACGCCGGGGCGCGCTTGCGGGCCGAGGTTTGTCGGGGCGGGTTTGAAACCCGCCCCTACCGGTCTGGGCAACAATGGCCGAACCCGTTCCGTTTAGGGCGGCGTAACCAATGGGGTTCCCGCTGGAACGCGGGGCATCCGATCTCCAACCTCCCGTCACCACAAAGCCCACGGCGCGTGGTTCACCACTGCCGAGGGCCGCACCCGAATCGGTGAAGCCGGGCTAACAAGTGCGCCGGTCAAGATCGCGTCGCGCCGAACCGTGGCTGCCCCCTGTGAGAAAATCGTACCCTGCACCTCCGCGTTCATGCGCAGTTCGGCAGTTCCGCCCACCAAAATGAGCACCCGCTCCGCCGGCGAACCCAACGGACCGGCACTGATGCCTTGCGTCACCAGCTTGCTGTGCATCCGCGCGCGGAAGTTGCCACTCACCCGAATCACCACCGCCGCCGTGTTGCTGTTGCCCTTGATCGTCAGTGTCTTGTTCGGGTTGATCGTCAGAGCAGCGTAGTCCACCACCACGAGCGAGTTCGGTGCCGTGCTGAACGGTGTTACGTCCAACGTCGCGTTACTGCTAATCGTCACCGACCCATGCGTGGCGTTGGCCGAAAGCGATAGCAACGCCAGGCGGCGTTCCTCCGCTTTGTCCGACGCACCTTGGCAGTCGCCCAAGAGAGCGTGCATCCCGGAGTTATCCGTACCAGCGGTGCATTGCGCATTCGTCCCGAGGACAACGGCACTCCCACCGGTCACGCACATTCCCTGCGCAATCGCATCTCGACGTAGCTCTACCCCGGCGCTGCCAATTGCGTGGCCTCCGAGGATCGAGGCTTGCTTGAGCAGCACTTTCTCCGCGCAAGCGCCTCCTCCGTTTGCCTGTGCCGTGTAGCTGACTTGCGCTTGCGCTGTCGCCGTGCTCGGCGCTTCCAGGATCACGTAACCCTTCGGGCACTGCTGCGGCGGCAGCGCCGTGTGCGTGCACGACCCCGCACCGTCGCAAGCATCGGCGGTGCACACCAGCCCATCCTCGCTGCACGGCGTGCCCGCGAGGTCGAAGCAGTTGTCGGCGGCCTCGTTGCAGGTCTGGTTGCACTCGCCACCGCCCGTACACGGATTGCCGCTGTGCTGGCACTCGACGCCGCCGTCGCACGTGTCGGCGCCATTACAGAACAGGCCATCGTCGCACGAAGTTCCCATGGGGGCAGTCTCTACGAAAATACACGCGCCGGCACCGTCGCAGCGGTCCACGGTGCACACATTCTCGTCTAAATCGCACGGCGTGGTGTCCGGAGGATCCGGAAGCGGCTCGCACTGTCCAGTCGCCGGATTGCAGGCTTCACCAGCTTCGCACGGCGGGTTGGGCGCTTGGCACGACACTGGACTTCCCACGCATACGCCCTCGACGTCGCACGCATCACCCGTCGTGCACAGATCGCCGTCGTCGCAGCTCTGCCCCACGTTTGCCACATGACCGCACTGGCCGGTTTGCGCATCGCACGTGTCAGCCGTGCACGCGTTGTTGTCGTCGCAATCCACCGCGCCACCCACGCAGGTTCCCGAACCGTCGCACGCATCACCCGTCGTGCATGGATTGCCGTCGTCGCATGGGGTGCCGGCGCCCTCCGGAACAAAATCGCAGTTTCCGGTGTCGGGGTCGCAACTGTCGTGCGTGCATGGATTCTGATCGTCGCAAACAACAGGCGAGCCTGGAACGCAAACGCCTTGGCCATCGCAGCTATCGTTCGTGGTGCAAGGGTTATCGTCGCTGCACGCGCTGGCGCTCGGCTCGAACTGGCAGGTCGCGTCACAACAGTCGCCCGGATCCGTATTGCCGTCGTCACACTCTTCACCCAATTCGAGCAGCCCGTTCCCACACGCGGCCGCCGAACACTCGCCAAGCTCGAAATCACAAGCAGCGCCTGGGAAAAACACGCCTTCGAACAGATTGCAGTCACCTGGGGTCACCGGCGACGTACACGAGCTAGAGCCAGTGAAGGTCGCAGCCCAAAATTCGAGCAGCGTACTGGTCTGAAAAATTCCCAACTGGCAACATCCGCATTGCGGGTCCACACCGGTACCGGAGCAGCCACCGGACGGACCACAGACATCGCCGGTGGTGCACGGGTCTCCATCGTCGCACGGAGTGTCTGGGTTGGCCAAGCTACCGTTTCCGCAAAAGGGCGTCGGTGCGTCCACGCACACCGTCTC
Organism: Candidatus Binatia bacterium; assembly: GCA_026004215.1. GTDB lineage: Bacteria > Desulfobacterota > Binatia > HRBIN30 > HRBIN30 > HRBIN30. The sequence continues at coordinate 930,697 of BPIR01000001.1, forward strand.
CTCAGTGCACGGATTTCCGTCGTCGCAAGGTGTGCCAGGATCGAGCGGCTGCCCGCCATTACACAGGCCGCCGACACACACGTCGTTTGCCGTACACACGTTCTGATCGTCGCACGGGGTTCCGTTCTCGGCGCTTCCGCCGCCCATGCAAATGCCACCACTGCAAACATCGTTGATGGTACACGGGTCGCCGTCGTCGCACGGAGCGCCATCCGGACCACAGCCTGTGGCGAGCACCGCCGTGGCCTGCGCGGTCAGCATCGCAACTGCGACGAGCGTCACAGAACACCGAACCACAATTCGGTAGCCCGTTCTTGCCCTGTTTTTCATCGTGCCCTCCTTGTCCTCTTCGTTCATTCCCTGCGAAGGCTGGCCCGTTGACTGGCCCATCGCACTGCACCCTACGCCGGCAAAGACGGCATTAGGCTCCGCCGCACGCCGGCCTTAGTCAAGACGAACGGGGCGAATTTTTTCGCAGGTGCACTCCTTTGCACTGGCGAACCACCAAACCTTCACGGGCAAGGGCGGCCGAGCCCGACACGCACCACGGGAGGCCCGGCCCAACGCCAGCCGCATTTTCAGCACGGCGCGTTTCCGAGAACGATGGCGATGGAGTTTCCGTACCGCGGTTCGATAGGGGCGACCTAGTGGCGGCCCCGGCGGTTGTGGGATGCCCCAGCGACCGCTTCGCACAGCGAAACGCGGGCGTGGGCCGGCGTTGACAATGCGCCACGGGCCTGGGCATAATCGCCGCGCTTCGAGTGCTGCGCTGGGCCGGAGCCAAATTGCCGGAGGCGGTGGATGGTGCGACAAGGAACCCACACACAACCATGGGCACGGCAGTGGGCAATTTTTCTTTGGCTCTGCCTGGCCGCACCTTCATACGCGCAAGTGACTGTAACGAAGGAAAACTATCTCGGCTGGCCCAACACGTATGTCCTCCGCAACGAGGCGATGGAGGTTCGCGTCGTCACCGACGTCGGCCCCCGCATCCTCAGCCTCGCCCGCACCGGCGGCGAAAACATTTTTCACGTGCGCCAGAACGAGGCCGGCAAGAAAGGCGAGAGCGAATGGGTGATGCGCGGTGGCTGGCGCTTGTGGGTGGCGCCGGAGCGCCGGGAAACGACCTATGCTCCCGACAACCAACCCTGCACCGTGCAGGTGACCGGACGCGACACGGTGGAGGTGACCGGCCCGCCCCAACCTGGCGCCGGCATTCAGAAAATTATCGAAGTGCGACTGGTACCGGGCAAGTTACGCGTGCGCTTGCGCAGCCGGATCCGCAACATTTCCAGCGCACCGGTGGAGTACGCACCCTGGAGCCTGGCCGTGATGCGCCCGGGCGGCCGCGCGCTCGTCCCAGTGGATGAAGGTCCGCCCGACGCCTTGGATAGCGTGCGGGCATACATCTTGTGGAGCTACGCGCGGATGGACGATCCGCGCTACCGCTGGGGGAGCCAGTTGATTCAGGTCGACCACCGCAAGGTTCGGCCGGGCCCGCCGTGGCCCGGCGCCCAGCGGCGGCGCGACGAAAGCAAGATCGGCACGAACTCCAGTCAAGGTTGGGCTGCTTACGCTTGGAACGATTTATTGTTCTTGCAACGCTTCCCCCATGCGCCCGGCGCCACTTATCCCGACGGCGGCGCCACCATCGAGGTATACTCCAGCGCCGAGTTCCTCGAGCTGGAACATCTCGGCCCCATCACCCGGATCGAGCCCGGCCAGGAAGTTTCGTTTCCCGAGGACTGGTGGTTGATCGCCGACGTGCGCATTCCCGAAGACGAAGCAGGCGCCTTGGAAGCCCTGCGCCCCTGGCTCGAGCGCACGAGCCGGTAGCTTGGCCATTTCGCCGTTTCCGATTGGTTCAACTACGGGCAAACCAGGGAAAGGCCGAGCAGCGTGTCGCGCGCGCCGGGGCCGCTGGCGACCGGGACATCCAGCAACGGGGTGGCGCCCACCAAGGCAAGGCCGCTCAACTGATTCGCCAGGATGTTTGCGCATCCGCTGCTCACCGGGGCACCCGAGAGCGGCGCCGGCAACGTCGAGCTCGTCAGCGTCGGAGCCGGGCTGGTGCAGGTTTGCCCGCTCGGGCAGTTGGCGTCTTCCACACAGCTCGTGCTGCTGGCGCTGCAGGTGCCCGCAGCCGCCACGGCATCCTCGACGGTGGCGTTGGCGCTGCCGGTGGTCAATGCCGCGGCAGCCATGATCACGGTGGGGTTGAAGTCGTCCGCGGTGCACGGGGCACCGTCGGGGCCTTCGTTTCCGGACGGCACCGCACTCAGCCGCAGCGTTGCCCAAGCGACGCAATCGTTGGTCACCGCTGCTCCGCCCGCACTGACATGGATCGCGCTATTGGCGGTGCCGCCGTGCACCGCATCCGCGCCGCCGCTGCCGGCCACGGTCAAACCAGTACACGCCACTCCGTTGCCTTCCACGTGATCGCGGCAAAGCGTGAAATCAATAGGCGCGCCGGTCAGCGGCGGGCTGCAGGCGCAGTAGCCCATGGTACGCACCACATCCACGCACATCGTGCTGCCGGCAATGCCGAGCGCACTGGATGCGGGGATGCTGAGCGGAGCGATGCTCCGGCTCGGGCCGCCGGCCAACAACACGCCCTCGCCCAAATTGCCGAACGGAAAACCCAGGCCGGTCAGCGAGCAAACCGCCAGCGGCATCAGCCCTTGAACCGGGTACGTTTCGTTCGCTCCCGTCTCTGCAAGCTGTGCGCTGCTGCTCGCGGCCAAGCCACAGCCCTGGCGCAAACACAAAGGACGGAAGCGGCACAGGTCCGGGCGGCACCCTGGTTGGGTGCGCGGATCGCACGAAACGGGCAGCGTACAATTCGTGGCTGCCGTACTGACGCTCGTTCCCGGGGGCTTGGCGGGCGCCGCGATGGCTTCTTGCAGCCGGGCGAGAAAATCCGCCTGCACAGCCAGTTGGCCGTCCAACGCGCGCTGCATTTGCATCACCGCCAGCCACACCTTGGCGAAATCCCAGGCATTGCTGCCCACGGCCGGGGCGATGCCCAGTCCATTCGTGTTGCTGCTGTGGACGAGCCCCTGCCATTCGAGGTCGCTCACGCTGCATTTCGGGGTGGTGCCCGCAGTGAAGGCCTTGTCCACCGCGTCAAAAAACTTTTGCCGCTCGCTCTTGCCGCTGAGGATGTTGGGCAAATCGAAGATGCGGTTGAGTTCTTTTTGGCAGACGTGCGCTGCCGTCACAAGGAAGCCCGAGCCCGCTTTGGCTAAATTCTTTGCCTGCTCGCGGCGGATCGCGTCGCCGCATTTTTGCAGGGCGCTGGCGACCTTGGCGTGCAGCAGTGCGCTTCGTTTGGCCAGTTCGGCTTGGCATTTGTCGGGCGCTGCGTGTGCTGGAACCACGCCGAACACGAAACCCAGCACGAAGAGCGCGCCGCACATCCCTCGAACTGCCCACTTGGATCGCTTCATGCCAACCTCGCTTTCTCGTCCACTCGGCACCCGCACGCACAGGTTTTTTCTGGACTGCCATGGTTCAATTACAGCCAGCGACTTGCCTTTAGCAAGCCGCTAGCAAGTGGGCACGGGTCAACGCTCCGCGGCACCAACGCCAACCAACGCGACCCGCGTCTAGCACCGAACTCGACACAGTACGATCTGTCGCGACACTACCATCTGCAATGCAAAGCCTCGTGGGCCTCAGGTTGGGGCTTACCTGAACCCTCTCCGGCGCGACGGGTTTATGCCTGCCCCCGTTCGCGCGAGGACAGGCACCCGATCAAAAGCACAGACGAGACGGTCACTGGTTCCTCAAGCCGTTGGTGTGGGTGTCCGGGTTCGGGTTCCCGTGCGCGTGGGCGTTCCGGTGCGCGTGGGCGTGCGTGTCGGTCCCGTCGGTGTTGGCGTGGCAGTACGCGTCAGCGTTGGCGTTGGACTCAGGGTAGGCGTGCTGTACACAAAACCGTTCACCACTGCGATATCTCCCAACGTTGGCAGGTTGAGCGATGTAAAGCCGCCCACAAGGCTCGCCCCAACGACTGAAGGGGCGGGTCCCGCAAGCATGGAGCAATCGAACGGTGCCCCGGCAATGGTCGCCGGAGTCAACGTGGGAATGGGTACCGCCTTCTTCAGTACAGAGTGGTAATGGTTGAGAACCTGCACCTGAACCAAACCCGTCATCAACGGGATGCTGTTGGGGTTTCCTCGGAATTCTTCGGGATCGTCGTCTGTGCAAAACAGACCGTCGGGGCCGTACGGAAATGGTGTCGGCGTTCCACCCGGTGTCGGAGTAGGCACCGGAGTTGCCGGGCAAGCGCCCGAGATGTTGCCAATCCGAACCGTGGTCAGGAACAAGCCACTGCCGGCTGGACCCGTACCCGACAATGTCAGAACCGGCGGCCCCGCGCCCGGGGGCGGAGTGCCCGGCGGCGGCGGAGGTGTACCCCCGGCATCCTGAGTCCACGTCATGTCCACAGGGGAGAGACCCCCGCACCCGATAGTCCCCGATACAGCATTGCCCGGACCGTGCAGGAATGCGCACGGGGGCTTCCCGAGCGAAGCACAATTGTCCACCAACGTGCAGTCTGCAGCCAGCGTCTGACCATCCGCCTCGAACAGGGTTCCCCCACAAGTCTTCGCAGCAACCGTGCGCACACAGGCGCACGCCAGCACACTCACGGAGATGCGATCCAAGCTACTGTCCTGTGCGCGGATGACCACGGGCACTTCACCGTTTCGAGGTTTGCCGAACGTCAGCACCTGCCATCCTGTAATTCCCAGCGTCAGCGGGCTCACCGTAAACGTTTCATTATACAACTGGGCCTTCGTTCCGGGCCCCAATAACCCGGTCACTTGGGCTTCCAGTGTGCAGTTCGCGGCGCAGCCGTCTCCCCCGAACGCACGGCACCGTACGCATGTGCTCCCCGGACAATCCGCATCGCTCGCGCAAGCCACTCCCAACTTGGGCCCGCCCACGCAGACACCATTGCCAATACAATCGCTCTGCGACGTGCATGCCGTTCCGGCGTTGTCGCCACCCACGCAAATTCCGCCGTCGTCGCATTCCTCGTCCCCCTCTACCACACCATTGCCGCACACCTGCGGGCCCGGCGTGTTCGTAATCGTCGGGGTCAGCGTGAGCGTGGGCGTCTCGGTGATCGTTGGCGTGTTAGTAGGAAGGGCCGTGTTGGTGGGAAGGGGCGTATTCGTTGGCGTTGCGGAGGGCGCCGCGAGAGTGTCGGTGGGCGTCGGTGAAACAAACCCCGTTGCCGTCGGCGTGAGTGTGGGTGTGGGAGAAATCTCGAACTGGCAGCCTTGATCGCATCCGTCGCCGTTGTTGCGGTTGCCGTCGTCGCAGGCCTCGTGATCCGCTTGCACGACACCATCGCCGCACGTGCTCGGCCGGCACTGGATCGTCAGTACATCCCGATCCACCCGGCCAGTGGTCGTCGTCACCTTGATGCGGAATTTCTTCGACCGCTTATAGACCTTGCCTGACGAAGTCACACGCAGGGGCACATCGAGCGTAAACAAGGGCGAGCACGCGTTGGGCTGATTGTTCGCTGCGCCGACAAAGATAGGCGCACCCGGACGCCACACACTCAGCCCCAAGCCGCTAAGGCCGAGGTTTGCTTCGAGCGTGTTCAAGTTGGCCGTATCGGCTGCATCGGCCAGGCGCGCCGGATTCGGTGACTTGACTTCGGCAATGTCCACGTCGCTCGGGGTGCATTGCGCAAGGCGCGGGTCGGCGTTGTTGATGCACAGGCGCGTGCGCACACTGCACTGGTTATTGCCGAGGTTGGGATCGGCGTCGCACCGCGGGTCACCTTCGTAGCACACGATCTTCGTCATCGGTAACCCATTGCGGGCGCGCTTCGGCACCGGCGTGGGCGCCCACTCGAGGAAGCAGTCCGTCCCGCGCGGGCCCCCGCCCGGAACGCAGGGGTTCGAGGCCAAGTCGCCGGTGCAAAACCCCGGAGTCGCAGTGGCGGTGGCCGTGTGCGTCCGCGTTGGTGTGGGGGTGTTCGTCGCTGTGTGCGTCGGCGTACCAGTCTCCGTCGGAGTCGGGGTTTCGGTAAACGTTGGCGTGCGCGTCGGCGTATCGGTTAAGGTCGGGGTGGCTGTGGCCGTCGGTACAACGAGGTTGTACGGATTAGAGGTCGTGGTGCCGATACTGCCGTTTTGCACGGGCGAGGCCGACATGGTCAGAGTCTTGGCACCCGGGGTCGAGTCGTTCACGACGGTGGAGAGTACGATGGTGAAGGTAGCGTTGTTCGCCACTGCCACCGGCGAGCGGAAGGTGAGATTCGGACCTGAACGGGTGACCCACACTGTGATGGGGCTGCCGTTTACGGTGCCCGAGGTGACACCGCCGGCATCCGTGGTTCCGGGGAACAAGATGGAAATATTGGTATTCGTGGTCATGTCGCACCCGTCGAGGCTCGGCACCTGCGCCGTGATCGTGTAAGTGGCCGGCTGCGAAACCAAGTTGGTGGAGGGAGAAACACTGATAAACTGGAACTGGCGGCTGCCACAGTTGTACCCCCAAGATTCGACGGGGATACCTAAGGTGCCGCTCAGCAGTAGCATCAAAGGAACACGCATCACCATGCGCATGCCCCACGAGCCAATTGGACGTGCATGACTCTGAGAATTCGCGTTCATCGGAGCAGCCTCCCTTTTCCCGCGGGCCCCCCCGGCACTCCCTGCGGCCGAAGCTCTTTATGCACCGCCCAGGCAAATGTTGTCAATACGTTTTCTTGTCAGCCACTCGCGCCTGGGTAGCCACAGACCTCCGTTCCCAACTGTTGTTTCACGCTGCTTTCACTTCGAACGAGGCCGTTTCCAGGACTGCCGCCAAAGCTCCGCTCGAACCCTTGCTAGGGCACTCACGAACGCGCTCCTGGAGGCAACTCGGCCGATGGCCCCCTGGCATTTTCCTCCCGCGGGCCTCACCCGCTTCGCCCCAGAAAACCACCGTCGGTTCAGAGCGGAACCGGTTTTGCGACTCGATCCATGTGCATCGCGCATCCGAGTCGCACCCGATGGAAGACACCTGCACCGCACGCTTGATCCCCCATCGAGTTTCCGCCTCCCCCCAAACCCCACTTATTGCGAAGCCGCAGGTTCCAGGGCGGGGCCGCTACACCACCTCGAGACCGCTCACCGCCACAAATCACCGCGACAAATTTTCATCAAGCTGCCAGGACACACTCACGGAAAGCGGCCAGGACCGCGCCAATCCCGGCGGCGTTAGAACGGCGGTCGGGCGTAGGCAGATCGACAGCCAGCTCAGTAGCGCGCCAAGAATCTCGCCGCCGAATTCTTCCGTATCGAACCAGGAGAGAAAACCGTTTCGTAGCATGCGCCGCCGGATTGTTGGAGCTGTACCGTCACGCCCCCGGCCGCAGTGAAAAACTGACTCGAGCTTGCCGGTGCAGGAAGTCGCAGAAAGGGGCCTACCAATCGGACAGCCGCGCCGGCGCCACCTGTGGAACCACCCTGAAGAGCAACATGACGGTATCCTTCGTTCCGCGCGCTCGGGTCCCTGTATTGATAGCCATTTGCGGTTCGCTTCCAGCGACCCGGCGACAGTGTCAACGGGGCCTCCATGACCAAAGCCGCGCCATCGTAAACACAAAGGGCATAGGCGGTTGATCCACTGACCGGGTTCCCAAACGCCCCCGGCGACAATCCAGAACCCGGTGCGAATTTCCACGCAACTTTATCCAACGCCGAATTGCTGCGGTCGTCGATCCGCAACTCGCCATGGCTCCCTGCCATGCAGCCACTCGTGGGACTAGGAGCACACGACACGTCCGTCGCAAGGTCCACCGGTAGTCGGGCCACCACGCCGTCCCATTCCTGAATGCCACCCAATTTTACCTCACGCGCGCCACCCGCAGCACCTGGGAAGTCCCTGGAACTTGTCCATCCGCCCACATACAGCTCGTTCCCCGCCGGCTCCACCAACAGGTAAGTTGGCGATTCGAAGCGGGTCCCACCCAAGTACGTGGCCTGAAGCAAGGTTGTAAGGCTCGGCGAAAAACGAGCCAAGAACATGTCCTCCCCACCGGTCAGGACCGCCTGCAAGCCACCGCTGGTCCCCGGAAAATCGTCAGAGGACGTATCGCCTCCAACGTACACCTCGCCGGTTCCCGCATGTACTGCTAACACGCGCGCTAACTCCATGTTCCAGCCGCCTATATACGTCGCCTGTTCCAAGCTGGTGAGGCTCGCGTCCAACCGAGCTACAAACCCGTCGTAGAACCCGGCGATCGCCTGTTGCGCACCCCCAAGGGTGCCCGGCAAGTCAGGAGACTCCGTCGTGCCTACAACGTATACCCCGCCGTTGAGCGGGCTGAGGGCCAACCGCCCGATCGCGTCGTTCTGGGTGCCGCCGAGGTACGTTGCCTGTAACAGCTCGGTCAATGCTGGATTTAGGCGAGCCACAAAACCGTCGACATCCCCACGCCGCGCCACTTGAGTGCCTCCAGTGGTTCCAGGAAAGTCCCCAGAGTACGTCGAGCCGCCAACATACACGTCCCCCGTGGTTGGGTGGATGACCAGGCCTCCCGGACCATCCCCATTGGATCCGCCCAAATAGGTCGCCCGCTGGATCGAAGCGAGACTCCGACTCAATCGGGCTACGAAGACCTCGGTCTGCCCCGCCAAGGCGGGTTGGGCACTGCCCGCCGTCCCAGGAAGGTTTGGGGACTTTGTCCAGCCAGTTAGGTACACATCACCGTTCGTTGGATGCAACGCCACCGCAGTCACGCCGTCGTAATCTCCACCCCCAAAAAAAGTCGCACGAAGACGACCAAGATCAGGGTCCAAAGCAACAACAAACCCGTCTCGCATGCCCCCAAAACTGCCCTGGGCTCCGGTGGCTCCATCCGGAAAGTCAGCCGAATTCGTTTGTCCCCCTACAAAGATCTCACCGGAAGCAGGGTCGATCGCAAGCGACAGCGCCTCGTCAAAGTCGGTTCCTCCGAAAATGATCCACTGCCGCAAGGTCGTAAGATCGGCACTGAATCTGGCCACGAACGCATCCGTCCAGCCTCCCACGATCGAACCCGGAGCACGCCCGGGTTCGGGGAATTCGAGCGAGTGCGTCCACCCTGCAACGTACACATCACCGTTGCCGGGATGGACAGCCAGCGCCTGCACCCTTTCCCACGCGGAACCTCCCGCGTAAGTGGATTGGAGGACCGGGTCAATCACAAGCGGCCTCGTGGGGTCCACGTCCTCACCCACAAAACCGTATCGGTTGTGGCCAATTACTCGGTATCGGACTCGAACCGGGACCACATCGTCGTTTCCCTCCTGCCACGCGCGCGGCCGAGAGAGGGTCGCTTCGCCGTGCCGGCTCTCGATCCGGAGGCCACCATCCGGAGCCACGCCGAGCCGGTCGGCTCCCGCGACCTCTACCTGAATCGCTTCGAGGGGCTTCCCCGGAGCCACGTGAAAATACTTCTCCACACCTTGTTCGCTCACTTTCAACCGAACCTGCACGCCAGGCCAGATGTCGCCGAGCGAAACCTCTGAATACACCGGCAACCCGTTGCGGTGCTTTGCCGCATTTGCTCCCACGAAGTAACCGACACGGCCCTGCACTGGACCTTCACCCACGACCCGCGTCGCTTTTCCCCCAACAAAACGCTCGGAGATCACCCAAGTCTTGCGCGGGCAGGATTTTGGCACGAAAGGCGGCCGGACGGTACTTGCCGGGAGCCCCTCAGGCACATTCAGGCACTCCGTTTCCCCGACCGCAACGACGTGCCGCAGCTCGCCGTTTCTGGTCACCCAGGTGCTGCGCGGAAAGCCAGGGGCAACGAATGCCGCCCTGTTCACCCACTGCCCCTCGTTACGGACGAAGCCGCGTACGGAGAGGCCTACTGTATCTACGTGCGGCAAGAGAAGCTTTTCTCGCGTTCCCTCCGCAGCCTCGCAGTACGACAAGACGACGCCGAGCACCACAGCTCCGGATACCCACGCTCTCTTCATTTTGCCCTCCTTGCCTTCGATCCTCCTTGCCTCTCGACACTACCCCTCGACGAAAACTATTGTTCGGCGAACGGACGCCGCTGTCAAGCAAACAAAAAAGCGGGCTCGGGTCGTGTGAGACCCGAGCCCGCTCCAGCGCTGACAGCGGCTGGGAAAGTTTCCGGAAGCTTACTGGCAGACGATCTTGAATACCGTGGCCAAGCTCGGCAGCGTGGCACTGCAGGCACCGGGGAAGCCACCCGCGGTGGTTGCGGTGGCCAGATCGGAGCTGTCGAGGAAGTTCGACGCAAGCACATTGCTGTCGTTGGTATTGGGCGCTGCGCCGGTGATCGGGGCACCTGTTTGGGACAGGCTCAAAGTATCGCTGCCAGAGCAGTCAGCGTCTCCAGCGCAGGGAGCAGTACCCGAGTCCGCATCTTCCACCGTGATGGAGACACTGCCGGTCGTGAAAAACAACGGCACGAACGTCGCGTCCGACGTAGTGCCGGAGCAGTTCGCTGTCGCGGGATTCACCGTGTGAATTTGCAACGCCGCTGAGGTAATCGAGTCACCAGCTCCCAAGCTACCAGCGAAAGTCACGTTAATGGGGCCCGCAGGCGCGCCGCTGCAACCACATGGTGTGCTCGCCGCCGGAAGGACCAACGTGCCCGGCGCGCAGGAACTACCAGTGGTCGGATCCACGTCCTGGCAAATCGTAATGTCTTTCGGACCGCTAACCACGCTCGATACGTTGAAAGTCGTTACCGGCGATCCGTTCGGCCCTCCGTAGCCGATGGTGCACGAAGCTGCGCCCTTCACCCAACCTTCGGAGCGGACACTCGTCGTACACGCATTGTTGCCCACGAAGTTCACCGGGTCAATGCTTCGGGCGGGGGCACCCACAATGGCGAGATCGCAACCGGTCCACGGCGGGAACTGGCAATACTCCTGCACCACCTCGCCGCTAAGGGGTGCAGGCACCGGCCCAAGACCGCAGAGGTTGATCGTCAACGAAGTGTTTACACTGTCAATTCGGCAGTTGAGCGCCGTGCAGGGAGGGCTCGCGAGCACCGCACAGTAGTTGTTTCCGTCCCCTGCAGGCGGGGCAATCGCACAACTGCCAGCGAGGGCGGTGTCCGGGTCGATCAGTTGGTTCAGAATACTCGGCAAATCGGGAACGACGGACAATTGCTGCTCATACGCCCATTTGAGCTGGGCGACCAGGAAGGACCGAATCCAGGCGTCGCCAAATTGCGCCGAAGGCAGGTGCCCTAACTGCGCCAAGTGATCGGACGTACACTTGTTCGTCACCAGAAGATCGTTGAGCTTCTTATAGTACTTTTCCGCTTGGGTTTTCGGCGTTGCAGTGCCGAGGCCGCCACCTTTGGTTCCCAAAACGCCATCGAGCTTCTTGCCGCAGACAACCGCCTTTTTATCCAGGTTGGTGGCGAGCTGTGCCGGGGTGAGGTTCAAGGTCTGGGCTTTGACCACCTCGGTCCGGTACAAATCCTTGCAGGTTTGTAGTGCCTTGAATACTTGATCCTTGAAGCCACGGGCGTTGTTCTCCAACTGCTTCTGGCACTTCGCCAGGTCCTGCGCCGCGGCTGGACTGAGCAGCCCGCCGACCGCAAACGCCGCTGCAGCCAAACCCGAGAGCAACCATCTCCTTCCTTTCATAATCCTTCCCTCCTGTGAAAATTTCTGCACCACCATCGGTGCGAGAATCACTACATCGCAGGTTCCAACATTTGTCAAGAACCTTTCCCGAAGTACCCCACGAGATGGGCAAGTTGCCTCGGAAAGAACACCAGCAACGGTCACCACGCCAGTTCCAAGCGGGCGGTACGGACACCTGTCCGGCAGTCCAACGGGAAGAACTGCGAGGCATCTTCCGGGCAGAACCTCGGCGCGATGCTGAGCCTCTCTAGAGGCAGCCGAGCCCCATCAGCATCAGCAAAAGGCGTCGAGTACCGCTCCTGACCCTCCACCCCCAACGTGTCCGCACTCTTTGCTCGCAATGCGGTCCTGCTCCAAGCCGACTTGTCAAACTTTCCTGCCCCGGCCATGCATCGTGTAGCGACGCAGCCGCCAGTTCGTGCGGCACACGCAACCCCACACGAACCCTTGGGCGCAAAAAAGTATAGGGGCCGCCCGAACGGCGGCCCCTGCGAATGGCACTGCGCCCGCAACGCTGCGCCTCAACGTCGCGGTGTGTTGGTCGGCGTGCGAGTGCGGGTGGGCGTCATGGTCCGCGTCATGGTGACCGTCGGCGACAGGGTCGGCGTGCTGTACACAAAGGCATTGACCACTGCGATGTCGCCCAAGGTGGGCTGGTTGAGCGAAGTGAACCCGCCCACAATGCTGGCACCTACGATGGAGGGCTCATCTGCGGTCAACGCAGCGCAATTGAACGGAACGCCCTCGGTAGAGGCCGGAGGCGTAGCTGGAATGAACTCGAGACGCTTACGGACCGGGTTATAGTGGTTTTCCACGAAAATCTCCACTCGGCCCGTGATGAGAGGCAAGGTGTTCGGAGTGCCCCTGGCCGCCTCCGGGTCGTCGTCCGTGCAGAAGAGCCCATCGTTCCCGTACGGAAACACCCCCGGCGTACCTCCAGGTGTCGGCGTGGGCACGGGGTTCACGGGACAAGCGCCCGATGCTGTGCCGATCCGCGTTGTGGTCAGAAACACCGCGCTGCCCGGAGGCCCCTCTCCGAAGAGAGTGATTTCAGGTGGACCAGAGCCAGGGGGAGGCGTCGGCGGTGGTGGGGGGGGCACGCCACCCGCATTTTGCTTCCACTGGAGCTGCCCTGGCGACAGCCCCTCGCAGCCGATGACGCCGGATGCACTGTTACCCGGACCATGCAAGAAAGCGCACGGCGGTTTGCCCAACTCAGCGCAAATGCCTTCGTCCAGGGTGCAGTTCGTCGCCAGCGTTTGCCCATCCGCCTCGAAGAGAGTGCCGCCACAGGTTTTCGCAGCCACGGTCCGCACGCACGCGCAGGCGAGCACGCTCACGGAAATTTTTTCCAGGTTACTATCCTGTGTTCGGATGACCACGGGAATGACGCCGTCACGAGGCTTTCCAAAAGTAAGCCGCTGCCAACCGGTGATGTTCAAAGCCAGAGGGCTCGCGGCAAACGTCTCGTTGAACAAGCGCGCTCCTGTACCCGGGCCCAACAAGCCGAGAACGGTACGCTCCGTGGTGCAGTTCGCCGCGCAACCGTCGCCGCCAAAGGTGCGGCAGTGCACGCACTTGCTCCCCGGGCAGTCATCATCGGTTGCGCACGCCACACCGAGCTTCTCCCCGCCAATGCAAATGCCGTTGCCGACACACTGGCTTTCCGACGTGCACGCCGTGCCGGCGTTGTCGCCGCCCACACAAATGCCGCCGTCGTCGCATTCCTCACCGGGGTCCACCACGCCGTTGCCGCACACAGCGGGCGCGGGGGTGTTGGTGACCGTGGGCGTCAAGGTGAGAGTGGGCGTCGAAGTATCCGTAGCCGTGGGCACGGGGGTGTCCGTCGCTGTCGGTTGCGGCGTGAACGTGTGTGTCGGCGGCGGAGTGTTGGTGGGCGTTTCCGTGACCGGAAGCGGCGTATTGGTCACCGTGGGGGTGCGGGTCTGGGTGACCGTGGCCGTGTCGGTGGGAGTAAACGTCGCCGGCGGCGGCGGGCAGCCGGTGTCGTAACGCAAAATGTTGTCGATCACGCGCAAGAGGTCGGCCACGGTAATTTGCCCGTCGTTGTCGGTGTCGCCCGCAGCACATCCACCCGCCACCTCCGGGCAACCCGCCGGGTTACCGCTGCACCGTAAGATGATCGCCACCATGCGGGTGAGTTCGGCTGCGCTCACTCGATTGTCGTTATTGCAGCTTCCGGGGCATACCTGCGCCAGCGCCGGCGCACCACTGAAAGCCGCACACAAAGCCAAGAAGTTGACCGCCAACAAATTTTTACGAACCCCGATGGACATGGACCCTCCGTGTTTCGTCTCCCTCCCGCAACCACGGGCAGCACTGTTTCTCACTCGTGTGTCTTCCATTTGTCAACCACCCAGACGCACTTCGCGCTGCAGCTCGAAGGGCCGATCCACATAGCTCGTATCGGCCACCTCGCCGCGAGCGCGCACCACGGTGCGCCCGCGCGCCGTACTCGGCGCGGCGAACACGCAGGCAAGCACCTTGCTGTCGCCCGGCATCGGGTCGAGCGAGCCCGCCACCACCGCCCGCACGCGCCCCGGCTCCACCTCGCGCACGTGCAGTTGCTTCCCGGCTTGCGCCGCATCGCTCTCGCAACGCTCGAAGCGCAGAACGTCTGGCGTCGTACGAGATCTCTCCGACCACGGTCACTACCGGCACCGCCTCCTGCCACCGCCCGCAGGTCCACCACCACCTCGCGCTCGTTCGCCGCGCGGCCGCACCTCGGCCCGCAAGCCTACGTCGTTGTTGCGCACCTCCGCTTCGCGCGTGCTGCGCTGCCACACCACAAGCCCGATCCACCCCTGCGACCACAATCCCGGCGGCAACGCCAACAACCCACGGCGCAGCATCCGCGATCACTCCAAATCTACCCGGCCACTCGCGCCCGCACCTTGCAAGTCCGCGAACAGCCGCATCGGCGAAGTCCGCCCGATCTCACGGACAACACCGCATCCACTTGGGCGCTGGGCGATACGGCGAAGGTGCAGGTCGCCATCGCGCCCGTTCGGCAACGGTTCGAGATCGCCCGCGAGCACGAGCCGCAGGAGCCCGGGCGCTACAGAGCGCGCGGAAAGCTCTTTCCCGCTGCTGACCGCTTCGTCGCGCGTGCACTCGACCGAGTGTCAGGGTGGTGTCGTAGCGCAGCTCCAGCGGCGCCAGAGTCACCAGCGTGCTTGCGGCTGTTTGCACCGCCAGGTCCACGTTCACCTGCCCGCCGGCACTCGCCACCGCATCGCCCACGACCAGACGATGGAAGCCCCGCGACGAACGTCACCGATCCATCGCTTCCCGAGGCCTCGAAGTCGTTGAAGGCATCGTCGGCCACGTCGGCGCGGACAACACGTTAGCGGATGCCGTGCCGCCGGCGGTGGCCACGGCATCGAACGTACATTCCACCACCGGGCCGTCGGCCAGCACGGCGAGATCGCCGGCCAACACCAAGCGCACGCGCCCGAATTCCGGTAGCGCAGCGGTCACCTCCTTGGTGCTGCTCACGCCGACAGCGCGCTGGCAACGGCGGAACGTCAAACGGGTACTGTCGTAAGTGAACTCCAGCGGAGCGATGGTCACCAAGTTACGGCCGATGGCGGCCAACGAGATCGGCACAGTCACGGAGTTGCCTGGCGCCACTCGCACCTGGCCGATGGCAATCTGCGGCGGGGGAGGTCCTGTAATGCTGACGGAACCCGACTGCCCCACGGCGGCGAATTCTTGTTCCGTTGCATCGGCGAGTGTGGCCGACACGAAAGCAATGGTCGTGCTGCCCGAGGCGCTTGCGGCCACGCGGAAGCGGCACTCGACAATCGGGCCATTGGGGAAGGGCACCAAGTCGCCCGCGACGACGACGCGCAAGAGATCGGTGCCGAGGATGCCGGCGGCCACCGTTTTCCCCGAGCTCACGCCGGCCGCGCGATCGCAGCCTTCGAAGGTGAGCACACCGGGGTCGAAACGCAATTCCAAAGGCGCCAATGTGACAGTGGAGTTGCCCTTTTGATCCAGCGAAATCGGTACCACGGCGACGGTACCGGCTGCGGCATCCACGTTCGCCACAGTGATTTCCGGCGGTGTGAACACGGGGGTGGCGGTGGGCGTGGGTGTCGGGCTCGGCGATGGGGAGAAGGTGGACGTCGCTGTGGGAGACAGGGTCGGGGTTGCCGTGGGCGCTGGCGTTTCCGTGTCTGTCGGGGTTGCCGTGGGCAACGGCGTTTCGGTTTCCGTCGCCGTCGCCGTCGGCGGCGGCGTTTCCGTAGGCGTGTCGGTCGGACCCGGCGGCGTATGCGTCAGCGTCGGTGTGTGCGTTGCGGTCGGCGGCGCGGGTGTGGCGGTGCGCGTGACCGTACCGGTTCGTGTGGGCGTGTTCGTAGGCACGCGGGTGAACGTCAGCGTTGGTGTGGCCGTGAGCCCTAGTGTGGGCGTGAACGTCGGAGGCGCGGTGGCGGTCGCCGTTGCAGGCGAGGTGACACGTGTCGGCGTAGCAATCGGGGCAATGAGGGCGGCCAGCACGCGCGCATCGTTGCTGGCCTTGCCGGTGGCGTCGTTGGCGGCATCGGAGGCCGCGTTGCCCACCACTGTGCCCGGGATGAGTTTGATCGTGCGATCGATGTTCACGAGGTCAGCAGTGCTGTAGGCGCAGAGGTTCGGGCCGGCCGTCAGCAGCACCAAGCGCACCATGGCTTCGGAAAGCGGGTCCACGTCCACGGCGCTCACGGTGCTGGTCACGAACGCCCGCAGCGGTCCGGCTACGACCAGGAAGCGGCACGTGTCTTCCGTGGTATTCGGGGGAAGCAGAAGTTCGTACTGGCCCTGTGCGTTGGTTTCGGTGCGGGCAAACTCCACCTCGGAACCATCGGCTCGGCGCAGCACCAAGCGCACCGTGATGCCCGGACCCACGGGAGAAAACACGCCCGACAATGCGAGGGCGGAGCGGAACATCGCGTCGTGCAACCGCTGCCACGAGCCTGCGCGCGCCAGGATGCCGTTGGGGGCGCGCACCGTGCCGCGGACGAACAGCCCTTGCGGGGGCGGCGGCGGCAAGGTGAAACCGACGCTGGAATCCCCACCACAACCTACCATCGAAACGCTGGCCGCCAGCACGACAGCCACGGCCAACAAGCTGGTTCCTCTATGTTTGTTCAATTGCACCATGCTCTCCCCTCGAACGGCACGCCAGCGACAAGCGGCAGAGTGCGATCCCAACCTCCCTCATATTCGGCTGCGCGTTGCACGGTGCGCAGCCGCGCTGCCTTTGGCTACCACCGTGTTTCGCCGTTGGTCAACCCGAAACGACATGCCGCCGTTTAAACACGATGTGCAATCGTCTTACAACTGGAAATGCACGCATCGCCACGCCTGCAGGCAATGCCTGGGTAGCGCGCCGGGCGACCACAAGGGTCGCCCCTACGGACTTGGGAAGCCGCGTGCGCTGTTCCCCAATCCGGTGCGGCGCTCGGATACGCTCGGCTCACGCACCGCCGCACAGGAAGACGCCTGGGCGCTGCGCGCTGTACCCTCACCCGGGGCCAACGCACCACCCTCTTCCACCCACAGTCCCCCCTCTCCCTCTGGGAGAGGGGATAAGGGTGAGGGCACACACCGCGCAAAATGTTTACGGCCGTTTTTGCAATCCCGCGCGGGCTTCGCGGTCTGTGGGGCGGTGGATCAGGGCGAACCACTTTTGATCGAGGTGGGTGACGAGTTTTCGATCCGGCCATACCCACGCGGGCACTGCGCTGGCATCGGTGGGCGGCCCGAACCGCTGCTCCAGCACACGGCGGACGCGCTCTGCGGGGTTTGCGCCCGTGTACACCAGAACCATCCACAGCTTGCCGTCCCACATGCGGTACTCCACGTCCACTGGAGCTGGTAAGTCGGCTTCGCGTACGCCCAGGCGCAGGTAACGTTGCACCCGCGGGTCGTTGAACGGCGCCGTCAGGGGCGTGGCCAACTGCATGTCGGGGTAAAGCTGCCGCAGCTCCTGCAGCGGCATGCCCAAGCGTTCCCGGCCCCAGCCTTGGGGAGACGCCGGAGCGGCAGCCGGCCCGAGTCGAGACTCAGACCGGCCGCTCGCTGCCGGCTCCGCCACCACGACCTCTGCCACCAGCGCTGCGCCCACCACCCAGGTCCACATCGGCCACACCTAACTAGGCAACCAAATTCACGGGTCTTTGTCCAGTGGCCGGCCGGCAAGCAGCTCGGCATAGTACCAAGCTTGCGCGCCTGCCAGCGCCACTTGCACGGCGCCATCCATGCGCGCATAGCGCCCCGTGCCCGTGGGATTCGGGCGCCCGAACGCCACGCGATGGAGCTGCCTTCCCTGCGCATCCTCGAGCAAAACCACAACCCGCGGTTCGGCTACGCCAAACTCCGCCCAGCGCGAGGGTTCCTCGGTAACCACGGGCCAGGGGGTACACGGCGCCAGTGTTTCCGCAAAGGCGCGGACGAGATCCCGCGGCACCGCTTCGGTTCCGCGTCGCCAGCCCTGCCCATGTTTCTCGACGACCACGCGGCTCCCTCCCGCCTCGATGATCACGCGCAGGATTTGCTCGCTCCACGATGCACAGCCGGCACTGCCGGCCCTGGCGGCCGGAGCGACGTCCGGCCGCGACGCTGGGCGCACGGGTCCGAAGCGGTCGACCGCCAGCAACATCCCCAAGAGCGCCCACCACGAGGCGACACGCCGCCACCAGCGGCGCCGCCAGTCGAGATGCGTTCTGGGCCACAGCCACCTCATACCGGCTACCCTTATCGGCGCTGCCGGCGCCACCAAAAGACTGCACCGCACAGCGCCAACAGTGCCGGCTCGCCCACAGCAAAGGCCCACAACATCTTCTCGGCTTGCGATGCGGTGAGGAAAAACACCTGCACGCCGGGGGTTCGCAACGGCACGCGCGGCCCAGACCACACGTGCTCGTCGGCCAGCCAATTCGCCGCATTCAAGAGAAAGTCGCGATTGCCGGCGTAGTCCAGAAAAAAATCCGTTGCCCAGTCGGCATCGCCCACCACCACAAAGCGCCCGCGTTTCCCGCGCTGCCCCGCCACTGCCAGGGGGAACGGTGCGTCGGCGTCGCCACGCACTTCCTCCTTGCCGTGTTCGTGCACTTCGAGCCGTGCCGACTGCGAGGAAAACAGGAGCGTCCAGCCGCCCTGGTTGCCAGCGGTGCCGGTTAGGTCCACCGGCGTGGATTGGGAGAGAAGCAGCGGTTTTTGCAAGGCCGCCGTAATCGGGTGATCCGCCGCCAGGCCGGGAGCCAACACGGTATAGGGATCGCCCGCCGCCAGACGAGCGCGCGCATCGATCAACGTTCCGCCCGGCAAATGCACTGCGAGTTCGGCAGCGAGCCATTGACAAAGCCGTGGCGCCACCGAGCAGGTGTTCGGCTCCAATGCCAGCAAGAGTGCGTTCCCTTCGGCCCACGCTGTTGCCAGCCACGGGAGGAAGGCATCGTTGGGATCGAGCGCCAGCAAGACGTAGCGAGAACGAGGGAGCGCCGCCGTCGCTTCGATGTCTTCTGCGCGGAAGCCCTCGGCGCGCAAGGCCTCCAAGGCGCGGCGGTGCTCGCGAGTGGCGGACGAACCGGAGGTCAGAAACACATGCGGGTGGGTGGTACGCACTGCGGCAGCTACCGAGGCGAGCACTGCGGGAAGGCGCGGGCTGACGAGCACGGCGCGCCCCTGCGCGGTTTCCACGACCACAGCCGGCGCTGCGTCCACGCCATAGCGGCGGGCGCGCGTCGGCTCGCGATCGATATCGAAAACCTCCACCGTAACTGCCGGCGAGTGGCGCGCCAGTTCCGGCAGCCAGAGCCGCAACCCGGCCGCGTCGGCAATGCCCGAGCGCACGAAAGCCACGAGGTGCACGGGTTCGGTGATTTGCTCCACGAACGCGCGTGCTTCCGCCGGCAGTGTGTAGCGGGCGTCGGGGTTGGAATCCCACTGCCAGTGGGCACGCTCGCACCAGCGCACGAGCACGGACAAGATTCCCGCCACGGCAACGATTTCGAGAATAGCGGCCAGCCAGCCTTCCCAGCGACTCATGAGCAGCAACTACTTCCCGCGCCAGCGCCGGGCCCCGAGCACCAGCCCGGCGAGGCACAGAAAAAACGCGGTGCAAGCGAGGAAATACGCGGCATCGCCGGAGCGGACCACTCCCCGCGCAAACCACTCGAAGCGATCGAACAGCGACACTTCGCGCAGCACTCGCATCCACGGTTCGCCGGCTGCGGCTTCGTTCCACGTCACGAGCCAGGCGAGCACGAGCAGCCCATAGGTTGCGGCGGCAGCGATCACTTGGCTCGACGTGCACGCGGAAAAACAGACGCCTGCGGCCACGAACGCACTCGCCAACAGCACCAAGCCGAGAAAGCCGGCCATCGCGGGTTGCCACGGAAAGGCGGCCAAGCCGTGCAAGGCCACGAGGAACGGCAGCAGCAGCCCCAGGATGACTTCCACCACGAGCAGCGCCGCTAGCCATTTCGCCAATACCAGTTGCGCATCGCCCAGCGGCAAGGTCAGCAGCAGCTCCAGCGTTCCGGTCCTGCGTTCTTCGGCAAACGACCGCATGGTCAAGAGCGGGCACATGAGCAAGAGGACGGTGGAGACGGAGTACGGAGCCCCAGCCAAAAAGGAAAACCAAAAATTCCCTAAGATATCCCAGCCGAAACCAAACTGGCTGTACACGATCAGGCGGGTGTAAAAGAAAAACCCGCACAGACCGACGAAAACGGCGGCCACCACGTAGGTCAGCGGCGACACCGCGTACAGATACAGCTCTTTGCGCAATAGGGTCAGCAACGTGCCCATGGCCGCCCGGCAACGAGAGGCAGGGGGCTTCGCCGAGGAATCGAACCACCGACGGCGCGATTCACACCCAACCAAGGAAGCGCAGCGCTACCGCACTCGCGGCGCCAATGGCTAGTCCCCATTGGAGGTCGTTGTACAGCAGGAATTCCGGGCCCCGGTATTTTTCGCTCACGTACGCGCGCACGAGCAACAGCCCGGCGAGCACGGCGAGCGCGGCCACGAGCCCGGGCACCGGCTCCTGGCCGCGAGCGCGCGCAATTTCTTGCGACATCGCAAACAGCGCCGGAACCGAAGCGCCAATGGCTACAATGCGCAGGGCACGCAACCTTCGCACTCATGCCTCCTCGCTGTTCGAGTGCTGGCGCGCTCGGGCCAAAATCTCCTGCGCCTCGGGGTCTCCCGCGGCTGCGCGCCGCTTCCAGCGGCGCTGGCGCCACGGCTTGGCAATGAATTCGTCGAACAAAATCAAGGCCACGCTGTATCCGAGCACGATGGCCAGGGCCACACCCAGCGACCAGCGCATGGTCCCTCCTCACTCCCCTGCGGCCGGGGGCGCATAGCGGGTCAGAAACCGCGGCCGTAACCATACAAGCAGCACGGGCAGCAACGTCACGGAGCCAATGTAACTGATCGCCATCCACAAGGCCAACAGAGACCCCATCTCGGCGTTGAACCGGATGTTGGAGATGGACCACAGGGCGGTCACCAACGTCATGGACAGCGCCGTAAACGTCACCGCTTTGCCCGAGGTCAGCAAAGCGTTCCGCACCGCAGTTTCCACCGAACCACCCGTGCGCATTTCCTCGATCGCGCGGCTGACGATGTACAATCCGTAGTCGATCCCGAAGCCCACACCCACCGTCACCAGCGGCAAGGTATGGATGTTAATGCCGATGTTGCGCGCGGCCATGTACGCATTCACGAGCAAGTTGGCCATCATCAGTGGAATCAACAAAAACAGGGGCGCAGCAAACGAGCGATAGGTGAACAACACGATGACGTACATGGTGCCGAAGCCGAGCAAGTTCATCAGCACGTCGTTGCGCAGCAACTCTTCGTTGGCGGCGGCGAGCACGCCGATCAGCCCGCCGGCCAGCTTGAACACCGCCTTCCACGGCGCCACCACAGTTTCCTCCGCCGCGGCACCGGGCCGTTCCAGGGCGAATTCGATAAGACTCGCGTTCGCTGTTTCCCGGGTCAACGCGCGTTCGAAGCTGGTCAAATCCCCCACTTCGGTTCGGCCCACCCGGGCAATGCGGTCGCCGGCACGGAATGGCCCTTCTCCGGCATGTTCCGCAGAGGAGACGATCCAGGATGGCCCGGCTTTTTCCCAGCGGACGTTCGGGTCCACGGCGGCAACGAAAGTTCGGCCGTCGCGTTCTTCCACCCGAATGCCCAGGTCTTCGAGCTGGCCGTCGAAGATGAACTGCTTGCAGCGGCGAATGATGCGGCGGATGTTCTCGCCTTTGTGGTCCTTGCAAAAAAACGTCACGTGCGCGGTAGTGTAGCTAGGGTCGACGTACTTCGCGGTTTCGCTCGGCGGCGAGCCGGAAAAGTAAATGAAGAACAAACCGCCCACATCCACCCAGTTGTTGGGAATGACGCCCCACTTCGGTTCGAGCTCGTGAAACACGGAGTTCACGGCGCGGATGATATCCGCCAGAGAAAAGCTGTAGCCCACGCTCGGGTCGCGCTCCAACGTGCGCTGGAAGCGCTCCATGCGCCGCAAGGTGGCGGGGTCTTTCATCGCATCCCGATCGAGCCCCTCGGCGACCACGATCAGCGGCTCGACACCCCCGAACTTGTCTTGGATGCGCTGGTGCGCGACGTTGTAGGGCGAATCGGGCCAAAGCAAGGGCGAAGCGGAGGTGGGGTCGCCGACGATCAGTCCGCGCACGAAGTACGCGCCGACGAGTGAGGCGGCAGCCCAGGCCCCCAGCACCACGAATCGCCCGCGGCGGCCCAGCACAGCCGCGACAGCGGCCGACACCGCTCGCCGGAAGATGCCACGATCGCGCACGAGGACAATCTCGGGTTCCGGGGCCTTGAGGTAGTAATATACGATGGGGTTCAGCAACAGCTCGGAAATCGTGATCGCGAAGATCCAGAACGACGCGGTGACGGCGAGCTTTTGCAACATGACGACCGGCACGAGCAAGATCACGAGCACGCCCAAAGCATCGGTCGTGATACCGGAAAACGTGGGTACGAAGAGTTCGGCAAAGGCAGCGACAATGGCGCGGCGCTTGTTCCATTGGTGGCGCTCGAACTCTTCGTAGTAGCGGTCGTGCATTTGCACGGAGTGGCTCACCGCTCGGGCCGTGATGAGAAACGGCATGACCAACATGAGCGGGTCGAGGGCGAAGCCGATCAAATAAATAAAACCGAGGCCCCACAATGCGGCAATCACGCCCGTGATCGTCGGCCGCAGGGCTCCCCGCCAATCGTGAAAGTACAGCCACCGCAGAAGCCATTCGATGCAGTACGCCAGCACGAACACGAGCAGCACATCACCGGCGTAGTGATACACCCAGCCGTAGAGGCGCGGCTCGCCAGCGACGTAAATTTCCGTATTGGCGTCGCGAAACGGGGCGATGACCCGCTCGTTGACCTCTTCGAAGATGCGGCGGTAATCGAGGCGCCCTTCGATGAAGTTGGCGCGAATGAGGGCCGCCTTGTCGTCGAGCGAGACGAGGATGCCGTAAATGTTCTCGGCGTTATGCACGATGCGACGGATTTCGTTGGCTTGCTCTTGGCTTTTCACTTCCCCGAGCATCACTGGAGTGGCACGCATGGTGCCGCCTGCGGCCACTTTGAGGTAGCGTACGGTGCGGTGGGCGATGGACTCGATCTGGTTGTGGTTCACGCCGTAAACGGTGTCCATCGCTTCGGTCATGCGCCAAATTTTGTTCAAGGTCTCTGGGGTAAAAATGGTGCCTTCTTTGACTTCCACCATGACCATGATGTTGTTGGCGCCGCCAAAGGTGTGCGCGAAGCGATTGTGAATTTTGATGTAGGGATGGGTTTGGGGCAGGAGTTCACCAAAGCTGGTGACGAGCTCGAGGCGGAACGCGCAGTAGGCAAAGAACGCGGTGACCAGGACCACGCCCATGGTCACGGGTAAACGATAGTCAATGAGCCGTTCCCCCAGCCAGTAAAGAAGCCGTTTCTCTTCTGCGATGCGATGTTCCACAGTCTGGTCCCTTGCGTTTCACCCGAAAGCCGGCAGCCACGTGCGGCCGCCGTCACGGGTCGTAAGAATCAGGCCATAACCGCCGACCACCCAGCCGATTTGGTCGTTCCACCAAGTGACGCTTCGCAGCCAGGTGGCGATTTCCATTCCGAGCGAGGCCGGGCGCCAAGGTTCTCCCGTGTTCGGGCGCACCAGCACCTGCCCGGATGCCCCGACGATCCATCCGCGGCCGCCGGGAAACAAAAACGGGGCAAACAACGGATCGGTGAGCGGCACCGGGGATTCCACGGTGTCGAGTTTCCAAGTTACGCCCCCATCCAGCGATCGCGCCACTTTGCCTTCCAAGCCGACTGCGATCCCTTCCTGTGCGTTGAAATGCACTCCGAAAAACGTGGGAATCGAAAGCGGGTCCACAATCTCCTCGCCGAGCAACGACCGCTCGCGGGCGATCCAGGTATGGCCGCCGTCAGTAGTTTGGAACAGGCGGCCGAACTCGCCGCTGACCCAGCCGTGTTCGCGGTCGCGGAAATAAACATCGTACAAAATCGGGTCTTGCTCGGCCAGAGCCTCATCGGCACTGAGTTCCTCGCGCACGGCACTCGTGATTTTGTGCAGGGTCCAAGTATGCCCGCCGTCGCGCGTATGCACCGCTAGAGACTTATCGCCCACCGCCCAGCCAAACTGCGGGTCGACAAAGTAGATGGAGAAGAGGTAGGCGTTGGTGCCGCTGTTTTGGCGACTCCACGAGAGCCCCCCGTCTTCCGTGTGCAGAATCACGCCGTCCTGCCCGCAAATCCATCCGCGATCCGCGCCGACAAAGCGCACGCGGTAAAGTGCCTCTTGGGTGCCGCTGGGGATCAGGGTCCACGTAAAGCCACCGTCGCTCGTGCGCAAAATTTTTCCCCCGTAACCTACGACAATGGCCGTGTCGGCATCGAGCGCGGCGACGTCGAAGAACTTATCGCTGATGGAGATCAGCCGTTGCGGCAGGGGTGGCAAGGGCTCTTCGCCTCGGTGGCAACCGAACGAGAACGCCAGCGCCACGAGCACCCCCGCCGCCATTCCCCGAGTCATACAACACGTGCGGTTGCGCTTGCACACATCGTAAACGGTCCTGCAAGCTGGATACCAGTGGCGAAGCGTGCGGCGGTTCGGCAAACGACCCGCACCTGTATTCGAACTTGGGAAGGAACGTCGAGGTGCCAATCTAGCCGTGACCGAGAGTTAGAACTGAGGCGGTGCGTTGCCCACTACGATCTCAATCCCAAGCTGAGAGGCGACCTCGATTGCCTTGGCATCCACGAATGGGCTGATCATGAGTTTACGCTCGACCGGCCTGCCGGTCTGCCCGATGTAGAATTCCACCTTGCGGGCAAACAGCACGACATCGCCCACGGACAGGGAGGATTTAATTTCCACCACCGCGTGGAGCCCGTCACGGATTACGATGTCCAATTCCACTTCGCTGGGGCGCCCGAACAAAACGCCGGCCTGGTCGCGCGTGCGCCAACGCTCGATGCGAATACCGGGCTGATCGCGCAAGAGCGCCCGCACGGCCTCGCGGAAGGTTTCCTCGGCCATCATCCCCCAGCGCGCCCCAATGGCTCCTACAGTGCGTTCGAGAGAGGAGACACGCTGATTCAAGGACTCGATGGCTTCACGAGTCAACTTCTCCAGGCGCTCCTCGTGTTGCTCGAGAATGCGGCCGTGCTGCTCCACGGCGGCGGTCAACCGTTCCAGCCGCTCGCTGTGCTCGGCCAAAATCCTGCCGTGTTCCTCCAGTCGCTTCCCCTGCTCCTCCACGGCACGAGTCAGCCGCTCCAGCCGCTCACCGTGCTCGGCCAAAATCCGGCTGTGCTCCTCCAGTCGCTTTCCCTGCTCCTCGACGGCACGAGTCAGCCGCTCCAGCCGCTCACCGTGCTCGGCCAAAATCCGGCTGTGTTCCTCCAGTCGCCTCCCCTGCTCCTCGACGGCACGAGTCAGCCGCTCCAGCCGCTCACCGTGCTCGGCCAAAATCCGGCTGTGCTCCTCCAGTCGCTTTCCCTGCTCCTCGACGCGCAGCCCCAACTGCTCCACGGCAGCGGTCAACCGTTCCAGCCGCTCGCTGTGCTCGGCCAAAATCCGGCTGTGCTCCTCCAGTCGCCTACCCTGCTCCTCGACGGCACGAGTCAGCCGTTCCAGCCGCTCACCGTGCTCGGCCAAAATGCGGCTGTGCTCCTCCAGTCGCCTTCCCTGCTCCTCGACGGCAAGGGTCAGCCGCTCCAACCGCTCACCGTGCTCGGCCAAAATCCGGCTGTGCTCCTCCAGTCGCCTCCCCTGCTCCTCGACGGCAAGGGTCAGCCGCTCCAGCCGCTCACCGTGCTCGGCCAAAATCCGGCTGTGCTCCTCCAGTCGCCTCCCCTGCTCCTCGACGGCAAGGGTCAGCCGCTCCAGCCGCTCACCGTGCTCGGCCAAAATGCGGCTGTGCTCCTCCAGTCGCCTCCCCTGCTCCTCGACACGCAGCCCCCACTGCTCCACGGCAGCGGTCAACCGTTCCAGACGCTCGCCCTGCTCCGCCAAGATGCGGCTCTGTTCCTCCAATCGTTTTCCTTGCTCCTCGAAGAGGCGGTCATGGGCCTCCATGCGCTGGTTGAACTCCCGGCGTAGCTCCTCCAACTCGTTCAGTATTCTGGTCGTTTCTTCGCGTGTTGTGAGGTAATCGCTCAAGCCGGCGATGACATGCCCGCGGAACTCGACGTCTTCACGCAACAAACGGGGAAGCTCCGTTCGTAACAGCTCGCGCCAATCCGGGGGCTGCGGCTTTGTGTTGGATCGAGCCATGGCCGCAGTTTAACCCGGTTCCGGTGGAGGCGACAAGCACGGAAATTCGATCCGGGGTGCACGCCCAACCGGACTGGCGGAAGCCGCTGCGGACAATGTCCAGCCAAGGATTGCAACATTGGGGCGGCTCATGAAATGATACCGGAACGCATGCAGGTCCCGGTGTTTCCGCAACGCGTCCAAGTGGAACTCACGAACTACTGCAATCAGAGGTGCCGATACTGCCCCCGCCAGGGGTTCAGCCGCCCGCTGGGCTTCATGGCTCGTCCCCTGTTCGAGCGCCTGGCCACAGAGTGCGCGGCCTTTGGGGCCCGGATGTGGCTCCACTTTTTGGGCGAGCCGTTGCTACAGCGGGACGTCGCGGACTTTTGCCGGTATGCGAAGAGCGTGGGAGTGCCCGAAGTGGGGCTTTCCACCAACGCCGTGTCTTTGCACGGGCGCCTCGCCGAGGCGTTGCTCCGCAGCGGCCTCGATCGCCTCGAATGCTCCATCGATGCCGCCGCGGCAAACACATATGCGCTCATGCGCGGCCGAGATCACTTCGAGCGCGTTCGGCACAACATTGCGGCGTTTCTCGACCGCAAGCGTGGCCTCGGGCTCAGCCGGCCCATCGTGTCGTTGCAAGTTTTGCTCGCACCGGAAAACCGCGCCGAGATTGGCGCCATTATCGAGCAATGGCGGCCATATCTGCAAGAGCCTGATTTCATCATGACCATCGAGCCTTCGACGTTTGGAGGCCGCGTGCAGGTCGAACGGGTGACGCCCGAGCAGCGGCCCCCATGCCAGTGGTTGTTCGCAGCATTGGTCGTGTTGCAAGACGGCACAGTGACTACCTGTGGTACCGACTGGGATGGCCAGGCCCCGGTCGGCAATGCCAACAACCAATCCTTAGCGGACATCTGGCACGGGCCGGAAATGCAACGACGCCGCGCGGCGCATCTGGCCGGCCGGTTCGAAAGTGTGGCGCTGTGCGGCTCGTGCCCGGATTGGCCATTGGCCGACGGGCACGGGTATCGTAACGTCACGCTAGCCGCGTCGCAGCCGCAACCGGCACTGGCAACATTGTGAACACGGGAGGAACCATGGAGGGATTTGAATTTACGCGACGGCTCAAAGCAGTGAGCGATGCCCACGTGGACCAACTCGCGCAGCACTTTTATGGCTTGGCGGAGCGATTCGATCCCGACACTCTCGGCGACCATACACTGTTTCCGATGGAGATGACCTGGTACTACGGCGAACCCGTTTGGCGCGAGCTCTCGCACGAACAACAGCTCAAGCTCAACCGCTTGTGTTTTTGCCAAAGTTATTTGAGCACGGGCGTGGCGGAAATCGCCGTCAACGTGCTGAACATGCAGTCCGCCCTGGACACGATTTTACGCGGCGCGCCGGAGGTTGCTTTGTACATGGCCCGCGAAGTGGTGGAGGAAATCGCGCACGTGCAAGCGTTTCTGAAAATTATCGAGCGCGTTCTGCACTTCTATGGCCATACGCTCGACGACTTGCGCTGGGCGAATCCATCGTTGGTGCTGGCGCAGACGTACGTCCGCGGCCACTGGCTGCTGGGCTGGCTGCGGGGCGACTTGTACTTTTACTACTTCACCCGCTTCGCCTTGAACGTGAACCAGAAGACCGTGGAACGGAGCACGATTGACGAAGAGCAACTGCATCCCGTAGTGCGGGAAATTCTGAAGAACCATGCCACGGACGAAGCGCGGCACATGCAAATGTCGCGCGCCACGGGCATCGCCGCGCTGCGCCAGATGCGCAACCCGCTGAGCCGAGTCGTTGCGTGCCTCGCTTACGCGCGCTTTGCGGCCAGCATCTTCATCGGCCGTCACAGCCGCGACTCGCGACGGACGCGGGAAACGCGGATCCGGACGTTGCAACTTGTCGGCGTGGAACGCAAGCGCGCCGAACAAGCGTACCGCGAGTGGCGAGACCGCGTCCATCAGCCGGAGGATCCGCCTCTGGTCCGTACGGGGCGCGCGTACTTTTTGCGCTGCAACTCGGACTACATTGACGATTTGCCGGTAAGCGCCTGGGTGAAGCGACGGATGAAAAAGATTCTGTTCTCGGCATATCGCGACTTGCCCCCTCCGGGTCTTCACCCGTTTGCACCGCCGCACTCGCGTGACTTGTCGGCAACCACTTGAGCCGATCTCTCACTTGCGCCGCGATGTGCGCTGGTTCCACACCCTCACCCGATGCGTGTCGCCGGCATTCAACCCGGATACCTGCCCTGGCTGGGCTACTTCGATCAGATGCGGCGCGTGGACGCCTTTATCGTGGCCGACGAAATGCAGTTCACCACCAGCGGCTGGGCGCACCGCAACCGCGTCCGCGCCCCTCACGGGCCCCATTGGCTCACCGTGCCCGTGCGCTACTCGTTGGGGCAACCGATCCACGAGGTGCAACTGAGCCCACACGTTCCGTGGGCGCACCAGCATCTCGAGTGGCTCGACCACTTTTACCGGCGCAGCCCGCACCGCACCGAGATCTTGGCGGAAATCTCGCCGTTTCTCCTCCGCCCTGCCCAGCGGCTCGTGGAGGTGACCGTTCCTCTACTGCACCATCTGCGCGACCTGTTGGGGATTTCCACGCCCCTTCTGGTGTCTTCCGAGCTTGGCCTGGAGAAGGTTTACGCAGACCGGTTTCCCGAGAAACCCGGGCCCACACATCGCATCGTGGCCTTCTTGCAGCACCTCGGGGCTACATCGCTCTTGCAAGGTGAAACCGCCCGCGCCTATCTCGACGTCGAGTTGTGCCGCCGTTATGGCATCGCGGTCGAATTTCACCATTATCAGCATCCGCAGTACCCCCAATTGTTCGCGCCGTTTATCTCGCACTTATCTGTGATCGACTTGCTCTTGTGCTGTGGCGTGGATGAATCTCGGCGGGTGTTGTTTTCCGTACCATGAGCAGCGCATCCAACGTGCCCAGCCTGTCGGTGGTGTCGCCGGTGTACAACGAATCGGCAACGGTAGAGGAACTCGTCTCGCGCACCATGGCCGTGCTTGTGGAGCTAACCGACCGGCACGAGTTCATTGTGGTGGACGACGGCAGTACCGACGACACGCCGCAGCGGCTCGAGGCGCTGGCGGCGCGTTATCCCGCATTGCGCGTGATCCGGCTGGTGCGCAACTTCGGGCAAAATGCGGCCCTGAACTGCGGTTTGTTTTGCGCCTCGGGGGACTTCGTGGTGACGTTGGATGGGGACCTGCAGAATCCCCCTGAGGAAATTCCCAAGCTTCTGGCCGCCTTTTCTGAAGATGTAGACCTAGTCAGTGGCCTGCGTTCGCAGCGCCACGAACAGTGGTGGCGCTATATCGGCTCCCGAGCGGTGCACTGGATCGCACGGATCCTCGTTGGGCGCCCCTTGCAAGATTACGGGGGGCAATTCAAAGCCTATCGCCGCGAAGTCATCGAAGCCACACGTCAGGCCTGGTCGCCCGGAAAACCATTTTTCGCCCTCGCGGTGTGGCTGGGCTTTCGCGTGCGTGAAGTGCCCGTGCGGCACGAGCCGCGGATTCACGGCGGCACCCGCTACGGCGTTTTCGCCCTGACTCGCCTGAACTTGGACATCATCACGAGCTTTACAACGGCTCCGCTGCTGGTCCTCTGGGCACTGCCGCTCGTGTTTCTGGCGGCAACGGCCGCGCTGGGAATTGGCGCCTGGTGGCGAGGGGACCGCGCCTTCTGGTTGGCCTGTTTCCTAGCGCTGGGGCTGGCCGCCGTGAGCGGCGCTGTGGCCGTACTAGGTCTGTACGTGGCGCGCGTGTACCGCCTGGCGGCCGGAGGGAGGCGAGGGTGGGTGGAGCGACCGCCACGCGCGACACCGCCGGTATTTGTTCCGCTTTGGGAGCGCACCCGCGACTGAACCCGCCATGGTTGACCTCCGTTCCTCCGCGCCCGACGTTTCCCCACGAATCGCAGCCTTGCTTCTCTTCTTGATTGTGCTGGCGGTTGTCGGGCTGCGGCTGCACTGGCTCCAGGTGCCTCTCGAGCGCGACGAAGGCGAATACGCGTACTTCGGCCAATTGATCTTGCAGGGTGGGCTTCCGTACCGCGACGCCTACAACATGAAGCCGCCCGGGATTTACTACGCTCATGCGCTGGCGCTGTGGTTATGCGGCGAAACGGCACAGGGGGTTCGGCTAGCCGTCACGGGGGTTTCTGTCGCCAGTGCCCTACTTTTTTATGGAGTTGTTCGGCACTGGTTGACCCGCACCTCTTCGCTTCTGGCTACGGCGACGTTCGCGCTGCTCGCTGCCCACCATCGCTTGCTCGGCTTTGCCTCGAAAGCGGAGCATTTCGTGTTGCTCTTTGCCCTCGCAGGGTTGGCGGCCGGGTTGGGCAGTTTGCGCCGCCAGAGTGCGGCGCGCATGCTCGGCGCTGGGATTGCGTGCGGATTGGCCATGATGATGAAACCTACGGCCGTGGTGTTTCCGGCGTACCTGGCGTGGCACGCCGCAACCCAGCATGGTCGGAGCGACCATGGCGGACTCATCCGCACGCTTTCCGCCTTGACGGCGGGATGCGTTCTGCCTGTCGCCTTGGCCTGGGGTTGGTTTTGGTCGCAGGGCGCAATCGAGCCCATGTGGTTTTGGACCGTCACCTACGCTCGCGAATACGCCAGTGCGGTACCTATACGGGACGGCCTTCGCCTGGCGGGAAGCACCATGATGCATGTTTTCGGAGGTGCGCCGGCCGTTTGGGCACTGGCAGTGCTGGGCTGGTGGCGATTGTGGCGGGCAAACACTCGTACCCGCTCGGGAATGTGGAGTTTCCTGCTTGCGGGCGCCGGTGCGGTAGCCCTCGGCTGGCGTTTTAGCGAACACTATTTCCTGCTCCTCGTACCGCAAGCGGCTCTGGGAGTCGGGTTGTGCGAGAGCTGCGCGGGGAAGCAGTTTCGGCGCTGGAGCGTCGCGTTCGCGGCAATGGTGATTGCGGGCTCAGGGGTGCAGGAATGGGTGCGGTTTCACGGAATGTCGCCCTCCGAAGTTTCGCGAACGATTTACGGCCGGAACCCGTTTCCCGAAGCGATCGACATTGCAAAGTACATCCAGGCCGCGACAACTCCATGGGAACGGGTCGCTGTGATCGGCTCGGAACCCGAAATTTATTTTTACGCGCGCCGGCGTGCGGCCACGGGATTCGTGTACACCTACCCCCTCATGGAATCGCACCTGTTTGCCCTCGCCATGCAGGAACAAATGATTCGTGAGATCGAAAGGGCACAGCCGCGGTTTCTCGTACTGGTCCACGTTCCGACCTCGTGGTCGCGGCAAGCCAACTCGCATGTGCGGATCCTCGATTGGTCGGCGGCGTATGCCAACAGCCTCTATCGGCCCTGCGGCTTGGTGGAAATACCCGAACACGGTTTCGGGCGGTCTGTGTGGGGGCAAGCGGCGCTGTACGCGCAGCCGCAAAGTGACATGTTCATTTCTGTCTTCGAGCGCATCTCATGAAAGGCCCGACATCGCGCGGCCGCAAATTCCGCTGGATGCAGGTCGCCCTCGGCCTGGTGCTCGCCACGGCCACGCTTTGGGCATACGCCGATTTGCGCACGCACGAGTTTCTCCTGTACGATGACAACGAGTACGTCTCCGAGCACCCCGTGATCCGGCGCGGCTTGAGCTGGGAGGGCATTGTCTATGTCTTCACGCAACCGCACCACGCCACGTGGCATCCGCTGACGGGCCTCTCCCACCTGCTCGACGTCACGTTGTTCGGGCTCTCGGCGCCAGCTCACCTGGCGGTGAACCTCGCGTTCCACATTGCCAACGCACTCCTACTTTTTGCTCTGTGGTGGCGGCTGCTCGATTCGGCGGCGGTGAGTTTTTGGATCGCGGCTGCATTTGCTCTGCATCCGCTGCACGTGGAGTCGGTGGCGTGGGTGTCGGAGAGAAAGGACGTTCTGAGCACGTGTCTCGCGCTCCTGGCCACACACGCCTATGTGGGCTGGGTCCGGCAGCCTACCGGCTGGCGCTGGTGGAGCGTCGCGGGCTGGTATGTGGCAGCGCTGTTGGCCAAGCCCATGGTCGTCACGCTCCCGCTTCTTCTCTTGCTGCTCGATTTCTGGCCACTGCGCCGAACTCAGGCACAGCGCCCCTGGTTCGAGCAATGGTGGCGGCTCGCGCGCGAGAAGACTGCGCTGTTTGTGCTGGCGTTCGCGTTCGGAGTCATCACCATTGCCGCTCAAACGAGCCGCGGCGCGGTCGAACCCCTGGCTGCGAGCCCGCTGAGTTTCCGCCTGGCCAACGCTTGCCTGGCCTACGCGCTGTACCTTCGAGACCTGGTTTGGCCGCTCGGGCTGGCGGTGTTTTATCCGCGCCGCGCCGTTTCCGGCACGGAGCTTGCGCTGGCGATCAGCGTGTTGGCCGCCACGACGACCATCGCCTGGGTGTGGCGACGCAGGTGCCCGTGGCTGTGGGTCGGCTGGCTGTGGTACGTGATCGCACTGGCGCCGGTGGCGGGGCTGGTGCAAGCGGGCGATCAGGCTCGTGCGGATCGCTTCACGTATCTGGCACTTACGGGCATCTTCGTTGCTGTCGGCTGGCAAACGCGGGAGTGGGTAGCGCGCGGGCGATGGGCGGCAAGGGGAAGTTGTGTGGCGGGGATGGTGCTGATCGGGTGGTGGTCGGCACGGACAGCAGTGCAGGTGCGTTACTGGCGCAATACCGAAACGCTTTTTCGCCACGCCCTCGAAGTTACCGAAAACAACCACGTGGCCCATGCCAATCTCGGAGCCGACTTGTTGCGCCAGGGTCGGGTGGACGAGGCATTTTTCCACCTCGATCGTGCTTTGGCGATCCGCCCGTACGACCCCCTCGCGCGCCTGAGTCTCGGTGCCGCATATGCCGCACGCGGGCAATGGAACGAGGCCCTGGACAATTATCGTCAAGTGCTCGCAGTCCGACCCAATCACGTCAGCGCCAACTTCAATGCCGCGCTCGTTTTGATGGAGATAGGCCAACGGGATGCTGCCCGGCAGCATCTTGAAGTTGCGTTACGCGAAGATCCGCACCACAGCAAAGCCTGGGTAGCGCTGGGAAGGATCCTCCTCGACAGCAACGAGCGCGATCCGGCCATTGCGGCATATCGGCGCGCGCTGGAAATCGACCCGCGGTCGGTTGCAGCTCACGCGCAGCTAGCCGTCGCGCTCGAGCAAGCGGGGAACACCGAAGAAGCCCTGGTTCACTACCGTGAAGTAACCCGTTTAGTTCCGCAAGATGCGCGGGCCTGGTTCAATTTGGCGGCCGCACTGCGCGACGCGCAGCGGCTCGCACAGGCGAAAGAAGCGTTTGCGCAGGCGCTAGCCGTCGCCGAGCGGACGGGCGAGAGAGAAGTTGCGGCGCGCGTGCGTGAAGCTTTGGGCCAATTTTAAAGCAAGGACCCGAAGCCCGGACGCGCCCGCGCTTGCCTTCGTCACCAGAGGGGGGCATGCGGGACTCCGTGCGGAAGGAGGTGCAAGGCACCATGAAAAGTCGGTACCTGCTGTTCGTCATTGTCGTTCTGGGCTGGGTTCGCACGGAAGCGGTCGCGTTGCCCTTGCGTCATCGCTGCCCGCCCGACCAGGCCGCTGTCGGCTCGGTGTGCGTGGACAAGTACGAGGCAAGTGTGTGGCGGCTACCCGACGACCCCGTCATTATTCGCAAGGCTGTGCTCGGCTTTCTTTCCGCCGAGCAACTCCGTGCGCTGGGCGCCGAACAGCTCGGCACCATTCCCGATGGTACTTGCTCGGGGGAAGAATATGGGGCTCGATTCCCTCGCAACGGCCATTGGAGGGAGCGTCTCTACGCCCTGTCGCTCCCGGGTGTACTACCGAGCACATGCATCACGTGGTTTCAGGCCGAGCAGGCTTGCCGGCTTTCCGGCAAACGGCTGCTGACCAATGCCGAATGGCAAGCCGCCGTGGCCGGCACACCGGACCCAAACGACAACGACGACGGCCGCACGACCTGCGTCACCGGCTCTGACTTTGCTGCACCGTCCGGATCGCGCTCCCAATGCGTATCCAACTGGGGCGTGTACGATTTGGTCGGCAACGTGTGGGAGTGGGTGGCGGACTGGACCGATCTCGCGCAAGCTTGCCGGTTTTGGCCAGAAGAATACGGCAGCGACATCAGCTGTATGGGTGCGAACGTCCCAACGGACACGAGTGCGTCCTCCCTCTGGAAGCGATGGTTTGCGCGCGAGCTCGTGGAGCCCAAGCCGGAGTGGCCGGGAGCCATAATCCGGGGCGGCAACTTTGCAACCGGCTCGCGCAATGGTGCGTTTGCGATCTTTGCCGGAGCGACCCCGAACAACGTGAGTCGCAGCACGGGTTTTCGTTGCGCGCGGTAATGGAGCCTACCGGGCACGATGGCCATACCTCCCGTAAGCGCCACCGTGCCCGGCAAGGCTCCTGTTGCTACCGCGCGCGAATTTCGGTGGTCTGGGTACTGTTGACGACAGTGCCCGTGGCGTCGGTCAGCGTCATGGCAGTCGTGATCAATGCCCCGGGCACCGTGACACGGGGTACCAGCTTCAGTTTGACGATCCCTGCCGGCGGTGGGAGGTCCGCAAAGTACAGCGTGTTACCGTCTTGCGCCACTGGTGCGGGTATAGCCTCGATTAGATCCACGTCACTCGGAAGCACGATCACCATGGAGATCGGAGCCACACCGTTCCGGTAACGCGCACCGTACACCATCGTGGATCCCGGGAAGACCTTACTGTTACCCTTGATAGCCCCGAACAACCTTTGCGGCCGGCGCACGACCGACTCGTGCGTGCACCGCCCCACCTCGAAGGATCCGCCGCTGTCCGACACCTCTGCGGTGGCGAGCAAGAGCAAGCCATCCGGTGCATCGGGCGCAACTTTCGTCGTGATTCGCACCTTGCCCGCTGTGGGCGGTAGGCTGTCCCAAATGTACAGTTCTCCGTCCACGGCAGACACAGGGGGCCAGACAGACTCCACATTGAGCCACTGCGGAATTTCTAAGGTGAGGCGGCGCTCGCCCGGATCCAGGCTCCAGTGGCGAGCCGTGTAGGTAATGTATCTTCCTGGTGCGGCATAGCGCTGCGCGCGCAGGAAACAGCGTTTGCGCGGGGTAACCAAACCACGCACGCGGAAGCGGTCGCTCGCGCTAAACCGCCGCCCAAATACATCTTCGACTGTTGCCGTGTTCTCCACCAACGTTCCGCTCACGGCCGTGGACGACACTCGGACGCGAATGGTCGCTGTTTGGGCTGGTCCTGGCGGCAGGCTCGGCACACGCACGGTTACGGTCTGCCCGTCGACGCTGACCGTTCCATCGCTCGCCGACGCTTCCAGCACTTCCAAAATTGCCGGAATCTGGTCCACTACGATGACATCGGCCAGGGGCTCGCTGCAGTTGGTCGTCCAAGACAACGTGTACACGACCTCGCTGCCCGGCTCCGCATTGCCGGCGTGCATCTTCCGGACATCAATGCCACAGTTACTCGGCAACTCGCCTCCAGGCGCGAGCCGGACCAGGACAGGATCGGACGCCGAGTTGTTTGCCGCATTGGCATCACCAGGGGTGGCCACGGTCGCCACGTTCGTCACCGTAGGATAGGCCGCAGACCCTACCGCCACTTCGACAACGATGGTGCGAGTCTCGCCCGGAGCGATGACATTCGCGTGCGTACACGTGACGGTTTGGCCGCTTATGGTGCAGCTAAACCCCGCGCCCGCAGCCGACTGCGGCGTCAAACCAGCAGGCAGAGCATCTTGCACCGTCGTCACGCCGCTCGTGGGCAACATACCGCGGTTTGTTACCACTAAAGTGAACGTGCCGGTTTCGCCCACGCGGAAGTTTCCGGTGTGAGATTTGGCGATGCTCAAGTCAATGAACGGCACCTGCACCGTGAAACTGGCGGAGTCAGAGGCGCTATCCCCCTGCGCGTCGCGAGCCTCGGCAGTATTCGTCACCGGCGTGCCCGGAGCCACGGAATTCACCGTCGCCAGGTATTGAACCCAAGCGACCGCTCCCGGGTCCAAGATGCCGAGGTTCACCTGCAAAGGCGTTTCGCTAATCACCGCCCCTTGGCTGACGATGACGCTACCCGGAACGAGCGTGAGCTGAGACGGTACAGCGTCATCCAAACGCACGTCCGTTGCCGCACTGCTGCCCCGGTTGGCCACGGTCAACGTGTACAACAGCGTCTCACCCGGGTTGATTCCGCCGCTTCCGTTCGTGTCGGACACAACGCGGAAGGATTTATCGAGGGTCAAGTCCGGATCTCCGGTCAGACCGGCGGGCGCGGACGTCAGGCACGTGGGCGCTATGCCGTCGTCAGAGTTTCCGTTGTCGTCCGTTTGCAGAGATGCCGGTTGACGTGCTGAGACCGTGCCTTGGTTGCAGAAAAGGCCGGAGCCATTGACGACGCCCGTGATCGTGATGATCACGGTTTCGTTGGGGTCGATGTCTCCGATGTCGGGAATCACAATATTGTTCGAGGGTGGCGGGGCGGTGCCCTGGGTCGTAGCGATACCGGTAACGATCACGCCCGGAGGACCCATGGGAACAACGTCCGTGAACGTCACTGACTCCACAGTTACCGGCCCATCGTTGAACAGCGCAACGGTGTATTGAATGGTATCTCCGTCATTGATCGTGCCGGAGGGAGCGACGGAGTCCGTAAGCAAGGCCACCGTCTTCGTCGCACGCAACCGCCCGCGCGCACTGTTCTTCGTGATGACCACCGTAGGCTGGTCGCCGTTTTCGTCGACGCCGTCCCAGTCCGTCGGCTCCGGACTGGTCTCGTCAGAGTCTACCACGCCCTGATTCGCGATCACGGTGTGCCGGGGTGTACCCGGGTTCACTTGGACCTGGAATACAATGTCGACTGTGTCGCCCGGGTCCAAGTCACCGATCGTTGCCGTGATCGTGCTCCCGCTGATACTGGCCGACCCAGCCGAGGTGGTCAGGCTGCCCGGGACGTACGTGACGTACGGCGGCAGCACGTCTGTGAACACGACGTTGGAGACCGGCTCGGACCCATTGGTCAACACGACGGTGTATTCCAGGATGTCGTTCGGCAGAACCTCACCTCCGTTGAGATCTTCAACGGTTTTCACCGCATCGATGAACGCTTGTCCGCCGACGGTGACCGGGGCTGTGTCCAGCGTCGTGTAGTCGTTCACTCCGCCGCTCCCGTTGCGCCCGCTGTCTGGGGCTCCAGTGGCACCAGGCAGACTCGCCCAGGTCAACACGGCCTGGTTGTTCAACTGGTCACCGACCACAGCATACGGCTCGACGCGAGCCCGGTACGTAAAGCTCGTCGAACCTGCCAGAACCGTTAGCGCGGAAATGCGGAAGGTAAGGGTCTGGCCCGAAACCGTTACGTCTCCGGGCGGCAAGGTCGCCGACCCGCTCACGTACGACAGACCGCTGGGCAAGGTATCCGTGATCACCAGGTCGTAAGCGTCCGCAGTACTGCCCGCGCCGTGACGTACCGTAACGGTGTACATCACCTCGTCACCCAGCGACTGGGCGGTGGGCGCCACGACTTTTTCGACTTCCAGCTCGGGCTCCACAACAGTCACCGGCACGCCCTGGATCCCTGGCGTTCCCGCATCCGCATCGAACACGATTGTGGTCGGCGTGCCCGAGCCATACTGCACACTCACCGAAGAGCCCTCGGCCTGCTCGCCGTTGCGCAAAACGGTGCCGTTCTGGTTGGCCGCGATGTTGTCCACCCGCGCTCGG
Source organism: Candidatus Binatia bacterium (assembly GCA_026004215.1). Taxonomy (GTDB): domain Bacteria; phylum Desulfobacterota; class Binatia; order HRBIN30; family HRBIN30; genus HRBIN30. The sequence continues at coordinate 968,895 of BPIR01000001.1, forward strand.
ATTTGAATCAGCAGATAGTCGTCGCTGCTGCTCCCGTTGGCTGGGTTCAGGATGTCGCCAAAGTCGAACTGCACGGTTTGTCCGCTGCCCAAACGCGTGTTGTAAGACGGGTTCGAAGCCGACATCGCCATGTGGCCAAACGAGATGACGTGGCTGGTGTAGGTCAAACCAGCCGGCAACACGTCGGTGACGATCAAGCTGGGAATTGTCCCTTCGATCACATCCACGCGAATGGAATAATCCACCTCCTCGCCGATGGTGTACGTCGGGTCGGCTACGGTTTTGTCGATCGAAACCGCCGCCGCGACAGTGATCGCCTGGCTGGCGGACTCCTCGTAGTTGTTCCGTACCGAGTTGTCGTCGTCATCCACGCTGCCGGGGCTGCTGGAATTGTCGCGCCCGCCGCTCACCAAGCTCGTGTACGACGCACGGGTAGCATTGTTGAGCACCTCCCCGGGGGTCACCGTGTTCATCAACACCGCGTCGAAATCCACTTGCAACGTGGCCCCCGGCCACAACTCCAGTAGCGGCAGGCCAATGGTATCGTTGGTGTTGTTGGTCGTGCTCACCACCGCATGAGCCGAGGTCACGGTGGTGGTGGTTCCGTTCAGGTACACGTTACCGCCGCTCGGGGTCACACTGATGTTCTGGATCTGGTAGAGCCCACTCGGCAACACATCCTGCCAGTTCAACTGGTACGCGATGGTGTGCCCCAGATTGCTTAGAGTTACGCGCCAGCGGACAGTATCGCCCGCATCCGCACCCACACCGCCCGCTAGCACAACCTTGTTCATCTCCAGGTTGGGTTCCCCGACACGTACCGGATCCGGAGTGGACACTGGGCCCACATTGATCGTGCCGGGGTTATTCGGGTCCTGGTATGACATGGAAACGCTGTTGCCGAGCAGCGTGCCATCCTGATTCGCCAGTACATTGCGGACCCTAACATTATACGTGATCTGCAGGTTCCCCGAACTCGGCGAGGCGAGGCTCCCAAAGTTGAATTGCAAGGTGCTACCCGAAATCGAGAAGAAGGATGGGTTCGAATCCACCAGAGGAGCGTTCGACGAGCTGGCGCCGGGCGGCAGAGTCACGGACAAGGAACCGCTCACGTACTCCAAACCACTCGCCAAAACATCGGTCAGCACCAAGTTTTGCGTGGTACCGACCGGCACCGCAGCGAGAATCTGGAAGGTAGCCACACCCTCGACCGGGTAGTAACTCTGCGGATTCACCGTGGACTTCGACAGTGTCGGGCCTTGTACTGTCACCTGCGCTGTGTCCGAAGCCACGAGGTCGTTCACTCCGCCGGTTCCCGTTCGTTCTCCGGTCGCGGAACCCGGTGCACCCGGAGTGACTCCACCCGTACCGTTGGTGCCCGGCAGGCTGGTGGCGGTAGCCACCGCGGAGTTCGTGATCACTTGGTTGAAGGACACTCCCGGATCCACGGTCGCAGTGTAGGTCACGGTTACCGATTCGCCGGGATCCAATTGGTCAATCGTTACCGTGAGCGTATTGCCGGAAAACGATGCGTTGACTGTCGCTCCCGACCCACCAGGATTCACGGAGCTGACGCTCGGCGACACATACGCGGCGGGTAGCGGGTCGGTCAGTTGCCAATCGAACGCACTCGCTGCGTTGGTTCCCGAAGCTGTGTTCGAGATCACCAGCGTGAAGGTCACCAAATCACCGCCTTGCACCGTCGTGGGGCTGGCCGTCTTGTCTACTTGCAGAACCGGCTCCGCCACATGCACCAGCCGCGGGCTCGTGCTGACTTGTTGCTGGACCCCACTGAAGTTCAGGTAGCGGATGCGACCGGTGTTCGAGAGTGTTGTGCCTGCATTGTTGGTCACGATGTTCATCACGACAGCGTTAAGCGTGAGGGTGTAGCGCTCGGGGCTTGCGTTGTTCGTGTCGGAGTTCGTTACGTCGCCCAAGTCGAGCGTGATGTCGCCGGAAATGCCCGACAGTGACACGGCAACGGGGGTTCCCGGCGGGGCACTATTGATGCCTCCGGGGTTATTTGCCGAATTCAGTGCCGCACTGTTGCGTGTCAGGAACGCCGTGCCGGGGATATGCTGCAGCCCCGCAGGTAGCGAGTCTACCAGCGTGACCGAGCGCGTAATACCTTCCGGAATCGTGAATGTGAGCCGGAAGGTCACGACCTCGCCAATCGCAACCGGCGGATTGGCGTTAGCATTGCCGTCGCCTGGGTCGGTCGTCGGCTCCGAAGTCGCTGTGACGTCCTTCGTGGCCGTCGTCGCCGGGACCGACGCTGTCGCCGAGCCATTCCCCGTCGTGGATCGCTGCTCCGGGACCACCCCTGCTTGGGAATCGCCCGTTGCGCTGGCGCTGTTGATGTAAGATGAGCCCGATACCACGTTGGCCCGCACTACTGCGGTAAATGTGAAGGTCCGCGAAGCTCCGGCGGGAATCGGACCGCCGATATACGTGACCGTTGGCGGCGCGTACGAGAAGACAAATCCGGCTGGGGTCGTGCCTTCGTTCACCGACACGATCGGGGTGGTGTCGAACAAATCTACCGGCAGCGTATCCGTCACCACCACGTCGTGCGCTTGGGAGGTCCCGGTATTTGTCACCACGAGGGTAATCGTCACCGTGTCCCCCGCGTCCGGGTTCGCGGGTGCCATGGTCTTGCTCAATGTCAGGCGGGGCTCCCGGAACTGTGTGGTCACGGCCGAGGTCACTGGTCCGCCCGGATTCCCGGTGAAATCGAGATCCACGCGGTTGGTCTTGTTTTGCGGGCTCGAAGCACCGGAGTTTTGCGCTACGTCACGGACCAGGGCGTCGAACGTAACCACGAAGGTATTCGTGGCAGGGTCGTTATCCGCGTTGACGCTCACGTTGCCAAAACTCATCGTCACCGTTTGGCCCGACGCCACGCTTCCAGTGACGTTGACCGACGGAGTCGTGGTGACCGTCCCGTTGAACGTACCCGGAATCACGGCCACCGAGCCACTGACGTACTCGAATCCAGCCGGCAGCAAGTCGGTCAAGGTCAACCCCGGGGTGACACCCTCAGGCAGTGTCACCTGGATCCGATACGTCACCACATCACCCGCAGTGACACTCGATCCACCCGTGCCGTTGGGTGCAATCGCCTGAATTGTCTTGGCGACCGCCGGCGATGCTATTGTTCCCGTGGCACTGTCCGACGGATCCGTGAGAGTATGGTCGGGGCCACCTTCAACGCCGGCGACGTTGAACAACACAGCCGTGTTGGAAAGCACCTGGCGCGGACGCACCGGGTTGGGGTCACCCGGACCATCGGCAACGAGATCGAAGGTGATCACCGCAATGTTTCGACCGCTCGTCGGGCTATACGGATCGAGCGCGCCCTCCGGCACGCTGGTGGGCCCGGGATCCACGAGCTCGATGCCGCCACTTGGGTCGAACAACCCACCTCCCAAGTTCACAAACGGCATGGATGCACCGGTGCCGTCGGTCACGCAAATGTTCGGTCCCCCCGAAGGAATGGAAAAGCCCGGAGGTAGGACATCGCGCACGCGCACATCGAAGGCGCCGTGCAGCCCGGTGCCAGTGTTCTGGACCACGATCGCGAAGGTCACCAGGTCCCCTGCGTCAATGTTGGCCACGTCGCTCCGAATCGGATTACTTGCGAGCCCGTTGGAATTGATGGTTCCGGTAAAACGCGGGCAGCCACTACCCGGAGGCGTGAAGCTGACCGGCCCGACCACCGCTGGGCTGAAGGTCGCGGCTGGGTTCGAGGAAGCCACTGCCCCCTTGTTGTTTCCCCACACGACTACCGGCTCGGTGAGTTGAAACTGAATGATATTGTCCGCGATCGACGTTTGAACGAACGTGTTTTGCTCTACCGCACGCAATTGATTGGTCAAATACAAGCCGTCCGCAAAAGGAGCGGCCCCGACCGTAACCGTGAACAAAACATCCACGACCTGGGGATTATTGGCCGAGTTCGCGAACGTGCCGAAGTTGAACTCCACCGAGTTTGCCGTCGCATCCACAGCGACCGAGGGCACGATGCCCGAGAAAGTCCGGAACGTGTCGGCCGGGCCAAACTGCGCTTCGCCCGCAGCCGGGGGCGTAGCCGAAATGACGTCGTTGAACGTGGTCACCTCGGTGGCCAACAGGACGGGCAACGGTAACCAGTCGATCAAGCGGAAGTTTTCGATATCGCCCGTGGGGATGGTGTACTGGAGCCGGAAGGTGATCGTATCTCCAGGCGCAATTTGAGTTACGGAACCGATCACACCGTTGCGCGCGTATATCGACTTGGACAGTGGCCCGATCGCAATGCTCACCCCCGCGCCACTGTCGTCGTCCTCGTCGAACCCGGTTGGCGTCAGCGTACTCGAATCGAGCACATCGCCCACGATGCGCACCGAGTTGGACAAAAAGTCACGGCTGTTCAGGCTCGGTTCGCCCGAGGGGAAGTTGTCGCTGTACTGATCTTGGATGACCGCACGGTAGCGAATCGTCCCGATGGTCGGCCCATCGTTGGGAGCCCCCCCGTCGGGTACAAGTCCTCCGAGGAGCATCCCGGGCAAACCTCGCAAGATCCGCTCGCCGGAAATGTCAAAAAAGACAGAAGAAGTGCCCGTACCCGGACTGTCTACCGTGACCGAATAATTACTGGGATCGAAAGGCCCGCTGGACGTGGCGCCATTCTCGGTCACCGACAACGTGGGCACGAACGTCGTGTCGAAGCGCTGCCCGTCGGACAGCACGTCGTACTGCACGCGCACGTTTTGAAACGCGAAAAAGTCAGAAATTTGGAATTCCAACGTGTACTCCAGCACATCGCCCGGCGAGGCGCCTACGGGCCCCACGTCGCTCACGATGTTGACCGACTTTTGAACGGCAATGGAACGATCATTGAGGACGTGCTCCGGCCCGGGCGGATCCACGGTAACCGGAGTGATCGGGTCACGGCTGTCGATGGGAACCCAGCTCGCTTCGGCACGTGCCTGGTTTTCCGACAGCCGGTCGTCGCCCGTCTGCGGAGGGATGACCGGATTGCCGTCTGCATCGAATTGGGGAACGAAAAACTCGAATACCACAGTCGCATCTGGGCCTGGCCCGCCGACAATCGAGGCAAACCGCACCCGCAACTCATTGTTCGGCGGATTGGAAGCGACATTTACCGGTGGCGAGGTGATCACGGTGCCGCTGCCAGGGGTAATGGAAACCACAGAAACGAAGGCCAGGTTGTTCGGCAGGAGATCGATCACGTCGAGGTTCGACAAGGTCTGACCGCTGGCAACGTCAACCGTAACGGTGTAGCGGCGGGGGAAGTTCGGGCCCGTTGCGGTTTCGTCCTCCGGTCCATTGTACGCTTTCGACAAACGGAGCAGCGTGGGCGTCACCGACGCGCTGTGGAGCGGCCCCAGGATCGGCGGGTCGCTGCCGGGATTGTCCAGCGGATCCGCACCATAGCGGAAACCTCCCCGAGCATTGATCGCCAGCGCAACGCCGAGGTCGGCAAGGTTACTCAGACTCGCCGTGACCGAAATCGGGGCGGGCGGCTGGTCGTTCGTGAAGCTTCCAAAAGGCAGTTCCAGCACGACAAGTTGATTCCCGGCGGTGCACGATACGGGAAGCCCGGTGAAAGGATGGCTCGCCACGGGACACGTGAGCACCTGCGCGTTGACGGGGAACCCCAGGTAAGTTGCCGAAACAAAGCCGATACCGTCATCGGTGGCAGGGCCGGCACCATCGGCGCCAATCGCCGGCAATTCGAGGTCCATGTACGGCCCATACCCGACATCGGTCGGCGACGTGTTATCGAAAGTCACCGTGAAGGAGAATGTCTCTCCGATCATTACTTCTGCCGGAACGGCTAGGGTTGCGGTCGGTACCGGTGCGGCCACGGCTGCACGCGCACCGGCCAGCAGCGCCAGTACGGCACCCGCCAGGGGCATCATCCGAGACCACAGCCTGCCGGCGTTCCAACCATTACATTTTTTCACTGCCAACTCCCCAACTCTCCAGCGATGGCCATGCCGCCCATTCGACGCAGCGGGCAACCGCGCTGGTACGATGCATCGCATGCAACCACACGCACGCCATGCACGCAAGGGAAAATTTGCTTGTGGCACGAACAAAAAACACAAAACATGCGATGATCTGTGCGCGAGCGCACGGGCTCGTTTGTTGACGCGCTGCCAGAGATGGGCTGGCAATTTTCGTCTCGGTTTTGGCTCCCACCGCCCCGGAGCGCCCGTGCTCGGACCCTCGCACGGCACTTCACCGCGATCATCGTCAGAATGTTTCCCCGTTTGCACAGCACCATTGCCTGCCGAGTCGCTGCACCAGACGCGTGGAGCACAGGTCAGGCGGAAACGTAAGGGTATCCCCCACCAAGCTCTTCGACTCGCAAACGTACATTCGAAGAGTCACGACCTCTAAAGCAGAAGTGCCGGTTAACGGCTCGGAAGTTGGCCGCCCGAGTCCGCCGCGAGCACGCGCCACAGTTGCGCCAGTTCTGGATTCGCCGGGTCCCGCCTGCGAAGCCGTTTCAATAGGGATCGAGCGTCGGAAACGCGTCCGGTCTGGGCAAGCAACCGCGCATAATTCAAGTAAGCCGTCGCGTAGTCCGGGTCGAGCTGGATCGCCCGCTCATAAGCTCGGGATGCTTCGGCAGTGTTGCCCTGCAAGGCCAGCACGTTGGCTAGGTTGTTCCAGGCATCCGCGGAGCGTGAATTGCGACGCAGTGCCTCGCGATACCCAGCCTCTGCCTCGGGCCAGCGGCCGAGTTGCGCCAGAGTGTTGCCGAGATTGTTTGGCGCCTCCGCGTTGGTCGGATCCTCTTCCACCGCTTGGCGGAACCAATCCAGCGCGGCGGTGAAGTTTCCCCGCTGGGCCTCGAGAAGGCCGAGGTTGTTCTTGGCGAAGCTATCATCCCGCTTGGCCTCCAGAGCCTGGCGGAAGTGTTGCTCGGCCCCCACGACATCGCCCCGTTCGAGCAACAGCAAACCCAAGTTATTGTGCGCCATCCAAGCGCGCGGATTCTTGCGCAACGTGTCGCGCCAGAGAGTTTCCAGGTCCTGGTAAACGGTGGCTTGTCTCCATGTGAGTCCACCCAGCAAAACGAGAACGCTCAACCCAGCCACGGTCATTACGATGTTTGCAGCTCGGTCCCGCCCCATCTCGACGAACCACGCGTAGCCGCGCGCGGCCAGGCCAGCCGCAAGCGCCAAGGGGCCGATGCTCGCCAAGTATTGGAAATGATCCGCTACGAAAGAGTAGCGCATCGGGAACACGTTCACGAAGCCGAGCGCGGGACCCAGGGAGACCGCAAAGTACAGCGCTGCAACGAGCGGCCACGGAGACCACCAACGCGATCCCACGGCCAGCAAAACTCCAACTCCGACGCTCGACACCAGCGGCACGTACGCCGCAAGGTCGTTCGCAGAGATCTCCCAGCGCGGGTAGATGAACGCAAGGTTCACCGGGTACACCAAGCACCCCAGGTAAAACCAAAGAGCGCGGCTCGCGATCAGTACTCTCTGCAGAAACGAAAGATCCCAATCGGGCCCACGAGCCCCCACGTGCGCGGTCTCGAGATACACCGTGACGGCTGCCAGGGTCGCTCCCACGAGGCACAATGGCACCAAGCGCCACACCAAAGCGCGGCTCCACCACCCCTTGGCCCACGCTACGACGGCGAGGCTCACGGGCAACGTAGCGGTGACCGTTTTACTGAGAAGTGCGGCCACAAAGCTGCCCCCGGCCCCCCAAAACCAACGGCCCTGTCTCGCCAGCCCCGATCGTAGCCCGCGGAAAAACGCCCACGCCGCCAGCAAAAAGAAAAAGCCACTCAAGGTGTTCTTCCGCTCCGTCACCCAGGCCACCGACTCCACGTGTACCGGGTGCAAACCGAACAAGAGCCCGGCGAGGAATGCGCCGGGAAGCTCCAACAGCGCGAGCACGCGCCAGACCAACACCGCATTCGCCGCGTGCAGCAGCACGTTCACCAAGTGGTATCCGAAGGGGTGGAGTCCCCACAGGCGATACTCCAGCCAAAACGTGGTGTGCACCAGCGGGTAGTACTGCGGCAGCGCTCGAGGATCGAACCAGATGCGCGCGAGGCCCGACCAGGTGCGCAGCGTCGGATTCCGAGTCACGTAATCGTCGTCATCCCAAACGAAGCCGGCGTTCAACGCTGGGATGTAGGCTGTCAACACAGCGAGGAACACGAATCCGATCTTCCACCAGCGTCGCAGGCCTCGGTTCTTCGCAGGCAAAACTCCCGCGGTCGCCCTGGTTCGCCTCTGCCCTCCCGACCTTGTCGGAATTGGCCCTTGTTTCCTGCCATTCTGGGCGATTTTTTTTTGTTGCTTCACGCACCTTATGCATTGACTGTAGGTTTGCCCCACTGCAAGCGCCCCGTAGCCCCTGCGCCCTCTCCCTCTGGGAGACGTTGGCCCGTGAGGGCCCGGTAAGGGCAAGGCGTGACGTGCCGTGTGCGCCTGTGCTGGCAAAAGAGGCCCTCACCCCTATCCCCTCTCCCAGAGGGAGAGGGGGACTCCACGTGCAAGGTGCCTCGATGGAAGATCCGGTGGCACTGTCCCCCCTCTCCCAGAGGGAGAGGGAGAATCCACGTGCGAGAGGATGGTGGAGCGTCACGAACCCACAGCCGCGCCAGCGCGTTGGCCCGAAAAAGCACGGGGCAGCCCCAAAGGCTGCCCCGTGCTCCGCTCAGGAAGGGAAGGTCTGAACGATCACGGCAAGGGCCGTGCTTGACAGGTGAGTCGCAGCAATGTCCGCTTCTGGCGGCCGATCGGCAAGCGCCCGTCCTTGGACTTCACCCGCAAACTAAAGCGTGCTCGTGCACTCTCGTTCGGCCGTGGGGAAGCCGAGAATACCGTAAGAATGCGCGGCGAGCTACACAGGTTTTGTTGCGCTGCCGACAGCGGAGCTTGATTCGTAAACCCGGCGCCCGGGTTGGACGGGTCGAACAATTGCGTCAGCGCCTGGGCCAACTGCGTCGTGTTGGCTTGGTATTGCGCTTGCGCAATCGGGAACAGGTCGAGCGCCGTCATCAGCGGAAGCACGCTCAGCTCGCGCACGCCGTTGTTCGCTGCAGGGGAGCAGGCCGGTAAATTCGGGTCGGCCACGTTGACACAACCCACGACGATAAACCCGCAACGGCCAGGCAGAGGATCGAAGTCGCAGGTCGGATCTTGGTCGAGACAAGTCTGGCGATAATCGGCCAATCCGAAGCGGTCGGGCGGATTGTTCGGGTTGACGACCACGAATTCGACCTGGCAGCTCTTGACGTCGGTTGCCGGATTCTTGCTGCTGCCGCGAACGTACAGGCTGGTCGTACCAGCAACATACTGGCAGTTGAAGGCCGGATCCGACGGGCAGAACTCCAAGCTCCCATCCGGAGCAGGGGGAAGGCCGGAGTACTGGTTACCATCGTCGCACTGCTCGCCGCCCTCCACGATTCCGTTCCCACAGCAGTTCGGCGTGATGTGCGACACACACGATCCCGAGCCATCGCACGCAAACTTGCAGGTGTTGCCGAGCGGGTTGAAGCCATTGGAATCGGGGTTCGGCCCCCAGCACTGCACATTCACCGGCTCATGATTCGGCAAGCAGTTGCCGGCGCCGTCACAAGTGTCGGGATTGGTGCAATCATTGTCCGTGGAATCACCGCAGGCCGCGCCGTTCGGCTCGAAGCTATCCGCCGGACAAGGTTGATCCGGGGACCCCGGACAGTTCTCGCCCACGTCGCACTCGCCCGCATCGGCACGGCAGACCACAGAGCTGGTTTCGAAGAAGTCCGCCGGGCATGGGTCGTCGGCGTTGCCGCTGCACGTCTCATCCGGGTCGCACACGGCCCCGCCATTAGGGTTGCCCGAACCGAGGTCACACACCGTTCCAGCCGGCCGTACGAAGTCCGGCGGACACGGGTCGTCGGCAAAGCCACTGCACACTTCTTGCGGGTCGCAAATCGCATCTCGACTCGCATCGGCCGCATCTGTGCCCGCGTTACACACTGTGCCGGCAGGTTGGATAAAATCCGGCGGGCACGCTTGCCCGGCTACACCGCTGCAATGCTCGTCGGGATCGCAAATGCTACCGCCATTGGGATTTCCGGAGCCAAAATCACACACCGTGGTTGCCGGCGCTACAACGTCTGCCGGGCAAGCTCCGCCCGCCACGCCTGGGCAGAACTCCGACGGGTCGCACACCGCGTCGCGCGTGCTGTCCGCCGCCTCCGTGCCGACGCGGCACACCACAGAGCTATTGGCGAAAGTATCCGGCGGGCAGGGTTGGCCGGGCACACCACTGCACACCTCGTTGGGGTCGCAAACACTGCCGCCGTTCGGGTTTCCAGATCCAACGTCGCACACGAACCCGCTCGGCCGGACGAAATTGACTGGACACGGCTGATCCGGCACCCCTGGGCAGAACTCCGTCGGATCGCACACCGCATCGCGCCCGGCATCGGCACTCTCCGTGCCTACACGGCATGCCACCGAGCTGCTGGCGAAGCTGTCCGGTGGGCACGGCTCGCCCGCAACCCCACTGCACACTTCATCTGGGTCGCAGACACTGCCGCCGTTGGGATTGCCGGAGCCCGGATTGCAAACGGTTCCCGCAGGCTGAACGACATCGGGCGGACACGCGGCCTGCGTACCGGTACAAAACTCGTCGGGGTCGCAGACGCTGCCGCCATTGGGGTTCCCCGAGCCGGCGCGGCAAAGTGTGGTGGCCGGCTGGAAGCTATCGGCAGGACAGTCGTTCGCGGTGCCCGTGCAAAATTCCGCCACGTCGCAAATCCCGGCCACTGCCCGACATTCCACAGTGTTCGGTTGCTTCGCGTCCGCCGGACAGGCCGCAGCCGTACCCGTGCAGTTTTCCGCCACATCGCAAACGCCCGCCGCTGGGCGGCACACCGTCAAAGAAGGCAGGAATTGGTCTGCCGGGCAGTCGTTGTTCACGCCGTCGCAGCTCTCGGCAACGTCGCAAACGTCCGCAGCCGGCCGGCACACCGCGGTACTCTTCGCGTCGGCCGGACAAGTCTTGTTCGTGCCATCACAGGTTTCCGCAACATCGCAGACTCCAGCCGCATTACGGCACACATAACCGTTGGGCCGCACTGCATCCGCAGGGCAGTTGTTGCTGACACCATCGCAGTTTTCCGCCACGTCGCATGGGCCGCTGTCCGGACGGCAAGTAAACGACGTCGGCTGCTTCGCATCGGCCGGGCACGTGGCGCTCGTGCCGGTACAGTTCTCGGCAATATCGCAGACGCCACCGGAGGGGCGACAAACCACCGTGTTAGGCTTGTAAGTTTGCGGGCAAACCTTCGAGGTTCCGGTACAAAAATCATCCGCATCGCAATCGCCGCTGGCTGCACGGCAGAAGGTCCCTGAAGGCTTCACTCCATCCGCCGGGCACGCCGCGCTGGTGCCCGTGCAGTTCTCGGCTACGTCGCAGAGATCGGTGGATGACCGACATACCGTCGAGGCGGGCTGGAAGCCATCCGGTGGACAAGAGTTACTCGTGCCCGTGCAGAACTCCGCCACGTCGCAAATCCCGGCCGCACTGCGGCAGAGGGTGCCTGATGGGGCGAAGCTGTCCGCGGGACAATTCGGACTCGAGCCGGTACACGTTTCCGTTACATCGCACACACTCACGGCCGCGCGGCAAACGGAGCCGGCCGCACGAAGCTGACAGTCCGACGTGCAACACGACGTCGGCGAGCCATTCGCCCCGCCTAGGTCGCACTGCTCGCCCAACGAGGACTGCACCACCCCGTCTCCACAAAGTTCTTGGAAGTTCACGGTGAGGAATTGGCCATCCGCGTTGATGTCCCGGCTTGGGCTTCCGGGGTACCCGCAAGCCCCACAACCGGTTGTCGTTCCGTTCTGCTGCCCGACCCGCACCGCCGCTTCGCACGAGTTACTGCGCACACTGCCGTTCCACGTGAACGTAAACGTGTGGGTTTGCGCCGCGCCCCCGCTGAACCGCTCCCAGATCGCAGACCCGCTGTTATTGAACGGGATTTGCGAACCACCGCTGTTCCCCGTGTTGGCACCACCGAACCAGCCAGTCACGCTTCCCGAAGTCGGCGTGATATTGGTGGAACCAGTTACCGCACTGATCGTCGCCCGCCCGTTACAACCGGGAGTATCGTTGTTGACTTGTGCGATACCCACGATTTGTGGCGTCACCGTGATCCGGTAACCTTTGACCGCAGTCGCGGTGAACGAGATGTTGTGTTGAGCGTTCCCCGAAGTGTCGCGCGTGGAAAACACACCCACGTCGGCGTTGATGTTCCAGGCGTAGCGGAATCGCATCTGGGTGGAGGTGTTGATGGGGATGCTCGTGCCAAAGCCACAAAACCCATCCGCGTTGTTCGACCCACTGCAGCTACTCCCCGTGGCGTTGTTACTCGCGCCCCCTAAACCGGCGAAACTTGGCGCGGCCAAAACTAGGCTGCCGGCCAGCGCCAGCAACGTTGCCCAGCCACCGCTACTCGTTTTCCCCCGGGCGCAGGCTCCTTTTGCAAGCACAATCCAACTGACCGCGGCTCGTTCGCGTGCTCCCCATTGCTTCATCGTTGGCTCCCTCCTGAGACTCCCGCGCATGAGGCAGATGCAGCCCGAAGGCTCCTCTACCATTAGATTGAACTTTCGCTTTTGCCTCTCCCTCCAGTGCGCGCCGCCCTTCTACCACACAAGCCGCGTCGTTTGTCAAGAGTAAACGTTCGGCTTGGCCACAGAAAATTTGTCTTCTCAGTGCCTACGCGTCCTCCGCCGTCTCGCCCGGCCAACCCGCCCTCCCTTTCACTTGGATGCTCAGGCGAATTTCCCGGGATGAGTCTCTCCCGGCGCACTGCCTGATGCCACGATTCTCGAACCTCACCCAGTCGCCGCTACCACAGAAACCTTGATCGAGCCCGACCCTTTGTCTGCTGCCGTGGCAAAGGCGGTCGCAATGTCTTCGAGCTCGAAGCGATGGGTGACGATCTGCCCAAGAACCGGGCCGTTTTTTGCGAGAAGATCGAGGGCGCGCTCGAAATCTGCGCCGGCAATTGTGCGCCCGTACGTCATGGATCCGACGACACGTACCTCCTTGATGACTAGCAGGATGCCGTTGAGCCGCGGCATGGAACTAAAAATCCCCAGTACCACCACGCACCCGCCGCGCCGCACCAATGGCAAGGCTTGCTCCAGTGTGTCCGCGTGCCCCCCCACCGTCTCCACCACCACGTCAGGTGCCCGCTCGTCTGCCGCCACGGCGAGGTCCGCATACGCGTTCGTGCCCGTAAACACCCGCGTAGCCCCGAGCTTCATCGCCGCCTCGGCCTGCTGCGGATGGCGTGCTGTGACCCAAACTTCGCTGGCGCCACTGGCCGTTGCCGCCGCCACTGTGAGCAGTCCGATAGTCCCGGCTCCTAACACCGCTACGCAGTCGCCAGCTTGCACCGGTGCAATCCGCAACCCGTGTACCGCCACGGCCAGCGGTTCGGCCAAAGCTGCCACAGCCCAATCGAGCCGAACCGGCAGCGGAAAGATAGCGTACTCCGGCACCCGCACGAAATCGGCAAAGCCGCCGTCCACCATATTCCCCAGCACACGCAATTGCCGGCAGAGCTGATAATGGCCACTGCGGCAAAAGGAACATTGCTGGCACGTCACTAGCGGCTCGACGACCACCGCGTCGCCTTCGCGCACACGGGTGACACCCGCACCCACGCGCGCAACCTCGCCAGCAATTTCGTGTCCGGGACAAACCGGCGGCGGCGGAAATTGGCCGCTGTAAAAATGCAAGTCGCTGCCGCAAATCCCGCAAGCGCGCACGCGCACCACCACTTCGCCTGCCGCCGGCTCGGGAGTGGGCACGGCGCGAACTTCGATTTTCCCTGGTTCCGGACAAAACGCCGCGCGCATGGGTGCAATCTCCTCGGCGCCTGTTTTTATCCGTAAGTCCGGGAAAGATACCAGTACGTCCCCAAAGCCAGCACCACAGCGGACGTTCCATCTACCACCCAGCCGCTCCACGCGGGCCTTCGGTGCTCGAGCCATCGTAAAGCTGGCCACGCCAGCGCCACCACCGCCAACTGCCCGAGTTCGACACCGATGTTGAAGCCCGCCAGCGCCACCGCCAATGCCGCCGGCGCCAAACCCACGTCGAGCAGCACCGAAGCAAAGCCAAAACCGTGCACCAAGCCGAAAAGAAACGCCACGCCCCAGCGCGGCGACTCCCTTCCGTGCAGCCATTGCGCCAACCCGAAAAAGGACAACGCGAACAAGGCGACACCCGTGGCCACGAGCGGCGGGATGCGCCCGACACCCAAGAAAGAGAGAGTCGCAACGGCCATGGTGGCGGCCGAAAGTAGCCATACGCCTCCCCACTGGTGCCCCGTGCGCAGCCAGAGATTTTCCGTCGCCACCATCGCAATGGAAAAACCAATGAGTGCTTCCACCGCGGCAGCCTCCGGCCGCAGCCACCCCGACACGGACAGTGCCAACGTAACACTGTGAGCCAGGGTGAACGCGGTGATTACTTTTGCCAGAGAAGCAAAGGAGCCACCGAGGAGAATCAGCGCAATGACGAAGGCCAGATGGTCGTACCCACTGGCAATGTGTTCGATTCCCAGCAGCACGTAATCCAGAAAGCCGCTCGGCGCGCTGCCTTGCGACGCCTCTTTGCCGGTAGCCAAGACCCACTCGCGCTGGGTCGCCGTGAGCACACGCTCCTCGGGCTTTGGACCCAACCCTTCCACGCGCACGAAGTGCAAATGCGTCGGGATCACATCGAACAAAACATCGGCACGTAGCCGCAGCGGAGCGGCGGGCGCGCACTGCAGCGACCACGACACGGCCAAGCGCCCGGCTCCCGGGTGATGCGTCCGTACCGCCTCTAACGGTGTGCAGGGTTTGTCGCCCGCGACGAGCCGGATGTGCGCAAGAAGGTACTCTGCCAAGGCGCGATCCCGTTCCGCCTGAGGGTACACGCCCCATTCGAAATGGGTGGTATCCAGCTCCGCCAAACGTACGGTGACCTGCACCGCCGCACCTTCGAAGCGCCAGGTGGAATACGAATGGGTGCGGTCGTGGCCGAGAGCTGCGGGGCCACCCACGAAGCTGCCGGCCACGACGGCGGCAAGCCATAACCGCCTACCCATAGGCGAGGGAGGGCGACTCATGGACGACCACCCGGAGGGGTTACCAGCCCCGCGGCGTCGGGAGCCAACACGATCGTTGCCCGCGCGCGCAATTCGTCGAGGTACGTCCGCAACGCTTGGTCGGCCGCGCGGCGGCGAAACTCCGCTGCAACTTGAGCGCGTATTTCCTCAAAGGGTGGCGGCTCTCCCGAACGCCGCTCCAAAACAGTCAAGATATGATAGCCGGTGGCCGAGCGCACCGGGCGGCTCACGGCACCGGCAGCCAGTTCCATGACGGTACGGAGCGCCGTGGGACCTAAAAGCTCGCCGATCTTCCCCGGCGTGAGCAAGCTATCAGGCAGCGGAGGCGATTCCGGGTCGCCGTCTTGCTCCCGAACCGACTCGAATGTCGCTCCGGCGCGGATTTTTTCGTACGCGGCCTGTGCTTTCGCCTCCGCGGCCGGCGCCTCTTCCTGCGCATCCACCCGAAACCAAATCTGGCGCACGCGGTACAAGTCGGGACCCGTAAACCAAGCGCGATTCGCCTCGTAAAAGCGGCGCAACTCCGCGTCGCTTGCCTCGGCGTTCTCCTGGGTGGCCACCACCGAATCCACCACTGCGCTAATCAAGGCGCGCCGCGCGCGCAGGTCGGTGCGCGGCAGATCCAACTCGAGGGCGCGTTGCAGAAGGAGTTCTTCCTCGACAATCCGCTGCAAAGCCAACGCGCGGTCGGCCTCGGTCAGGGGAGTTTTGCGGTCTTGCGCCAGTGCAGCCACGGTACGCTCGAGCTCGTTCCGCCACACGAGCGCATCGCCCACGCGTGCGATGGCGCCTGCAGGGAGCGGGCGGCGCTCGCGATCCGAGCGCGTAATTCCCAATGCCGCCAGTACGATTCCGGCAGTGACCCCAAGGGCAAACAACCAATACGCGCGCCGCGGCGCCAACCGCTCAGTCCTGCCTAGCTCGGCGGGCGGAGGTAAATCGGACTCGACCACGCGCGTTCTTGATTCGGCCATAGGCAATCGTCCTCGTAGGGTGTCCGATAATCGCCGTAACAAGGGCGAACTTCCAGACAATTGCCCTGCTCGTCGTAGCGGCAGCGGAGTCCACCAGCGTTGACGGCGAGCGTCGGCTCTTGCAAGGCACGCACGTAGTAAATGAACTCGCGTCCCGCGCGCGGATAATCCGGATCCTCGAACTCGACCTCGCAACCGGCGCTGCTGTTTGGGCACTCGAATCGCCGCCAGGGATCCTCGATCAAACTACCGATGGGTTCCGCCGGGGATTCCTGAGGCCGAATGCGAATCACATGGATCTCGGTAATCCGAAGGCGCTCATCGCTCGGGTTGTAACATTCGCCGCGGCAAAGGCGGTCGAGGCGCTCCGGAGTCAGCGCGCGCCGGGCATAGTCGGGGCAGCCCGGCAACTGTTTCCGCGCTCCAATGGCCCGCACGCGGAACCGGGGCATTTGTGAGTGCACCGTTTCCGCGCCCATGGGCACCGCCGTGCCGCCGTCTTGCAAGAGATCGAACCAGAGCAAGATTCGGTCGCCACTCGTGGCGTACACCTCCCTGCGTTGCAGGGCTCTCCAAATCGCATCGCGGTCGCGCCCTTCGGAGTGGACGGCAATCAAGCCACCGGTCATGAAGAACGAGGCTTGCCGCTCGAATTCCAAGATCTGAAAGGGTTGGAGATTCGAACGCGCCGGATCGAACGGGCGTGACTCGGGCTGCGGCTTTTCCGGGCGCAACAGCCGCTCGCGCCACTTGGCGTCGCGCGCACCCGCAGCCTCGGTCATCATCCGGCGCCCGTACTCCTTGTAGCCTGTGCCCGGGCGAGCGCTGTGGTTGTCACTCGACGCCATAAAGCCAAACCGAAAACGGCGCGGACGCCCATCATCGAAGTTCGACAGCGCCAAGATGTACTGTGCCGAGTTGGCGGGCCGGTAATTGAAGGCCGGATTGAAGCAGTTGCGGCACTGGCCGCAGTCGAGCCAATCTTCGACCTCGGCACCCGGTATCGTGCGCTGCCCGGCGACACCCGCTTTCAGGTAGTTCTTCCGGGCCTCCGCGACCCTGCGCTCGCACTCGCCTGCCGGGATATTGCCGCAACGCTTGCGGATAATTTCTCCGGCTTGCCAGCAACACGGAAGGTAGTCTTTCGTCGGGGCCGGGCATATGGGCTCGCCTTTGTCGTCGAAAGCGACCGGGCGCCATTCCCGGTACTCTTCGGAGTTCCCGTGCCCAGAGTAAATCTCGAACAAGAACTGCCGGCTCGGGTCGTGCATGCGGCCAACGAGCTGCTTGTCCCACGACGCATCGGGCGGTGTGTAAAAACCCCAGGTGGTTCCGTGTGGAATCACGATCGCCTCGTAACCACCTTGCGCGAGTTTTTCGAACAACTCCGCCGGCGTGCGAGCATTTTCGTGGCAGTCGGGCGGCAATTCGCGTGTATCCACTCCTCGCGGGCAAAGGGGAACCTCGCGGTTTTCGCGCTGAAACTCGCCAAAGTCGTAATACCGCTGGCGGTTCGGCCAATCGAGAAGTGGAAACAGCAGCCGTTGGCGCAACGGAGCCGGGGCGCGCAGCGCGCCAATCAACTGATCATCCAAAGCGCTAATCGGGCGTTTGGGCACGCGCTCCTCATCCGTATGTCTCAGGATCACGTTGCGGTGACCATAATGTTCCGCCGCCGTGCGTCCGACCTGGCTCCACTCCCACCCCAGGAACGCGACCACATCGGGGTTCTTTGGGTCGCCCGCCAAGGCGTTACATTGCCGAATGGCTTCTTTGGTTTCTTGCCAATGCCGCGGTGTGAGCGCCTCGGCGTGATCGTTGATGCTCCAAAAATCGAGGCCGGAACAGTAACGCGCAAAGTCGCACGCATCTGCCGGGGGATGCGTCCCCTCTCCTTGCAGCATGGGAAGGCTGCGGAGGAACGCATCGGCAGAGAAGGTCGTGTGGACGTGGAAATCGCCGAACAGGATTTGCTTTTGCCCCGTCGCCGCGGGCGCGAGTTGCGTGACCGCGCTTCGATCTTTCGCAGCTCGCTCCGCTACGATCGCATCGTCTACCCGTTTCCCTTCGATGGTTCCGGGCCCCTGGTGCTGCCCGCGGCACGATGCCAGCAGCACCATTGCCGCGGCCGAGCCCAGCCACCTTTTCGATTTGCTCGTCATGCGCGGCCGGTACCACCAAACCCACCATGAAGCGAGCACCCTGGGGCGACCACCAGGGTCGCCGCTACCGGCGCTTACGGTGCCGGGAAGTGGTAGCCGAGGTCCAATGGGCCGCTATCGAGAGCCAAGCCGGTGGTGCTGCGCTGGCGCAAGATGCGGCGTAGCTCGACGAAATCATTTAGGGGGTCGCCCGCATCGATTGCCGGGCTTGCTGGCAGCAAGCGAAAGTCCCCCGTAATGGAATCGGCAAACAAGGCGTCGCGGTTGATGTCGTGTACTCCCCGGATTCCCTGGGCACCCGAAGGCGCGTACGTTGCCGGGAACACTAAGTTGTAATCTCCGCGATACCCGGTCTGGCTCGGCGGTTGCGTCGTCACCTTGATGTTTTCTTGTCCCGCAGCCGCCAGGCCATTTTGCTGCACGATATTGTTCAACACTAACGCCCCTGGGGATGCCTTGCTGGAGTTCCCAATCTCAATACCGCGCCCGCCGTTGCCGAATACGGTATTGTGCAGCAATTGCGCAGAGGGTGAACCTTGCACCGTGCCGCCGATCCGGATGCCGATTCCAGCGTTGCCGTACACCAAATTGTTGAACACGAGAACGCTGGCGGAATCCTGCACCCGGATACCGTCGCCATTGTTGGCAACTACAACACAGTTCCGGATCGCCGCACCGTCGCTGCCACTCTTGAGTACGATCCCTGCGTCGTTGGCGCCCCACACAGTGAAACCATCGATGATGGCGCCGTCTACATTGGCCAGGTTGAAGCCGGGACCGGTATTGGTATTGCGCAGGTCCAAAATCACGCGCCCCTGGGCGATAAAGGTCAACCGCTTCGGAGCGGCGCCTGTCTCTGTGGTGGTTACCGCCTGCCGGTACGTTCCTGGGGCCACGATCACCGTGTAGTCGCTCGACGCAATTTGCGCGGCGCGCCGAATGGTGGCCAACGGGACACTCGGATCGGCTCCCGAGTTCGTGTCGCTTCCAAAAGGCGCAACGTAACAAACCTTCGTGTTGGGGTTGCACGGAGGTGGCGCCGGCACGCTGATGTCGCCTCCCCCGCCGCAGCCCGCCGACACGGCACCGACAAACCCGATCCAAGCCCGCCAGCCGATGTGCAGGCGCGCCAGCTTGCGAACACCTTCCCACATCCAAAACACGCAGCGATGCATCACAGCTCCTTCCTCGCCCGGGCATCTCTCAAAATTGCACTTTGGGTACTGCCTCCGCCCCAGGTTGTGCCTCGAAGTACTTTTCCTCCTGGAAACCGAAGGCTTGCGCAATAAAGCGTTGCGGCAACTTTTTGATGTACGCGTTGTACTGGCGCACGGCCTCGTTGTAGCGCCGGCGTTCGGTGGCAATACGGTTTTCGGTTCCCGCTAGCTCGTCGGATAACCGAGCGAACTGCTGGTTGGCTTTGAGGTCGGGATAGCGCTCGGCGATCGCGAGCAACCGGGCCAAGGCGGAATTCAACTCGTTGGCAGCGGCAATTTTCTCTTCGCGCGTTGCCGCGCCAATCAAGCGCGAGCGTGCTTCCGCTACTTTGATGAAAATTTCCTGCTCGTGTTTGGCGTAAGCCTTGGTGACCTCGACCAGATTCGGGATCAAGTCGTTGCGGCGCTGGAGTTGATTTTCCACCTGCGCCCAAGCTGCGTCCACCTGCTCGTGCAGCTCGACCATGGTATTGTAGCCGCAGCCGCTGATGGCCACTACGACCGACGATAGAAGCCAAACCTGCCTGATCCGCTTCATCCGCGCCTCCTTGCCGCGTGCCTTCCCTAACCGCATTCGGCGCAGTTCACCACCGTCCCCCCGCGCCGCCGCCACCGAATCCTCCGCCTCCGAATCCGCCGAACCCGCCACCGCCACCAAAGCCACCTCCACCAAAACCGCCGCGATAACCGCCGTAGTACCACCGGTAACGCCGCCGCGAAGGACCCATGCGCGCCATCAAAGCGAGCACGACGGCCAGCGTAATGAACACCACGAACAACTCCGCCCATATCAACGGACGAACCTGTGGGCGGGCCACGCCGTCTCGCGCCGGCGGCTCCAAGCCAGGCACCTGCAGTTCGACACCCGCGTCGCGTGCAATCACGCGAGCAATTTCCAGCGTTCCCGCCCACACGCCCTCGGCATAATTGCCCCGCCGAAACGCCGGCAAAATCAAGCGATCGCGGATCTCTCCGACCTTGCCATCCGGCAAAATGTGCTCCACGCCGTAGCCCGTCAGGATGAACATTTCCCGATCGGCCACGGCGACAAGGAACACGACGCCGTTGTCTTTGCGGCGATCGCCCGGGCGCCAACTCTCGGCAATCTTCATGGCATAGTCAAAGGCCGAGAGTGGCTTGGTGGTACGCACCAATACCACGGCAATTTGCGCGCCGGTTTTGCGATCCAACTCCGCAATCAACGACTCCAGCCGAGCGCGCGTGCTTTCGTCCAGCACGCCAGCATAGTCCGACACGTACCCGAGCGGCCGCGGCACGGTAGGCTCCTGGCTCGCCAGCCTGGCCGCCCCGCCGGCAACCGCCAACCCGAGCACCACGGCCAGCACCGGCCGCAACGCACGCGACACAACCAGGGAGCGCTCAGTCATGGTGCGTCAGGATCGAGCGGTCCGCCACATCCACAATAGCGCTGGCCTCCGCCAGCAATGCACGGAAAAGTGCATCGCGATCTTTCGGCCACTGAGCTTCGCGCCTGCGAATGGCGAGAAGCCGGCGCAGCGCGGGAAGGTTTTTCGCAAAGACACGCTCGAACCCTTCCGCGACCTCCGCAAGGGTTCCTGCCACTGGCGCATTGGCCAACGCCAGCACATGGCGCATGAGGAGGCAGAACGACTTCGCGGCTTCGAGCAGGATGCCATCCAGGGCGCGGCCGAGAGAGCGCGATTGCAAGTACAGGCTCCCGAGTTTGAGGTACTTGCTGCGCAGCTCGAATTCGAGCTGGCGGCGGAGGTGGGCCGGATGGATTTCGATTTGCGCCACGACATCTTCGCCGGCCAGCACCTGGTGGCACGCGCGAATGTCTGCGAGCTCCATGGGGAATACATCTGCCGCCCGTTCCAGGAACTGTCGCTCCACCACCAGGGGAACCGCCAGGCCTCGCCGCTGCCATCGCGGCCAGTGAGACCGGAGTCGTTCGAGGACGTCCGCCGCAGCACCGCGCACCACGACCATAAAATTGAGGTCGGACACCCCCTCCACGAAGTCCGCTCGCAGGCCGCTGCCGTACCACACAATGCTCACGAGATCGGCCCCGACGACCTCCTGCACCTCGCGCGCAAGTTGCGCTGCTCGTCCGGCCTGGCTCGCGTTCACTGGCGGCCTCAGCACCCGGCAAACGCACTGTCCAATTCGCGCAACACCTGCTCTTCCGCTTCGGAGACCTTGCGGCCCAACCCCAGAAAGCCGCCCGCAGCTTCGGCAACCGCCCGAGCCCGACCGAGGACGTTTTCGCGCAAGCGACGGCGTTCCGACTCCGCCAGCCCGGCGCACAAGGCCCGCACGTACTCCTGCCACAGCCGGCGCAACGCCGGATCGGGGCGCTCGTCGAGCCAGCTTTCCAGCAAGGCGAAACCCGCGCTACCTTTCTCCAGCCCCAGGCTGTGCGCCGCCTGGACAATGGCTTCGCGCTCTTGGCGCGCGATCGATCCGTCCGCCCAAGCGACCTCGACCAGTGGAACCAAAGCCAGCGGCGCCAGAGTACGCGGCTGAATTCCCAAGTCGATCAAGCGGTCGAGCAACTCCGGGTCCTTGATCCCCGAGGCCTCGGCCAATGCTGCACGCTGTTGTTCGCGCTGTTGGGCTTGGCGCATCTTCTCCAGCAGCGCTTGTTCGCGACGGCGAAAAAACTCCTCTTCCAGAGCCTGCCGGCGTTCCGCAAGCAGAGCCTCCTCTTTGCTCGGCATACTGTCTCCTCCACTGCCTTCCTGCACTTGCCCGACTTACAAGCGCACCGGCACACCGCGGCGCGCCAGGTACTCTTTGCATTCCCGAATGGAAAATTCACGGTAGTGAAAAATCGAGGCCGCCAATGCTGCAGAGGCACCGGCAAGCGCAAGCCCTTCATAAATGTGCTCTAGGTTGCCCACCCCGCCAGAAGCCACCACCGGTACGGGCACAGCTTGAACCACGGCGCGGGTGAGTTCGAGATCGTAGCCTAAACGAGTGCCATCGCGATCCATGCTGGTCAGCAAAATCTCCCCGGCGCCGGCTTCGACCATGCGCACCGCCCACTCGACCGCATCCAAACCCGCGGGCTGCCGTCCACCGTGCGTGTACACTTCCCAACGCGGGGGGTCGCTGCCGAGAATCCGCTTGGCGTCAATGGCCACCACGATACACTGGCTGCCAAATTTCTCCGCGGCATCACGCACCAAATCCGGGTTCTGCACGGCAGCGGTGTTGATGGATACCTTGTCGGCACCCGCGTTCAACAGATCGCGCACATCCTGAATCGCTCGTACCCCGCCGCCAACGGTGAGGGGCATGAACACCGTTTCCGCCGTGCGGGCGACGACATCGAGCAGAATTTTGCGCCGCTCGTGCGAAGCCGTAATGTCCAGAAACGTGAGCTCGTCGGCCTGCTCCTCGTCGTATCGCTGGGCGATCTCTACCGGGTCGCCGGCGTCGCGCAAGCCGACAAAGTTCACGCCTTTGACGACGCGCCCATCTTTGACATCGAGGCAGGGAATAATGCGCCGCGCGAGCACCGATTCCTCCCCTTTTAGCCTTGCGCCACCTGCCGGGCCTCCGAAAACGTCACCGCCCCGCTGTACAAGGCGCGGCCAATGATCACTTCGTCCAAATTGGGGGGAGCCGCCTCCCGCAAGCGGCGCACATCCTCGACGGAGCCGACCCCACCGGAAGCCGTCACCGGCAGACGGACCGCCCGGGCCAGGGCCACCGTCGCTTCCACGTTCACCCCCGCAAGCGTTCCATCGCGGGCAATGTCGGTGTACACGATCCGCGCCGCGCCCCATTGCTCCACCTCGCGCGCCAACTCGAGCGCGTGCACTTCACTCTGTTTTTTCCAACCCCGGACCGCCACCCGCCCCTCGCGGGCATCGATACCGATCACAATCCGTCCCGGAAAACGCACGCACGCCTCGCGCACAACCCCGGGATGTTCGAGAGCCGATGTTCCCAGCACCACGCGCCCGGCCCCGGCTCCGAGCAACTCTTGAACCCGTTCCAACGAGCGGATGCCACCGCCCACCTCCACGACAATGGGGAGTTCGCGACACAGGCGCTCGATCATCCCAGCGTTGACGTTGCTCCCGGTCACTGCCGCATCCAAGTCCACCACATGTACGATTTCCGCTCCCTCCCTCACCCAATGCCAAGCCACAGCAACCGGATCTTCGGCGTACACCGTTTCCTGCTCCCACTCACCGCGAAGCAGGCGGACACAACGGCCACCTTTGAGGTCAATGGCGGGTACGATGCGCAGCACGTGCCACACTCCTTTTGCCTAAGATCCTCGGCCAACCAGCGCCACAAAATTCCGTAACAGCGCCAAGCCCACCTGCTGGCTCTTTTCCGGGTGGTACTGGGTGGCAAAAATGTTTCCGCGCCATACTGCCGACGCAAATTCTACGCCGTATTCCGTGGTCGTCGCGATCACCTCGGGATGGCGCGGAACGACGTAGTAGGAGTGCACGAAGTACACGAACGAGCCGTCGGGCACGCCAGCCAAATGAGGGACATCGGCCCGCACCCGAATCTGGTTCCAGCCCATATGGGGTACAGGGCGTTGCGGATGTGCGGGAAATCGTACCACTTTGCCGGACAGTACGCCCAAGCCCCGCACAGGGCCGAATTCCTCGCTTTCCTCGAACAACAACTGCATGCCCAAACAGATACCGAAAAACGGCACGCCCCGATCCAGAACATCCAGGACGACTCGATCCAGGCCAAACCGCTGCAAATTGTCCATGCATGCGCCGAAGGCGCCAACGCCGGGCAGTACCACTCCTCGTGCGGCGCGAATCACGTCCGGGTCACGGCTCACCAGCGCCTCGGCACCCACGCGTTCCAATGCCTTCTGCACCGAACGCAAGTTTCCCATGCCGTAGTCAACGATCGCGATCGTCACAGCACTCCTTTGGTCGAAGGAATTCCCGTGGCGCGCGGGTCCAACTGCTTGGCCATGTCCAGCGCTCGCGCCAATGCCTTGAATGCGGCCTCGATGATGTGGTGGGCGTTCCGCCCGTGGCTTTGGTGCAAGTGCAAGTTCATGCCCGCTTGATTCGCCAGCGCCAGCATGAAGTCGTGGACCAGCTCCGTGTCGAAGTTTCCCACCCGTGCCGCACGGATTTGCAGGCCGTAGGACAAATACGGCCGGCCACTCAGGTCCACCACCGCTTGCACTAAGGCTTCGTCGAGGGGGCAAAGAGCGTGGCCAAAACGACGAATGCCGTGCTTGTCGCCCAGCGCCTCGCGCAAGGCCTGGCCGAGCGTGAGGCCGACGTCCTCCACAGTGTGGTGTTGATCCACGTGCAGGTCTCCCTGTGCGCGCACCTCCAGGTCCAAAAACGCGTGCCGCGCCAAGGTTTCCAGCATGTGATCCAGAAACGGGATGCCCGTGGCAATATGCGCCTCGCCCCGGCCATCGAGGTTCAGTTCGACCGCGATATCCGTTTCCCGTGTCTTCCTGTGCACGCGCGCGACGCGCCCGTTTGCCGCCGTCGCTCGGCGGCTCGGCGTCGCTCGTCGTTTCGGATTAGCGCCCATGACGTCGTTCCTTCCGTTCATGCAGAGGGCACGCACTCAAGCGTACCCGCACCGCGTTCGCATGTGCCTCGTATCCTTCTAGCTCGGCCAGGGTGGTCACGACAGGAGCCAGGTGCTCGAGCGCGCTGCGGTTCGCCTGCACGATGCTGGAGCGTTTGACGAAGTCGTACACGCCCAGGGGCGAGAAAAAGCGCGCTGTGCCGCCAGTCGGCAAGACGTGATTGGGGCCGGCCGCGTAGTCCCCCAGCGGTGCCGGAGCCCAAGGACCGACGAACACCGCACCCGCGTGGCGGATCTTGTCGAGCCACTGCTTCGGGTTCCGCACGATGAGCTCCAAATGTTCCGGGGCGACTGCATCCGCGAGCGCAATCGCCTGCTCGATATCTCCGACGACAATGGCGGCCGCCCGCCGTGCCAGAACTCGCGCGATGGCCTGGCGGCGCGGCAGGGCGCGCAATTGGGCTTCCACTTCGGCCTGAGTCGCCAGCGCCAATGCCCGGCATGGCGTGAACAGCAGCGCGCATTCGTCACCGCTGCCGTGCTCCGCTTGCGCCAGCAAATCGGCCGCGACATAGCTCGGATCCGCGTGCTCGTCGGCAACCACCACGACTTCGCTCGGCCCGGCGATGCCGTCAATATCCACCACGCCAAACACGAGCCGCTTGGCCGCTTGCACCCAGGCATTTCCCGGTCCGACAATCTTATCCACCTTGGGGATCGTCTCGGTGCCAAAGGCGAGCGCAGCCACCGCTTGCGCGCCGCCGACCCGGTACACTCGGTCCACACCGGCAATTGCGGCGGCTGCCAGCACCGCAGCCGCCGGGCCTTCGGGCCCGCTCGGCGTGGCCATCACGATTTCTCGCACGCCGGCCACGCGGGCAGGAATCACGTTCATGAGCACCGAGGACGGATACACGGCATGGCCCCCGGGGACGTAAACGCCGGCGCGATCGAGAGGGAAAACGCGTTGGCCCAGCGTGAATCCGAGACGATCCCGGAACTGCCACGAGCGGTCGCGCTGGTGGCGGTGAAAGCGGGCAATCCGCGCGGCCGCTTGTTCGAGGGCCTGTCTGGCTGCGCGTGGGATCGCGCGCAAGGCGCGCTCCAGATCGGCCTTGGGGACCAACAGTTCCTCCGCCGAGCTGAGGCGCACGCCATCGAAACGCGCCGCCGCCTCGAGTACGGCAGCATCCCCGCGCGCCCGCACCGCATCCACGATCCGCCGCGCCGCGCGTTCGACCTTAGGATCCAGCACCCCGCGCGGGCGCAGGGCTGCAAAGGCTTCGGCAAAGTTCGGCTCGTTCGCAAGCAAAATCCGCAGTGCCATGAATTTTATTCATCCCTTCTGTCTTCCGCGCCGTTCCACATCTGCCCCGAGCGCGCGCAGTTTCTGCTCGAGGCGGAAATACCCGCGGTCGAGATGATACACGCGGCTCACTTCGGTTTCGCCTTCGGCAACCAAGCCCGCCAAGACCAGCGATACGCTGGCACGGAGGTCGGTCGCCATCACCGGGGCACCGCTGAGTTTCTCGACGCCTTGAACCACTGCGGCGTTGCCGCTGATCTTGATATCGGCCCCCAGCCGATTGAGTTCCACCGCGTGCAAAAAACGATTTTCGAAAATCGTTTCTGTGATCACCGCGCGGCCCTCGGCACAGGTCATCGCCGCCATGAATTGGGCTTGCAGGTCGGTCGGGAATCCCGGGTACGGCATGGTTTTTACGTCCACACTGCGCAGCCGCTGCCGCCCTCGCACCCGCACTCCTCCGGTGTCTTCGGTGACGTCGGCTCCCGCTTCTCGCAACTTGAGCAGAAGGGCGTGGAGGTGCTCCGGCCGGGCGTTGCGCACGAACACGTCGCCTTGGGTCATGGCCGCCCCGATCAAAAACGTTCCAGCCTCGATGCGGTCGGGAATGATCGTATGTTCCACACCGTGCAAACGTTCCACCCCGTCCACGACCAGGATATCTTCCCCGGCGCCGCGAATTCGCGCCCCCATTTTGCACAGCACCTCGGCAAGGTCCACCACTTCCGGTTCTCGAGCTGCCTGTTCGATCCGCGTCGTGCCTTCCGCCAAGCAGGCGACCATGAGGAGATGCTCGGTGGCGCCCACGGAGGGAACGTCGAGATAGACCGTGGCTCCGCGCAGCCGACCGGAACAGCGCGCTTCCGCGTACCCGTGCACCACCTCGACGCGGGCCCCCAGTTGTTCGAGGCCCTTGATGTGAAGGTCCACGGGCCGCGCCCCGATGGCGCACCCGCCCGGGGTACTCACCCGGGCGTGACCGCAACGCGCCAGTAGCGGGCCGAGCACGAGGAAGGATGCGCGCATGGTTTTCACCAGCTCGTAAGGGGCCTCGATCGAGCGGAGATGCTTCGCCCGCACCCACACCGTCGTTCCTTCTTGCTGCACGTCAGCCCCGAGGTCGGCCAGCAAGCGCAACGCGGTACGCACGTCCACCACTTCCGGCACGTTGCGGAACACACACGGCTCATCGGTAAGCAAGGCCGCAAACAAAATCGGCAGGGCGGCATTTTTCGCCCCTTCGACCTCGACTTCACCGCTCAGGCGACATCCTCCGCGGACAACGATGGAGTCCATCCCTCAGTTCCTCGCAGCGATCACGCGCGGCCAACCGGCGAGGTCGTGCCGCACGAACCCGCGCTCCATCCCAGCCTCGCGCAACAACGCCTCGACCCGCTGCGCTTGCGTTGCGCCCACTTCGAGGATCAACCACCCGCCGGGGCGCAGCGCGCGCCGTGCACCTTCGACAATGGCACGCACCACATCGAGACCATCGGCGCCGCCGTCCAGCGCCAGCCGGGGCTCCCACCGCAGCTCGGGCTCCGCCCGGTTCCATTCCTCCGTCGTGAGGTACGGAGGGTTGGCCACCACCAAATCCAAGCTCGCCGGCGATAGTCCATCGAGCGCGTGCGAACAAACGAAGTACATTCGATCCACAACGCCATGCCGCTGCGCGTTCCGCCGCGCCACTCGTAGGGCGGGGAGGGACACGTCGGTCGCGAGCACGAACGCTCGCGGCCACTCGCACGCCAAGCTCACGGCAATGCAGCCGCTGCCAGTGCCGACATCGCACACGCGCACGGCTTCACCTGTTCGGCCCTCGGGAAAGCAATCCACCGCAGCCTCGACCACGTGCTCCGTTTCCGGGCGAGGGACCAGCACAGCCGGCGTGATCGTGAACGCACGCGACCAAAACTCTCGTTCGCCGACGATGTAAGCAACCGGCTCGCGCGCTCGGCAGCGATCGAGCCAAACAGACAGTCGCGCCGCTGCTTCCACCGAGAGTGTCTCGCCCAGCCGCGCATACAGTCCGGCACGGTCCATCCCCAGGGCGGCCATCGCCAGCCACTCGGCGGCGATGCGGGCATCGCGCACCCCGACATTGTCCAACAGCGCTGTTGCCGCCGCCAGCCAATTGCGAAGGGTGAGCACGCTCGCTTGGAGGCTTCCCGCTTCCAGGTCGGCCGCTCTCATGCCGGTGCCCCTTCCCGCAACGCCTCGGTTTGGTAATGAGCGAGCAAGGCGTCGATAATCGGATCGAGCTCGCCATCGAGCACGCGCTCCAGCGAGTGCAAGGTGAGACCGATACGGTGGTCGGTCACGCGATTTTGGGGGAAATTATACGTCCGAATCTTCTCTGCGCGTTCTCCCGAGCCCACCATGGCGCGGCGATTTTCCGCCAGTGCCGCCTGTTGCTCTGCGCGCGCGCGTTCCAACAACCGAGCGCGTAGGATTTTCAGTGCTTTAGCCTTGTTCTTGTGCTGCGATTTCTCGTCCTGGCAGGTGACCACCAAGCCCGTGGGCAGGTGCGTAATGCGCACTGCGGAGTCCGTCGTATTGACGCTCTGGCCCCCCGGGCCTGAGGCGCGGAACACGTCGATGCGCAAATCTTTCGCTTCGTCGATGGCCACCTCCACGTCTTCCGCCTCGGGCAGCACAGCCACGGTCACGGTAGATGTGTGAATGCGGCCAGCGGCCTCCGTTTCCGGCACTCTCTGCACCCGATGCACCCCACCTTCGTACTTGAGCCGGCTGTAGGCGCCGCGGCCTTGGATCAAGGCCACGATTTCTTTGATGCCTCCAATCTCCGAGCGGCTTGCGCTCAAGACTTCCACCTTCCACCCGTGTCGCTCTGCGTAGCGGCTGTACATCCGAAAGAGTTCCTCGGCAAACAGCGAGGCTTCGTTTCCGCCGGCGCCTGCTCGGATTTCCAGAACGACGTTGCGCTCGTCGTTGGGGTCCTTGGGAACGAGGAGACGGCGCAACTCCTCCTCCAGTTCGGCTAGGCGATGTTCCAGCTCCGGGATTTCCGCCTTGGCAAGCTCGCGCAACTCTGCATCATCGCTGCGCGCCAGCTCGCGCGCCTCGTCTACTGCGCGCTGAAGCCGTTTCCATTCCCGGTAACGAGCGACGAGGTCTTCCAGGCTTGCTCGCTCTTTCGAAAGGCGGGCGTACTCCTGATAGTTCGCCGCCACTTGGGGGTCGGCCAAGCGATCTTGCAGCTCCTCGTACCGTCGTTCGACATCCGCCAGTTTCTCGAAAATCATGGATTTGTGTTCTCAGGGCACCCGCGCCTCTGCAAACCGCCGCCCTAAAAGAAAAAGGCGTGGGAACGCCGATTCCCCGCCCTTTCCCCGGCGCGTGTGGCACGCGCCCCGCTCGGCCTACGCTTGCGGCTTTTCGGCCGCGTTGGTGTTGCGGTTCCCGTACCGCCGCTGATACCGCTCGACGCGACCCGCCGTGTCCACAAACTTTTGCTTGCCGGTAAAGAACGGATGGCAATTCGAGCAAATTTCGACGTGGATCTCCGGCACCGTCGATCGCGTTTCGATCACGTTACCGCAAGCGCAAACGATTCGGGCTGGCCCGTAAGAAGGGTGGATGCCGTCTTTCATGACTTGCTCCGTCGCTCTCAGAGTTGGACTCGGTCTCGTAGCAGCGGCTTCTCGGGCTAGCAACCAACAAGCCCCGACGCTCGAGAGCAGCACCGCACTATCGGGGCGCGGCAGCGGCCTTATGGGCTCGCGCCACGGAAAATCAACGCGATCGCGACGATTTGCAACAAGACGAGCAGAGCCGCAATGATACCAGCGCTCAAGCGGAAGGTTGCCAGTTCGTCGCCCAAGCCATCTACTTTGTCGGCCACTTGCGCAATGTCGCCTTTGATTCCGCTCGCTTCCACGTAGAGACCGCGAACCTCTTCGCGTAGCTCTCGTACCTGCTCTTGCAGGGCATGATGTTGCTCGCGGAGTTGCCGCAATTCCCCCTCCAGCTCGCCCACGCGTTGCGCGGTTCGCGCCGTGGCCTCTTGGACTTCGGCCACCGCGCCGGCCAGTGCGCGCCGCCGCTCGGCGTCCTGGCCGAGTTCTGCCCGGAAACCGGCAAGCTCCTCGCCCAGTTTCGTGAGTTGCGCCTGCAATGCTGGCGGTGAAGGCGCGGGCGGGCGGGCCAGCGCAAACCTGGCCCACAATCCAACCGTGCAACCACCGCGATCACGCGCGGTGAGGCGGTGGGTCCGCCAAAGAGACCGTTGCCCGAAGCGCAGGTTGCGTGAGCTCGGCCGGACTGTTCATAGCAGCCAGGAACAAGCCGATCCGGCGCTCGCGGTCAATGGTACACTTCGGTGAGGTCCACCACGCCGAGCGAGCGCATCTCCTCGTACACGAAGCGTTTGAGCTCTTGCACGGTTGCCAGGCGCAGAGCTTCCTCCGCTATGCTTTGCGCATCCTCGAACGAGATCGCGCGAATGAGGCGTTTCACGATCGGGATGAAGAAGGCGCTCATGCTCAGGTCCTCGACCCCGATGCCCACCAACAGAGCGGCACACAAGGGCTCGGCCGCCATTTCTCCGCAAAGCGACACGGGCCGCCCGGCGGCTTTTGCGGCATGAACCACGTTGGCAATGGCTTGCAGCACTGCTGGATGCAAGGGCTCGTACAAGCCGGCCACTTTGCGGTTGTTCCGGTCCACTGCCAGCAGGTACTGGATTAGGTCGTTGGTACCAATGCTGACGAAGTCCACCTCGCGCACCAGCGCGGATGCGAGATACACGGCTGAAGGCACTTCGATCATGATGCCCACGGGCATTTGCGGGTCGAATCCGTGGCCGGCTCGGATCACTTCCTCTCTCGCCTCGGCGAGGAGTTCCTTGGCGCGCAAAATTTCCTCGAGGCTCGAAATCATCGGGAACATGAGCCGCACCGGTCCGTAGGCACTGGCGCGCAGGATGGCCCGCAATTGTTCCTTGAAGAGCTCGGGCATCTCCAGCGAGATCCGAATCGAACGCCAGCCCAAGAAGGGGTTTTCCTCTTCCGCCCTGTGCAAAAAGCGCGGGTACTTGTCGGCTCCGAGGTCGAGGGTTCGAATCGTCACCGGCTTGCCCTCCATGGCTTCGACCACGCGCCGGTAAATCTCGAACTGCTCTTCCTCGTCGAGAAACTCGCGGTGCGACATGAAGGCCACTTCCGTGCGGTACAGGCCCACCCCCTCCGCTCCGTGGCGGCGCACCCAGTACACGTCGCCCAACAAGCCGATATTCGCCCACAGCCGCACGCGGTGCCCGTCGGGCGTTTCCGCCGGGAGATCTCGTAAAGCTTCCAAGTCGCGGTTGAATGCCTGATACTCCTGCATCAACCTCTCGTACTCGCCAACCACCTCCGGCCGCGGGTTGACGAACACCAACCCCGCGTTGCCATCCACGATCAGAACGTCACCGTCCTGGATCTTCTCGCCTGCTCCTTCCACTCCCACCACGGTGGGAATTTCCAGGCTGCGCGCCAGGATCGCAGCGTGCGAAGTCACCCCGCCCGTTCCCAACACGAGACCTTTGAGGCCGCCTTGCTCCATAATGGTCAATTCGGACAGGGCAATTTCGTTGGCCACCAACACGACTCCGTGTTTCACGCGAGGCGAGCGCTCCTCGAGACCGAGTAGGTGTCGCAACACACGGCGACCGATGTCCTGCACGTCGGCGGCGCGCTCGCGGAGATAGGTGTCGTCAATTTCCGCAAAGTGGTGCACGAGCCCTTCTACGGCTTCTTGCACACCGGCTTCCGCACTCAGCCCTTCGCGGATCGCCACTTCGACGCGCGCGCAAAACGCCGGGTCGCTCAACATGAGCTTTTGCGCTTCGAACATGGCGGCATCGATTTCCGGCACGTTGCGCTCGACGTAATCGCGGATCCGGTCGAGCTCTGCGATCGAAGTCTGCCGTGCTTTTTCGAAGCGCTGCAGCTCGCGTTTGAGGGAATGCTGGCGCTCCCGCGGGAAGCGCGTCGTCGTCAGCATGGACTCCAACACCAAAGCCCGGCCAATGCCGTACCCCGGCGAAGCCGCCTGGCCGAACAAGCGTGCCGGGCTGGCCGGCGCCTGGCCCGCAGTCGCCACGCCGGCGCGGCTCTCGTAATCCTGCAGGCGCGACATCGCCGCGTCCATCCGCCGCTCGAAGTCCCGCCGCTCGGCCTCTTTGCGCTCCAACGTTTCCTCGAGCTGGATGCGGGACAAAATGCCGGCTACCGCCACACTCACCCGCTTGAGCAAGCGGACTTCCTTGGGCGTGAAACGCCGGCGCCGCGAAGTTTGTACGACCAAAACTCCGACGGGTTCGCCCCGATCGAGCACCGGCACGCCCAGAAAAGAGTGGTAACGTTCTTCCCCGGTTTCCGGGAAATACTTGTAGCGTGGATGCACAAGTGCATCGATCGCCATGACCGGCTGCCGTTTTTCGATCGCCATCCCCGTCAGCCCCTCGTTCACGCTCATCGTCACCTTACCGACCGAGGCCGGGTCGAGCCCGGCAGTGGCCCAGAGGCGCAACCGATCGGCATCCTTCTCGAAGACGTAAATCGAGCACACTTCCATGCCCAAGCGGCTCGAAATTTTATCCACGATGCCTTGGGCCGCCTCGCGCAGGTCCGCCTTTTCCGCGACTAGGGAAACAATTTCGTCGAGGAGGCCCAAACCTGCCCCCAGAGGACGGCTAACTGCCATTTCGTTTCTTTGAAGAGCGGAAGCCGAGCGGGGCATGCGCCGGCTCTTATACCGCACGAGGCGAGGCCCGGCTAGAAGGGATGGCCCGCCTCGATTCTATGCTTGTGGGCGTGGCGGGATGGGGAAGGCAATAGATGCGTAACTCACCACGTGTTCGTAGTCGCCGGTAACATCGAGAGACGTGTAGTAGCGCAACAGCACTCCCGACGTCCGCCGTGCGTGCGCGGCGAGGAAAAGCGTAATCGGGTTTCTACCGCAAATGGTTGCGCCGGTGGCCTCGACAAAGTCGTGAAAGGCTTCGAAGTCCCCCAAGCAAATCCGCGCAATCGCCTCGCCATCCAGCGCTTGCAGTTGGCCCCGCACGGAGTCGGCATTGCGCGGCGGGAACGGCAGGTAATCGAAGCGGGCACCGTAGTGCGTCAGGTCCGAACTCACCACCACAAGCGTCTCGCCGCCCCACCGCTCGCTCAGCTCGCGTCCCCATCGGCGCGCGTCCTCTTTCCCGACCTCACCGACGAGCAACGGCACCACCGGCACGTCCGGTAGAACCACTTGCAAGAAGGGAAGTTGGATTTCCAGCGAGTGCTCGGGACCGAAGGGCGCAGGATCTTCACGCACCCAAGCGAGGTCGAGCAATCCTGCCACGCTGGCGCGATCCACCGGCACAATTCCGAGCGGGGTACGGAAGCCGTCCCAATCGAGGGTCACGGCGCCTCGGAACAGCGCGTAGTGACTCGGCGCCAAAATGACAACGCGTTCCACTTTGCGTGGGCGCACCAGCGCATAAGCGCAGGCAGCAGCATCGCCCGAATACATGTACCCCGCGTGCGGCACCACCACGGCCGCAGGTGTCACGTGGGGCAACGGGCAAGCGCGTTCCAGCCGCGCCTCGATGTCGCGCCGCAAAGCGTAGGCGTCGCCCGAGTACCAGCGGCCTGCCAGCCGTGCATCATGAACCCGCTTCATCCGCCTCCTCGAGTTCTGGCCGGTACAGGCGCTCCAGTTCCCGCTGCACCTCGGGCCGCCGGTAACAACCCGTGCAGGTGAACACGAAGCGCGGGTTGCGGATGTGCACGACAGTGCGCGACAAAGCGGCGCGCTCATCCCACCATTCGTCTTGCTCGACGTCGCCTGTGTAAAGAAAGTGGAAATCCACTACGTAGGTGTCGCGATAATGGAGCGTGTCGCTCACAGGGCGGCCACAATGGGCACAGCGTCTCGATCCAGCAGGCTTGCTTTCCCACATACGCTCGTCTCGGGACCAGACGAAACCGGCATTGTGGCCTATATCCCACAATCCCGCGCTGGCCAAGAACCGCCGGCCTGTGCCCGCGGAGATCCACGTCCCTCATCTACCTCTTCAGTAATCGGACACTTCGGTGGCGGGACTGCGGTTCGCCGGCCTTCGCGCCGTTGCCTGCCGCAGCGACACCCACGCCTGCTATCCACTTGGGCTCGGTCCCTGCCCGAAAACACTCGATCCGAGCTCCCGGAGCGGTCGGAGATACCCGCTCGCCAGAGTGCGGATCGATGGCCACGAAGCGGACCCCACTGGGGATGGGAAAGTCGGCCACGGGCAGGTCTGCCAGCGCTTCCTTCATGAACGCCAGCCACATGGGTGCCGCCACCCGGCCACCTGTCTCGCCGCGACCGAGGGAACGTTTGCTGTCGAAGCCCACCCAAAAGCCAGCCAGCAACTGCGGTGTGTAGCCAATGAACCAGGCATCGTTCATGTCGTTGGTCGTGCCAGTTTTCCCGGCTGCCGGGCGGCCGAGCGACTTCGCCCGCTGGCCGGTACCGCGCCGGATGACATCCTGGAGGATATCGGTGACCAAATAGGCGGTTTCCGCAGATAACACAGGCCGAAGCTTCGGCTCGCTTTCCTCCAGTGTCTCGCCGTTTTGGTCCGTCAAGCGCAGGATAAACCGCGGCTCCACCAGTACGCCTTGATTGGCGAACACGGAGTATGCCGCCACCAGCTCGAGCGGAGTGACCTCTGCCGCCCCCAACGCGATGGACAAGTTTGGCGGCAGCGGACTGCGGATGCCCAGGCTACGAACAAACGGGACGAGCCGCTTCAGGCCGATTTCCTGGGCCAACTTTACCGTGGGCACGTTGCGGGAAAATGTCAGGGCATCCCGCAACGTCGTCGGCCCAAAAAAACGGTTCTCATAATTTTGCGGGGCCCACACGCCGCGATTGTCGGGAAAAGCAATCGGAGCATCCAGGATAATGCTCGCGGGGGTGTAACGGTCATCGAGCGCGGCGGCGTACACGAAAGGCTTGAAGGCCGACCCTGGCTGCCGGCGGGCTTGGGTAGCGCGGTTGAACTGGCTGGCCTGAAAATTCGTGCCGCCCACCAACGCGAGCACGTCGCCGGTGGTCGGATCCATAACGACGCCCGCTCCCTGCACGAGCGAGTCTGCATCGATCACGAAATCATGCTCCGTTTCTCGCTCGCTATCGCCGGGCATGGTGCGCAACCGCACGCGAATCACGTCACCTGGTTTCAACCGAGCGCGCAGGGGCGTGTCCACCACACCGGAGAATTCACCGACGCGCACGCGGACTTTGTCCCTTACCGAGACGACCACCGCTTCGTACGACCGCTCCGATTCGAGCGCGTGCCCGGCGAGCTGCCGCCTCTGCTCGGCGATAAACACTTGTTGCTCCTGCGGGCTCAAAGTGCGCAGTGCGGGGGAATACCGCTGCCGCTGCTCCAGTTCGGCAATGCCGTCGCGCAAGGCCTTTTCCAGCAAGGCTTGCAAGCGCAAGTCCAGCGGCGTGTACACCCTTAGACCCATCTGATATGCAGCCTCTGTCCCTCCGTAGCGCCGTTCCAGTAAACGGCGCACGTGCTCCACGTAATACGGCGCGTGCAGGAAGCTGCCGCGACGCGGGCGCAACGCAATCGGTTCATGTGCGGCCAAAGCCGCCTCCGCCGGCGTGATGAAGCCCACCGCGGCCATACGGTCCAGCACATAGCGCTGGCGCGCCTTGGCGCGTTCCCAATGGCGCAGCGGCGAGTAGCGCGTCGGCGCTTGCGGCAACCCGGCCAGCAATGCCGCCTCGGCAAGGCTCAACTGGTCCACCGACTTTCCGAAGTACACCTCGGCGGCGGCAGCCACACCGTACGCGCCCGCGCCCAAGTAAATGTGGTTGAGGTACAGGTAAAGAATGTCATCCTTGCTCAGGGTATTTTCCAGTCGCACGGCGAGAAGAATTTCTTTGAGTTTGCGCTCGTAGCTTTTTTTCGGCGTGAGCAGAATTTGCTTGACCACCTGTTGGGTAATGGTACTCCCTCCTTGCACCCCGCGGCCC
Organism: Candidatus Binatia bacterium; assembly: GCA_026004215.1. Lineage (GTDB taxonomy): Bacteria > Desulfobacterota > Binatia > HRBIN30 > HRBIN30 > HRBIN30. The sequence goes on from BPIR01000001.1 coordinate 1,005,287, forward strand.
GCAAAGAGGTTGTGCAAGATCGCACGCGCAATTCCCGCGGGATCCACACCTCTGTGCTGATAAAATTGGTCGTCTTCCGCCGCGATGAACGCCTGCCGTACGATGGCCGGAATGCGCTCGAGCGGCACGATGTAGCGCCGCTCCGAGTAAAACTCGCCAATCACGGTGCCGTCGCGCGCCAAGATCTGCGTGCTCGCCGGAGCTTGATAGTGCACCACCTGATCCAGTGGCGGCAGAGTCTCGCTGAGCTCGCGGTATACGAGCCCAGCGGCAATCAAACCCACCGTGACGACCAACAGCCCCAAGGCGAACAGGGCCGTTTGAAGCGTCCGCCACCAAGCGTGTAAACGCGAACCGCCGCGATCGTACCTCATTCCCGCATCCTGGAGGCAAGCCGAAGAGGCCGTCCGGTACAAGTCCTTCGCCCGGCCATTGTGGCTGCACTTTACCTCTGGCAAACGAATCGCCAAGGAGATCCGATCATGGTACCGACAGCGATCGTCATCGACCAGAGCTACGCCCGCCATCAACCGGGACGGCACCATCCGGAGAGGCCGGAGCGGATCACGACCCTAGTGGCGTGGGCGGAAGAGATGCGAGACAGCGTCGAGGCGTTGTCCGCGCGTTACGCCACCGTAGAAGAAATTTGCCGGGTACACGAACCTGCTTACGTCCAACGTGTGGCGGCTACGGCGCAACAGCCTCTGACGCACTTCGACCCGGATACCGCCGCGTGTAGCGATACGTACGACACGGCCCGGCTGGCCGCAGGTGGTCTGCTGACCCTGATCGAAGCGGTTGTCCAAGGCGGAGTCAAAAACGGCTTTGCTCTCGTGCGCCCGCCCGGCCATCACGCCGAGGTGCAACGCGCCATGGGATTTTGCTTTTTCAACAATGTGGCGATCGGAGCCGAGCACTTGCGCCACCGTTTCGGCGTGGAACGCGTGCTGATCGTGGACTGGGACGTGCATCACGGCAACGGCACGCAGCACTTTTACGAGCGCGATCCAAACGTCCTTTATCTCTCCTTGCACCAGTGGCCTCTTTATCCCGGAACGGGGGCGTTGGCCGAGGTCGGTGTCGGGCCAGGTGAGGGATTTACCGTCAACCTGCCGTTGTCTGCAGGCACGGGAGATGCGGAAATTTATCACCTTGCGCAGCAGATCCTCCGCCCGATCGCCCTCGCCTTCCGCCCGGATTTCGTCCTCGTTTCCGCGGGTTTCGATGGCCATCGCCGCGATCCTCTGGCGGACCTGGCGCTGACGGACCTGGGCTACCGCTATCTTGCGCGCACCCTCATCGAGGTCGCCGATGCGACCGCGGGCGGCCGCATCGCGTTGGTTCTGGAAGGTGGGTATGACCTGACCGCGCTCGTGCAGTGTACCGATGCTGTCGTGCGGGAACTCCGTGGGAGCGGCCGACTCTGCCGCCGCCCCCGTTGACCGACAGCGCCAGCGCCCTACTTCGCCGCTTTCGGTCCGCACTGGAGCGGTACTGGCCAGTTTGACCGGCAAGGTAGCCCCGTGAGTCGCTGCGCCACGGCCGCGCGCCCCACCGGGTGCACCCGGGCGGTTGGCAAGCCCATCGGGAGGGTACGAGCAACCCATCGAGTCGCACACCGAAGCTCGGGCACGAGGCAAACGCGCGAACTCCATTCGAGGGGCCGCGCACGCAGCGCTGGCCGAGTCGCCGGCATTGCCTCGAGGTTTCCGGCCACAGGACAATGCAGCAGCCCTGGTTTGACACCCACAGAGTGTTGCTTTAGCGTGACCCACCAAACGTCCGGCAATGTTTGGCATCGGCACTCCCGAGTTACTCGTGATTCTGTTGGTTGCGCTGATCGTGCTCGGGCCGCAACGCTTGCCCGAGATCGCGCGGGCATTGGGGAAGGGCCTGGCCGAGCTGCGCAAGGCGACGAGTGGCGTGACCCAAGAATTGGAACGCGCTCGCTGGATGTTGGAGGAGGAAGTGCGAGCGGCCGAGCGGGCCAAGCTCGCGCAAGCACAGGGCCGCAAGGATCCACCGCCGGCGAACCAGCCCAAGGAGCCGAGTCCGACGGTGGGGCGGGACCCGCGATCCGGCCCGGGCATCGAAGATTCGCTCGGGGAACGCGCTGCGGACAGCCAGCCAAGCTAAAACCCGGCGTATGGCCGCCTCGCCCGACGACGTCCGAATGCCGCTGACGGCGCATCTCGAAGAGTTGCGCTGGCGCTTGATCAAAGCGCTTGTCGGCATCGGTGCCGCATTTTTGTTGTGTTACCAATTCGCTGAGCTCCTCTTCGGGTTTCTCACACAGCCGCTTTACAGCGCGAGTTTTCTGGGGGGCGACAATCCTGGCCACAGCGTAAATCTCATTGGCACAGGCGTTGTGGAGGCGTTTTTCACCAAGCTCAAAGTTGCCCTGATTGCCGGGGTGTTCCTTTCGAGTCCGGTCACCTTTTATCAACTGTGGCGTTTCGTTGCCCCAGGGCTGTATCCCCACGAGAAGCGCTATGCTTTGCCCTTCGTGTTTTTCGCGAGTTTCTTTTTTGTTGCCGGAGCCGCGTTTTGTTACCAGCTCGTTCTCCCGGTCGGCTACCGATTTTTTCTCGATCAGTATGCCACGATCGGCGTGCGACCCGAGCTCCGCATCAGCGAGTATCTGTCGTTTACGGCTCGCATGTTGTTGGCCTTCGGCGCGACATTCGAGCTGCCGGTGATGACGTTTTTTCTCGCCCGGGCGGGGGTGGTGACACACCGCACCATGCTCGGATACTGGCGCTATGCCGTCGTCGGCATTTTCGTCTCGGCCGCGGTGTTGACCCCCGGGCCTGACGTGGCTTCGCAGCTTCTCATGGCTACTCCACTCCTGGTGCTGTACGGAGCCAGTATCGGCGTGGCCTACGTGTTCGCACGGCCGCGACCGGCACCGCGCCCTGATGCATAAATGGGGCGCGGCATGACCGCAGGCCGGAACGGCACAATACCGTGCACCGTCTTGCACCGGCACACCTTCGGCACGGGCGGGGTACGTGTGCAACTTCCCAGATCAGGCTGGTAGCCGGCACGGAAGCGCGCCCGGGCGAAGGCTCGCGCCGTGCTGAGGTCGCGTACGGTTCGCCCGGCCAGGTTCGGCTTGCCGCTAAAGTTCCGGGAGCAGCCAGTCCCCGTGCAGATCGCTCGGGGCTGGGATCTCGCGGGCGCCCGTGCGCGCGCAGCCTTCTTCGACAACGGCTCGCACATGGGTGAGATAGTCGCGCATGGCCAAGACGACAATCACGGCCCGTTTGCGGTCGAGGGTGCGCACGATGCCAAGTTCCTCGTACGACTCGAGCAGGAACTTCCAGTACGCAATTTGCTCGGGAGCTACTTCGAGGAAGATCGGCACCACCTCTCCCGAACGTATGCCGTCGTGTTTCGAACTTGCAGTGCTCACGGTGTCTCTCGCCAGCGGTCGAATGCACACCAAACGAACAATTTTGCGTACTCCGTTGCAACTCGGCGGACAAACGCACGCTCGTACCACCAGGTTCTGGGGTCGAACGTATCATAACGCGAGGGCACCACGAGGATTTCGGGTTGCCCCTGTGCCAGGCTCCGGAAAATGGTGCGCGCCCGCCGGGCGTGTGCTCGCGAGGTCACCAGGATCACGCGCGCCATTGCCCGCTCGCGCAACAAGTGCACGAGGGCCCTGGCCTCCCCTAAAGTGCTGGTGGCCCGGCGGTCTATAATTTCGATGGCTTGCGCGGGAACTCCCAATGCCACTGCGATGTCCCGATTCTGCTCGTGCCGCTCGGGCAGTTGAACCCCGCGTGACCGCAGGACCTCAATACCGGGCAACTTCCCCTCGCGCGTCAAGAGCAGCCGTGGGGCGAGGCCGGCATGATACAAGTCCACCGCCTCTAAAATGCGATCGGGTACCGACCCCGACAAAACGACAATGGCGTCGCTTGCCTTAGGCTCGTCGGCGACCACGAGAAAGTTGCCGAGCCCAATGAACACTTGCTGGCGCTGCCAAAACGCCAGCGCGGTCACCGTAACCACTGCCACCAGCAGCAAAAACTTGAGACGAAATGACGTACCGGCACCCGAATTTTCACGACTCATCGGACAAAGCCGCCCGGGTCACACGGTGGCGAAAACAAATCCCGAAGTCGCCAACTAGGAGAAGGCCTCTCGATCGCCAATCGTGTCGCAAACATGGGTTTTCTCGCTGACCGTCTTGACCACGGCGTGACGTTTATTGCAAAGAGATGAAGCATGTGGGATACGGCGAGATCGTCGGCTCGAACAACTGGGTCTATCGGTAAGGCAATTTGGGAGGGTTGAGGAGAATCGGTTTCAGGAAAGGAGTGTCGGTATGCACGTACGAAAAGCATGTTCTTGGTGGGTCGGCCGCAAAATTTTCTTGGCGGCAGCGACGGTGGCTACGCTGGCCTGGGGCCCGATAGGCACAGCGCGCGCAGCGTGCCTCGGAGACTGCGGCGGGGACGGGGAAGTGACCGTCAATGAAATCATCACCATGGTCAATATCGCCCTTGGCAATGCGCCAGTGTCCACGTGCCCCGTGGCGGACCCGAATGGCGATGGACAAGTAACCATCGAAGAAATCATCCAAGCAGTCAATAGCTTGCTGTCTAGCCAGTGCATCGAAATCGGAACAGGCGAGGCAGTCTGCGGCAACGGCGTGCGAGAAGGTGACGAAGAGTGCGACGACGGCGGCATTTGTGTGGGAACGGCCAAAGCCGGCCAGACGTGCCAGAAGGATGACGACTGCTTTACCGCCAACGATCAGTACAAAGGCGTGTGTGACGGTGGTGAGAAACCTTACACCTTCTGCAACAGCAATGACGACTGCCCGGGCGGCAAGTGTGTGGCCTGCCGTACGTTCGGTGGGGATGGCTGCGCCGCCAACTGCACCAACGAGACAACGGTGAACTTCTCCCTTGTCCCAGGCGTGGTGAATGCTGACCAGTCCTTGCAACCCGGCACCAGTGGCGCCGTGGTTTGGGGCGACCCATTGGTCCTCGGCCTCAGTCTGAAGGGCTCGCAGCAGCTCAAGATCGGCAAGGAGCGCAACGGCCAGATCACAGCGGTCATCCCGGCAGCCAGTGTGCAATTCGATCAGATTCCGATCTCGACTCTAGCTTGCGCTTGCGTGCGCGGCGCCGAGTACAAGACCTGCGGTGGCGCGATCTTCAATCAGGATGGTTCATTTGTGGAATCGTGCACCGAGGGTTTTGCAAGCGATCCGTCCAGTTGCGAAGGGCAGCCGCCATGCACGGCTGTGTTCGGTCCGGGCAACTCTGCGGCAGGTGTTGTCGGGTGCACCGCTTTAACCGGAATCAACGTGTCCATCGAGCAGGACTCCTGTCCGGAGCCGAATGGCCCGGTGCAGCTCAGCCTGAGCGGTGACGGCGGGCCGGGTAGTGCTCTGCTGGTCAATGCCATCGGCATTGGTACTATGATTGGGCAATGCACACAGTCGTTCTGCACCGACGCGGATCCCCCAGCGTCGCGAGGCAACCCGAACCCGCTGCTGTTCACCACCGGGCAGGCCTGCGCCACCGTGCTGTGCAAAAACAACGATCCGAGCTTCGCGGCTGAGCCGAAGTGCGTGGAGGGCCAGCCGGCAAGTTGTGCGAACCTGAGCGCGGGCAATATCACCGGTCTGACCCTCGGCGGCGCATTTACGGCGCTCGACCAGCAAACACTCGGCGACATCGAGGTCACCAACATCCTGGTAGCGCAATAGCGCCGGTCCGAGAGTTTTGCGTTCCCGCGGTGGCGGCCCCTGAAGGGGCCGCCACCGTTTTTTTACGCCTTCGCCGAGCTCCATCGCCGGCACCGATCGGCCCGCGATCGAACCAGACCATCTGACGCCGACAACCGAGACGCCTCGGGTTGATAGACAACTAGGGGCCACCCGTGTGGCCGCCCTACCCCTGCCGTCGGTGCGGGGATACCATCAGGGCGCAGGGACACGGCGCGCCGGCAACTCGGCGCTCGGTGGCAACAGTAATCCAGTAAAAGGCGCAGGTCTCCCCCTTTGACGCCGGTGGCTGGTGGACAAACCCGAGCGGGCATGGGTTGCCCGAGCGTTGCACATCCGGTAAGCGCGCGGGTTCGAGGAGTTGTGTTTCAGCGATGGATTTGCGTTTTCGTCCAGAGTACGAGGCGTTTCGAGAGGAAGTCCGCACGTTTCTCGCACAGCACTGGACCGCCGAGGACCGTGCGAGCGCCCCGCCTGTGAATCCTCGCGGCATGAGCCTGGGCACATCGGTCCGCACTGACGAGCGCGCCACACGTTTTCGCTTAGCTGCAATCGAACGCGGCTACCTGTACCGGCACGTACCTCGCCGCTACGGCGGAAGCGAACAGCCGTTCGATCCGCTCAAGCTGGCGATCATTCAAGAGGAGTTCCGCAAGGCGGAAGCTCCCGGGGAGCTTATCGGGCAGGGGCCGAGCATGCTCGTTCCTACCCTGCTCGAGCACGGTACCGAGGAGCAAAAGCAGCGCTTCATTCGCGATACCTTGCTCGGCAAAATTCAGTGGTGCCAGGGATACAGCGAACCCGGAGCCGGCAGCGACCTGGCTTCGTTGCGCACCCGCGCGGAGCTCGACGGCGATTTCTTTGTCGTTACCGGGCATAAAATTTGGACGTCCAACGCCGACACCGCCGATTGGATGTTCGCCCTCGTACGCACCGATCCCGACAAACCCAAACACGAGGGCATCAGCTACTTGCTCATCGATATGAAAAGCCCGGGGATCACGGTGCGGCCGCTGCGGCAAATGACGGGCGAGGCAGACTTCAACGAGGTTTTCTTCGACAACGTACGTGTGCCGGTGAGCAATCTCGTGGGCCAGCGCGGACAAGGTTGGATTGTCAGTCGTTCCACGCTCAAGCACGAGCGCAACCTGATCGGCAGCTCGCTGCTCAGCGAACGGGTTCTCGAAGGGGTGCGATTCCTGGCACAAGCGCTCGAGTTGCGCGGGCGCCCAGCCATCCAAGATCCGGTTCTGCGCGCTCGCCTCGTGGAACTCGAAACCAAAGTCCTCGCCAACCGATATCACGGCTACCGCTTACTCACCATGCAGGCTCGCGGTGAAGAGGCCGGATTGGCCGGCATGGTCACTAAGCTTTACGGCAGCACCTTGGGTTACGACGTTGCCCGGCTGGCGATGGATCTGCTGTCGGATCGCGGACTTTTAGCGCCAGGGGAAAGCGAGGCCCCGGCCATGGGAATGTTCATCACCGCCTACATGTGGTCCATCGGCATCTTGATCGCGGGAGGCACGGCCAACATCCAGCGCAACGTCATTGCGGAGCGCGGGCTTGGCTTGCCGCGCGACCCGGCGGTGCAGCGCAGCCAAACAAGCCAACGTTGAGAGGCATCGAGCAATGGATTTCGGGCTGTCTTCGGATCAAGTACTGTTCCAATCCACCTTGCGCCGCTTCTTGGCAGAGCAATGCCCGACCACACGCGTGCGGGCGATCATGGAAACGGAGACCGCACACGACCCTGCCCTGTGGCAAGGGCTTGCCGAACTGGGTGTGCCCGCTCTCATTGTACCCAGCGAGTATGGCGGCGCGGGGATGGAACTGCTCGACCTCGCACTGGCAGCCGAGGAATTGGGCTATGCGTGCACTCCGGGTCCGTTTTTAGGGCACGCCCTGGCGACGATCTGCATCCTCGAGGGTGGCAGTCCGGCGCAACGGGAACGCTGGCTGCCGGCGATGGCAACAGGGGCTGTTGTGGCCACAGTGGCTTGGGGCGAGGCGGGCAGCCAGTGGGATCCGCAAAGTTGGTCGACCTCCTACGACGGCAGCTCCCTGAGCGGGCAGAAGCTGTTTGTACCCTTTGCCAACGTCGCGGACCTGATCGTCGTCGGCGCGCGCCGACCCGATGGCAGTCCGGGCCTTTTCGTGGTGGAACGGTCGGCTGCGGGGCTGGCCATTCAACGACTGGCCGTGGTGGACATGACCCGGAAGGTGCAGCATGTGCGCTTCGACAACACGCCGGCAATTCCGCTGGATGGTTCGGCGGCGTTGCAACGCGCCATGGATGCAGGGTGTATCCTCATTGCGGCCGATGCCTTTGGCGGTTCGCGACGCTGCCTGGAAATGGCGGTCAGTTATGCCAAAACCCGCGAGCAGTTCGGCCAAGTGATTGGCGCCTTCCAAGCAGTCAAACACCAGCTCGCCAACATGGCGTGCGAACTCGAACCGGCGATGTCGTTTTGGTGGTATGCGGCGCATGCGTACGATCACATTCCCGACCAAGCCGAGCGCCACGCTGCTATGGCCAAGGCCTACCTGACGGACATTTACGACCGTGTGACGCGCGACGCCACCGAGCTGCACGGCGGCATCGGCTTCACCTGGGAGTTCGACTTGCACCTGTGGTTTCGCCGCGCGATTTTTGATCGCGGTTTTCTAGGCGACGCTCATTACCACCGGGAGCGAGCAGCCAAGTTAGCAGGCTGGTAAATCCAGGAGGTCCACCCATGCTGCATTACTTGATCCTAATTCCCTACTACTTTTTCGGTGCTCTCAGCTTGACCGCTTTCCTCATCGTGTCGTGCCGCCTGTTCGCCCTGCGGGTGCCGATTGCGTACCTGGTTGGTGCCAGCGTTATCGGGACTGTGGCCGGGCTCTTGATCGCTTTGGCCACCTATCACATCTCGATCGACCATTTCGGCTTTCTCCCCTTGCTCGCTCTCGCGGCGTCGTCATTTTTATTCGCCGCAATCGACGCGGCGCTTCAAACTTGGCGCCGGCTTCCGCTCGACGCCGAGCTGGAAGCTTTGTAAACGCCGGTACCCGCGATCTTCGTGCCAGAAACGGCACTGTTCCAGATCGGCGCCGTGGGGGCGCTGAAGTCCACGCCTTCGGTACGCCCCGAAAGGAAACCCTTTCGGGCCCCAAATTCGCGCACCTTGCGCCGGCCACCCCTGCCGTGAAAAACTTCGAGGAATTCCATGCCGGAACACAGGTTTCTCGCGGATTTTCTTTTGATCCTGGTCGTTGCGCTGCCGATTGCGTGGCTGTTTACACGCCTGCAACTGCCGTCGCTGGTGGGATTCTTGCTCGCTGGTGCGGTAATCGGCCCCCACGGCATCGGGCTGATCGACCAAAGTCAAACAGTCAGCGCCTTGGCCGAAATTGGCGTCATACTTTTGCTTTTCGTTGTCGGGGTCGAACTCTCGTTCGGTCAGGTTGCGCAACTCGGCAGCCGCATCGTTGTGGCCGGCATCGCCCAGATCCTTGCCACTGCGGCCGTGATTGCGCTGGCGGTGCTCGTGGTCGCGGGAGACCTCGGGCTCGCCGTACTCGCTGCGCTCACCGCGGTGCACTCCAGCACAGCCATCCCCCTCAAAGTGCTGAGCGACCGAAAGCAAATTGACGCGCTGCACGGCCGGATTTGCCTCGGTATCGCTCTCGCGCAGGACCTTTCTCTCCTCCCGATGATGCTCGTCCTCCGCGGGATGGCCTCGTCCGAGCCGTGGAGCTGGCAAGGCATCTTGCGCCTAGGAATCCAATCGGTGCTGGCCCTGGGGATTGTTTTAGTTGCCGCCCGTCTGGTGTTGCCGGCTGTGCTGCGCCGGGTGGTGGCCATGCGCAGCCGAGAAGTGTTTACGGGCACCATTGTCGTGGTCGCCCTCGGAACCGCATGGTTGGCCGGGCAATTTGGCCTTTCGCTGGCGGTCGGTGCGCTCATTGCGGGCTTGGTGATCAGCGAGTCGGAATACGCGCACGCCGTGATGGCCGATGTGTTGCCGTTTCGCGATACGCTGAACAGCATTTTCTTTATTTCCATCGGCATGCTGGTGCCTTTGGGCGCCGTCGCGGCGGATTTATGGTTCTTCTTCGGTACGGCAACCGCCCTGCTCGCCGCCAAAGCCGCAATTCTGTTCGGGATCGTGCGTGTGTTGTACCGGTCCGGTCGGGTCGCTTTTCACGTGGCCTTAGCTTTGTCTTCCATGAGCGAGCTTGCATTTGTACTCCTGCGGGCTGCCATGGAATTCGGCCTGGTGGATCTGGAACAATATGAACGCTTCGTCGCGGTGGCCGTGCTTACCATGCTCCCGACCCCGTTTCTCATGGCTTGGAGCGAGCCGATTTGGTCTCGGTTGGAACGCCTCAAGCGGCAGCGTTCCGCGGCAACGGCGGCGCAGCCGCAGGGGGCGACTCCTCAAGTGGTCATTATTGGCTTTGGCCTCAACGGTGAAAACCTCGCACGCGTCCTCCGCGCAACCGGCGTTCCGTTCGTCGTGATCGAACTCGACCCGCGGCGTGTTCAATCTGCCCGCGAGCAACAGGCTCGCGTGCTTTACGGAGACGCCACCAGGCCTCAGGTCTTGCGTGCTGCGGGCATCGAACACGCCCAGGTTGTCGTGGTGGCCATTTCCGATGCAGTCGCCACGCGGCGCATCGTTGCCCAAGTGCGCCACCTCGCCCCCCAAGTGCCGGTCATAGTCCGCACGCGCTACGTCGCCGAGATCGAAGAGTTGCGCCGCCTGGGCGCGACCGAAGTCATTCCCGAAGAGTTCGAGACTTCGGTGGAAATTTTTGCACGCGTGCTGCGTTTGCTGCGGGTGCCTCGTAACATCATCAACGCCCAGATCGACCTCATCCGACGAGAAGGTTACAGCATGCTCCGCGGCCTGGAGCTACCCCGGCAAACACTCGCGCAACTCGACGCCATTTTGGCGGCGACGACGACGGAGTCGTTTCTGGTGACCCGAGACTCGCCCTTGTGCGGTCGCACACTGCGGGATTTGCGGCTACGAAAAGAGACCGGCGCCACCGTCATTGCGATCGTGCGTGACGGTAAACCGATCACGAACCCCGAGCCGGACGAGCCGATCCGCGCTGGCGATATTCTGGTGCTGGTGGGTTCCCACGAGCAACTCGATCACGCCTTAGAGAAGCTCAGCTCTCCGTTCCATGAGGGCGAATCGTCATGCTGAGCGTGCTGTTCACGTTGGCGATCCTCGCGGCGATTGCCGGTATGGCCGCGCGCCGCTGGCAGGCGCGCCGAGACCAGCGCCAACAGCCCGGAGCCACCGTCGAACGGGCCGTGATTGTCGGCCGCTTCGATGAGATTGACGACGCGCTCGAACACTACCGCTGCGCACGCTGTCGAGCTCCGGTGCAGCGCTTGGGAGAATTTTCTCGCACCGTTGGAGAGCGACGTTTTCGCGTAGCGCGCGTGGCTTGCCCGAGCTGCGGCACAGAAGAGCGCGTCCACTTCGACGTCACCGCAGCGTTTCACTGACGAGCCGCAATCACCCCTGCTCGCTGAACCGGCCTGGGAACGAGCACCCGAGGCCGCTTTGCAAACGACCCGACTCGGGTTAGGAAACGCCTATGGTGCGGGGCAAATCCTCGGCCGTTCGCGGCCTGCCAGCAATCGCCGGAGCTCCTCTTGCCGTCGAGTGTCTGCGGCGGTGGAACAAGTATCTCCGGCGCCACCAGTACACGGCCGAAACCCTTCGGCAAACCTTTGGAATTCGTTGCGCGGACGAGTTCGGGCTCGGAGAGCGAGAAGTTTGGGCCGAACACCTGCGGGCACAATCGAACTCCGCGCAGCCATGGTTCCAGCTCTTTTGGCTCGAACAACCGCTCCAACGGGAAGTTGCGGACAAGCTCGCGCCGGATCTCGTCGAACTTGGTCTGCGTGCCGGTTTACTGCGGGAAAACAAGAACCACCTCATCGCCTCGCTGCGAGCCGAACCCGTGGTATCCAACATTGTGTGGTCAGATCGGCGCTTCGAACGCCCGCTGCAAAGAAGCGTCGTGCGTCGTCGCGGCGGCCCGGTTTACCCGCCCAGTGCCGACTCGCACATGCTGGCGGAAGTTCTCCCCCCAATGACGGGGCAACAACTTCTCGACCTCTGCACCGGCTCGGGCGTGCTCGCCATCTTGGCGGCCCAAGCCGGGGCCAAGGTCACTGGTGTGGACATCGATGCCCGCGCGGTGGAACTCGCAACGCTCAACGCCCTAGCCAACGGCTTGCCCAACCTGACTTTTGTGTGCGGAAATCTGTACGAACCGGTTCACCAGCGGCGTTTTCACAGCATCGTGGCGAATCCGCCTTTTGTATGCTCTCCGTACACCGGCGGGCCGCGGTATCACAGCGGCGGTCCGCTCGGCGACGAGATCTTGCGGCCCATCGTTGCCGGCTTCGCCACATACCTGCATCGCGGCGGCACGGCGGTAACGATCAGTCACGTCGGCCTGCGCGCGGGAGAGTCGCTCAGCGATCGGGCGCGCACGTGGCTCGGGAACTTCGATGGCCGCGCTTTGGTGGTCGAGTTCGAGCGTGCCGATATCGTTCGGTTCGCTGCCGCCCAGGCGGGTTTTGCTCTGGCCGAGGGTCTCGCCAGTTACAAACGAGAACTGCACCGGTGGTTGCGCTTTTTGCGCCGCCACTGGGTGCACGAAGTCGCCGCGATTTTCCTTGCCGCCGAGCGTTCCGGGAAACCGCAGCTCGAGGTCGTCAGCGCGAAGCCCGTGGTGGTTCCTGTGCCGCTCAACAAGTCGGCGGCGCAGGTCGTGAAAGAGTGGTGGCCGTGCTGATCCTGGGGCACGAGGCGCCTCGTGCCTGCTGTTGACTCGCCGCGGGCAGCCGTTACGTAGTGCGTCGCTCGAGCGGTCCCGGGTCAAGGTGGTGCAGCTCCCTTGCGCGGACGCTCGAGGAGAGCGAGGCCATGCCAGAAGCGAAGAAGTTTCGTGTTTACGTCAGCAAGGACTATCTGAAATTCAACGCCGCGCATTTCATCGCCTACAAAGGTTTCCGCGAAGCGCTGCACGGGCACAACTACAGAATCTCGGTGGAAATCGAGGGCGACCTCGGCGAACAGGGCTACGTCTTGGACTTCAGCATCGTCAAAGACGTCGCTCGCCGCGTCTGCGATCGGCTCGACGAGCGCACGCTTCTTCCGGCAGAGAGCGACTGCCTCTCCATCGAAGCGCGCGGTGCGCAGATCGTCGTGCGCTTCGAGGAAGACGAATTCTCCTTCCCCGCCAAGGACGTTCTGTTGCTCCCGATCGTGCACACATCGGCCGAGGAGCTGGCGCGTTACCTCGCGGGGGAGATTCGCCGGGAGTTGGCGCGCGACGGAATAGTGGTCCACGGCACGATCGAGGTCGGGGTAGCGGAAACACCCGGGCAGATTGCTTACTATCGTGATCCATGAAACCAACCCGCGGCGCTGCGCGTTTCTCGTTCGTATGGTGGGCGACGCTGGCGGCTGCATTGACGGCCTGCAACGCACCGCTGCCGGAGCCGGATTCGCCCGGCGCCCGCCTTTACGCATCGCGCTGCAATACCTGCCACCGCCTGCACGCCCCGAGCGCGCTGACATTCGAAATGTGGAAGATGAAAGTTGCCTCGATGCAAGGAGAAATGGTGCGCCGCGGTTTGCCGCCGCTCACGCGCGAAGAACGCGACCTGCTTTTGGACTACCTCCGCCGCCACAGCCAAGGTGCAAAATCCGGCATCAGCGAGGTCAAAGGATGAGAGTCACGACTACCCAGGTGAACGTCGAGAAACTGGCCGTGGATCTCCTCGTCGTGCCCACGACGGCCGATTGGAAAGCTGGAACAGTGGCCGAGTTGGATAAGCACCTTCACGGGGCGCTGGTTCCGGAGGTGCGCCAACAAGGTTTCAAGGGCCAGGACAACGAACAAGCCATCTTTCAGACCCACGGGCACCTGCCCTACCGGCATATTTTGCTGGTCGGATTGGGGACCGGCGATTCGCCTTCCGTTTGGTATCGGGTTGCGCAAGTGGCCGCGAGTCGCGCCCAAGAGCTGCAGGCCACTCACGTTGGCTTCGTGCCACTTCCGGCGTACGCGGACGCGCCGACGCTCGAGAGGGTTGCCGAAGGTTGGATCTTGAGCCTGTATCGGTTCGACGAGCTCAAGAGCACGAACGGCCAGGCGGCCAAGACTACGCATCCGCGCCTCGTCGTCGTTGCCAAAGGCACTGCCGAGCTCAAGGCAGCGCTCCGCCGAGCGGAGCATCTCGCCCTCGCCGCCTGCTACGCCCGCGACCTTGTCAACCGACCCGCAGCGATCGTCACCCCAGCCTATCTCGCTCAGGAAGCCAAGCGGATCGCGCGAGAACACGATCTCAGTGGACGCGTCTTCGACGTCACGGCACTGCGCCGCGCACGCATGCAGTGCATTCTCGGGGTCGCGCAAGGGAGCGAACAGCCTCCGCGCTTCATCGAACTCGTTTACCGGCCCGCCAAGGCCAAGCGCGTGATCGCCCTGGCCGGTAAGGGCATCACGTTCGACAGCGGTGGGCTCAACCTCAAGACCGGCGACGGCATGACCACGATGAAGCGGGACATGGCGGGTGCGGCTGTGGTGCTGGCCGTCATGTCTGCGGTGCGCAGTCTGGATGTGAACGTCGAGGTGCGCGGCTACGTGGCTGCCGCGGAAAACATGCCCAGCGGCCGCGCGTTGCGTCCGGGCGACGTGCTCACGGCTCGGAACGGGAAAACCATCGAGGTGTTGAACACGGATGCCGAGGGCCGGCTCGTGCTCGCGGACGCACTGTCCTACGCGGCCGAAGGCAAACCCGATGTCCTCATTGACTTTGCGACACTGACCGGAGCGGTGCGAACGGCACTGGGCACACGCTACGCCGCTATCATGGGCACGAACCGCCAGCTCGTCGCCGACCTTATCGCTGCCGGGCAGGCTTCGGGGGAAAACTTGTGGGAACTTCCGCTCGTGGAGGAATACCGCAGCGAACTGCAAAGCAGTGTGGCCGACCTCAAAAACATTGGCGAGGGTGGCGCAGGCACAATTATCGGGGGACTGTTCCTGCGCGAGTTCACCGGCAACATCCCCTGGGCCCACATTGACTTCTCCAGTACCGCAAGCACCGACAAACCGTTCGCTTGCCATCCGCGGGGCGCAACTGGCTTCGGCGTACGCACGGTATTACGGTATTTGCTCGCGCAAGGGTCTTGATCTTGCGCCCGCCACGCAGGCCGCGCTCCAGCTCGAGCCATGCGCTGGGCAGCGAGCCCCGCTCTTGTTGGCTTCGGCGCGCGTAGGGTAAGGACATGCCCGGAGACGGAAAGCACGAGCGGAGCGAACCATGGGCGGGGACTATCGAGACAAGGTCGTACTGATTACGGGTGCGTCCTCCGGTATCGGGCGAGTAGCCGCCCGCATGTTTGCCGAGCGGGGCGCCAACGTGGTGGCGGTAGCGCGTCGCGAAGCCCTGCTTGCGGAACTCATCGAAGAGTGCCGCAAGCACGTGCCGGCATCGTTTTACCTCGCGGGTGACGTGAGCGACCGCAGCTTTGCCGAGGGAATTGTGTCCGCCACGGTCGAGCGTCTCGGGCGCCTCGATATTCTCATCAACAACGCTGCAATCTCCAAACACAAGCACATTTATCACACGCGCGCCGAAGAGGCGGAAACAGTGCTGCGGGTCAACTTTCTTTCGTGTGTGTGGACCACCTTTGCCGCCATCCCCGTCATGTTGCGGCAAGGGCGCGGCGCAATTGTCAACGTGTCTTCCTTTGCGGCCAAACTCACGCCGCCGCGCGAGTCGCTTTACGCTGCCTCGAAAGCGGCGATGAGTGCGTTCACCGAAGGCTTGTGGCACGACTTGGCCGGTTCGAATATCCACGTTGCCCTCGTGCACCCCGGTCCGATCGACACCGAGATTTGGCTCAAGGAAGACGAGCCACCGTCCTACAGCGGGAAAAAATACCCGCCCGAAATCGTGGTCGAAGCCATCTTCGAGTGTATCGAAAAACGGCGCTACGAGGTTACCGTGCCTCGGCGCCACCCGATGCTCGTCACCGCTCGATTGCTTCGCCTCGCATTGCCGGGAGTGTTGCGCTGGGGAATGCAGCGCACCGATCCCGTGCCGCCAGAAGTTCTCGATCGGGCTCGACAGCGGGCGCGGGCCGGCAAACGCTTGGGCGAGGTCGAGGAATCTTGAGCCAACTTGAGGGTCCCACCCAGCTCCCCTAAGGAACGGACGACATGGGCTCCGTATTCGGCCACTTGTTTCGCATCAGTACCTTTGGCGAGTCGCACGGCGGTGCCGTGGGTGTGGTCATTGACGGCTGCCCGCCGAAACTGCCGCTCAGCACCGAGGACATCCAGCGCGATCTCGATCGCCGCCGGCCGGGCCAAAGTCGTTTGACCACAGCGCGCCAGGAGCCCGACCGCGCGGAATTGCTCTCCGGTGTATTCGAAGGGCTCACGCTGGGTACGCCGATCGCTATTCTCGTGCGGAATACAGACGCACGCCCTTCGGCTTACGAGAGTTTCCGGGACCTCTATCGGCCCTCGCACGCCGACTACACCTACGAGGCCAAGTACGGCATCCGCAACTGGCAAGGCGGCGGGCGTGCTTCCGCGCGCGAAACGGTCGGCCGAGTTGCTGCGGGCGCGGTGGCACGAAAACTCTTGCGCGAGCTTGCCGGAGTGGAGGTGCTGGCCTGGGTACACAGCGTGCACACCATCGAAGCAAGCGTGGACCTGACACACGTGACGCTGGAACTAGTGGAGTCGAACCCCGTGCGTTGCCCCGACAGCGAAGCCGCCGCGAAAATGGCGGAACGAATCGAGGCCGCGAGGCGCGAAGGCAACTCGCTCGGTGGCATCGTCCAGTGCGTGTGCCGGAACGTACCCCCTGGACTGGGAGAGCCCGTGTTCGACCGGCTGGAAGCCGATCTCGCCAAGGCGATGCTCTCGCTCCCGGCCTCGAAAGGTTTCGAAATCGGTAGTGGCTTCGGGGGTACGCGCCTGACCGGAATCGAGCACAACGACCCGTTTGTCACCGACGCAACCGGTCGGGTGCGCACCGCAACCAACCGCTCTGGCGGCGTGCAGGGCGGGATCAGCAACGGCGAAGACATTTACTTTCGTGTCGCGTTCAAGCCCACCGCCACCATCGCACAGGAGCAAGACACCGTGGACCGCCAGGGCCGGCCTGCCAAGATCGTCGGCAAGGGACGGCACGATCCCTGCGTACTCCCCCGGGCCGTGCCGATGGTCGAAGCCATGGCCTGCCTAGTACTGGCCGACCACTACCTGCGGCAACGTGCCCTCGTGGGGCGCGTCGGCCCGTGATCGCGGCCGCACCCGCGGCACTCACAAAGCAGCTGCTCTTCCCGCCATGCCCCGGCGACCCCGGGGGGCTCCTCAGCGCCGCTGCTCTTCGCAAAACACACGGCGTCCGGCACGATCATGAAAGCGGCGCACTCCCGCTCGCTCGTGCGGCCCGACAAAAAGTACCGGCCGCTTCGGGTGGGGCCGTGTCTTCGAAGAGCCCCAACCGCCGGCCTGTGAAGTCGGGTTCGTCGATCGACTCCGTCGCTGCAAGCGGTCCAACGACTCAACACGGGCGAGCGACATCGCCGGCAGGGGCAACCGGCAACACTCCGCGCCAGGAACGGCCCGTCGCGCGCGCATAGCGGCGCAACCCTTCGGCCACCCGCTCGCAGGCAATGGCGACGATGGCGGCATCGTCGAGGCGGCCAATGTGCGGCAAGAAGTCCGGTAACAAGTCGAACTCGTTTCCGAAGTACAGTACGGCAGCCGCGGCGTGGGCGATCGTGGAGTACGGGATCTGATCGATCCGGCCAGCCAAGTGGTCGTGCAAGCAATCCAGTAACAACGTGAGTTGCCGCCGCAGCAAACCAAAGCGGCGGTCGAGAGTGGCGACACGTTCCCGCAGCTCGCGTTCATGCTCCATCAACGTGGCAACATCCGCCGGAGCGATCGTACAGGCGAGATCCGCAACGATGCGCTCGAGATCGGCGCGCTCGAACACCGGTTCTCCCTGCGCGTGCCGAGCCCGGATTGTCGTCTTCGAGCGAGTCTTTTTCGATACGCGCTTACGCGTCTGTGGCATACGTTATCCCCTTTCACGGACCACCTTCGGGTCGATCAACACTCCTGGGTTCAAAATACCGCTCGGGTCCAGGACACGCTTTGCAGCCGCGAGCACCTCCGCAAAACCATTCGGTCGCTCCCGGTCATACCACGGACGGTGATCGCGCCCAACCGCGTGATGGTGGGTAATCGTCCCCCCATGACACAAAATCGCTTCGGACGCGGCTGCTTTGATCGCATCCCACAACGCAAGCAAATCTCCGCCGCGCCCCGGCGCGATCACAGTGTAATACGGTGCTGGACCGTCTGGGTACGCATGCGTGAACCGACAGCTCACCTGTCCCCCGCCGCAGAGCTCGCGCAAAGCTCGCTCCACGCGTTCGACCACAGCCACGTGCAAGGCTTCGAAACGGTCCCACGTCACCGCAGTTTCAAATGTTTCACTCACCATTCCCATACCGACCAGAGCATCGCGCACATAGGGACCGCGCAAAAACGCCTGCCGCCAGGCGCCCGCCGCCCCCTCGCGCGTCACTCCCGGGTCTTCCCGCGTGCGCCCAGCGGATTCATCGTACACGCCCCCGTAATCGCGGCAGCACTCCAGCGCGCGCTGCATCCAAGGATCGAGCGGGTGATCGGCGGATTCGAACGCCAGCACCAAGATGGCTGAACTCCCGTCACCCGCGCCCGCGGTGAGCGCTTCCAACGGATCCAGCAGGCGCAGATTAGACGGGTACAGACCTGCTTGCGCAATCGCGCGCACAGCCTCAGCGCCGCGAAGAAAATCGGGAAACCTCACGGGAACCTGCGCTCGAAAGCGCGGCCGATCCTGCACACGCATCCACGCCTCGGTGATGATGCCCAAAATCCCTTCGGATCCAATCCACAATCGGTCGGGGTTTGGTCCCGCTCCCGAGCCCGGTAGCCGCCGCGTTTCTATCCAGCCGCTGGGCGTTATGATGCGCAGGGATTCGACAAATTCGTCGATGTGCGTGTACAAGGTCGCATAGTGCCCGCCCGAGCGGGTGGCAATCCATCCTCCGAGGGTGGAAAATTCGAACGACTGCGGAAAATGGCGCAACGTCAAGCCGTAAGGCCGAAGCTGTTCTTCCAGCGCGGGCCCGTACACTCCTGCCTGGATCCGTGCCGCTCGGGAGACACGGTCCACTTCCAAGACGCGACCCAAACAGCGCAGATCGATGGATACAGCGCCGCGGCAATGGCTCTCGCGAGGAGGTTCCACACCGCCAACCACGCTGGAGCCGCCTCCGTAGGGAATGGCGGCCAGCATTTCCCGGTCGCACCAAGCGAGCACAGCTTCGAGTTGTTCCTCGCTGCGCGGCAGCGCCACCACATCCACCGGGTTGTCGTACTGCCGCCGCCAGGCTCGCACGAGGTCACGGAAGGATTTCCCGTAACTATGCCCCAAGCGTTCGTGCGGGTCGGTGGTGCAACAGGATTCTAACGATACCGGCACTCGGACCCGCGGAGCCCGAAGCTCGATCTCTTCGAGCCGAGGGGGCGAGCCCACGCGCACATCTGGCAGTTGGAACCGTGCGGCCAGCAAGGCAGCCAACCGTTCTTGCTCCGAGCGGTCGAGCCCTTCGTCTTCCCATCCCCAACCCCAGAACTTACGACGGCGAGTGGTCATTGCCCCTCTCTCTACTGCGGAAGCGTTCGGCCGTTCAATGGGCTGGGCCGACTCCTTGTTCGCTCCTCCTGCGCCATCGTTGAGTGCCGCTGCGGGACCGCAGAATCCATGCCCACACGCAGACGCCCGCGCCCACCCGTTGCTTCAAAAGGGGATCCGTGGTCTCAACTTCAAGGGACTTCGCGATGCGCTACGATTTCACTCCCGAACAAGAAGCTTGGCGGCAAGAGGTTCGGGGGTTTTTGCGCGCACATCTCACAGATGCGTTGCTGGCGGAACTGCGCGAGTCGGGTAACGAAGGGCAAGGCCCCCTAGCGCGGCAGTTCATTCTCGCCTTGCGGGATCGTGGCTGGTGGGGCTTGGCTTGGCCTCCGGAGTACGGAGGTCTCGGACGTTCGGCCATCGAGCAGTGGATCTTCGTAGACGAGATGGAAAGTGCGGGTGCGCCCATGCTTCCTCTTACGGTGACCTCGGTCGCGCCAACGATCATGCGCGTGGGCACGGAAGAGCAAAAGAAGTATTGGCTGCCGAAAATTCAAAACGCTGAAGTGGAGTTTGCGCTGGGGTACTCCGAGCCCGAAGCGGGAACCGACCTGGCCGCGCTGCGCACGCGCGCTGTGCTCGACGGGGATCACTGGATCATCAACGGCCAAAAAATGTGGAACACGATGGCGCATATGGCGACACACAACTGGCTGGCCGTACGCACCGAGCCGGATGCCCCCAAGCACAAGGGAATCTCCATCATCATCGTGCCCATGGATGCCCCCGGAGTGAGCGTACAGCCGATTTACGTATGGCCTGGCTTGCGCACCAACGCGTTGTTTCTCGACAACGTGCGGGTGCCGCGAGATTACCTCATCGGCGAGCGCGGTATGGGGTTCTACTACGCCGCGATGGCGTTGAATTTCGAACGTTTGAGCATCGGCTCTGTCGGCATGGTCCGCCGGTATTTTCGTGAGCTCGTCGCTTTCGTGCGCGAACATTCCCTGGAGGGAAAACGCCTCTGTGAAATTCCTTGGATTCGGGAACGGATCGCGCGACTGGCCGTGGATATCGAAGCCGCACGGATGTTAGGCTTGGAAACAGCCTGGGCACTCGACCAAGGGCGAGTGCCTGCTGCTGAATCTTCGATGGCCAAGGTGTTCGTCAGCGAGTTGGCACAGCGGCTCGCCGACGCCGGCATCGAAATCCTCGGTCTGGCCGGGCAGCTCCATCCCGACGAGCCCGCAGCTCCGTTGCACGGCCGGTTGCAGTGGCTGTACCGCACCGCCCCTTTGCTCGCGTTCGGCGGTGGCACCAACGAAGTGCAGCGGAACATCATTGCCATGTTGGGGTACGGGCTGCCGCGCAAATAGTCGGAGGCGCTGGAACCATGGATTTAAATGCGACGGCCGAACAGCAAGCAATCGCCGAAAGCGTGCGCCGTTGGGCGCGGGAACAAGTTACGCCCGCTCAACTTCGTGAATGGGACAATTTACCCGCGGGAATTGACGAACGCACTTGGCAGCGCTGCGCGCACTTGGGATGGTTCGGTTTGGCCGTGCCCGCCGAGCAAGGCGGCGCCGGCCTTTCGCTGCTCGAGGTCGCGATGTGGTTCCAAGAGGCCGCGCGCGGACTGGTCCCGCTGCCCTTGATGCAAGCGGTGCGTGCTGCGCACGCGCTCGCTCTCTTATCGCCCGACGCGCCGGAGCTGAGCTCGGTCGCTTCCGGAGCAGCGGTCGTGAGTTTGGCAGCGCCGGAGCCCACGGCATCCGATCCTGAGCTGTGGCACGCTGCCATACAACAGGCTGGTGATCGTTGGGTTCTCAGCGGCGAAAAAATCCACGTGAGCAACGCGGGCTTGGCCCAGTACCACGTTGTCGGAGCGCACGGCGCGAGCGGCCTATCCTGGTGCCTGGTAGAGGCGAGTGCCGCCGAAATGCAGCCGCTGCGCACGTTCGATGGCGATCGGCAAGCGCACGTCGTGTATCGCGCGGTGCCCGTTCACCGCGTCCTGGTCTCGGGAAGCGAGGCACGCCGGCGATGGCGGCGGCTCTGCCAAGAACACTTGGCGTTGGCTTTGGTGGAAATGGTCGGGATCATGGACGCCGTGCTGGAGCGTACCGTGAGCTACGTCAAAGAACGGGAACAATTCGGCCAGAAGATCGGCGTGTTTCAAGCCGTGCAACACCAGGTGGCCGACATGGCCACGGCATATACGGCTGGCCGCCACCTCGCCTGGCAAGCTGTGGCCCGTTTGGCTGCGGGAACGTACCAAGGATGGGAACTCGACGTAGCGGCTGCCTTCGTACCGCAGGCATGCAAGCGGCTGACACTGGTCGCCCATCACCTCCACGGCGGAGCCGGTTACGTGGTCGAGCACCCGCTGCACTACTACTCCGAGCGCGCCGTCACGCTTTGTGTTCGATATGCGCTGGAACGTAACGCCCTGGAAGCCGTGGCGCAGCAATGGCTCGACGCCTAGGCGCCCGAGCGCCCTCAGAGTGCGGGACCCGGGGCCGACAAACCTAGGAGCAAGGCACACAGCCGCACACGGGCGCAAACGCGCACGCCACCGCTTGCCCGTTTACCACGTGCTCGCGCTGGAACTCGACACTCCCTCCGCCTTTGGAGAACGCCGTCAGGACAATGCCACGCCTCGCCGCACCAGCTCCTTGTCTACCCCCGGCCGACGCCTGCACCCCCGACGGAACGCCCGCAAGCAACAGCGACAACTGGCCAACCAAAATACGCCGGCTTGGAGGCATCGCTTCGCGGTGGCCACGGTCGCCCGCGCTGGTGGAGACAGAGCCACCGGGCGCTTCACAAGGTGGCGTTCCGGATTCGACATCCGATGGAATGAACCGCGTTGCGTCTTTACGGCCTGCGGCAGACGAGCCCGCGAACTCGGGCAAATCACCCGACTAACGCACCGGGAATTCCGCCGGATTCAATGCCGAGAGCTCCTCCCACACGCGCTGGCGCAGTTCCAACGCCAGCTCCAACCAGGGCGAGAAGCTTAGGAGCGTCCCTTCATCGCCTGGATGAATGAGCTTGGTGAACGCGGAAAGAACCCGCCGAACCGAGCGCGCGTCGCGTTCCGTGAGCCAATCTGGGAAGCGATAGGTCGTCCGGCAACGGGGTCACCCGTTTCCGCAATAAGCGAAAGATCTCGGCTAGGAAATCCACCGCCAGACCGGGCCCCTCATACAGTAGCTCCGGCGCGATCTTGGGCAGCTCGTGTCCGGGAATCCAACCGTTCAAGCGATCCAAAAAGCCCGTCTCCCCCGCAAGCCCCCGCGGAAGCGCCATAGCTTGCGGCATGCTCGGATCGTCGCTGTTACCGAGAAACACCAGCGAAGCTTGTGCGGAAAACTGCCGACCGCCACGAGAAAAACGCCCCGACTCCATGAAGTCCTTGAGCGTGCCCAAAAGCTCGTCATCGCTCCACCGCCCGTACGCAATCTCGTCGAACACGATGACGGGATACACACCGACGAGTCCAGGCTGGCGGGTAACCTGATGATAAAAGAGCGTTGCCGGTGTCACCTTGCTGCTCGAGACGAGGAACACTTCGGGTGAAGTGTTCCGCAACAGGAAGGATTTTCCGGTCTGCCGCGGCCCCAGTTCGATGAGGTGCAGGCGGGGTTCGACCAAGGGCGCGAGACGAGCGAGGCTCAACTGCTTTTCCCGAAACGAAAGCTCCGCCGGATTCAAACCCACCGCTTGCAATAGGAGGTCGATCCACTCCTCCTCGCGGAACTGTTTGCGCGCTCGAAGAAACTCCTCGAGATCGGCGACCACTTCGAACGGAATGAACCCGGCAAGGCTGACCTCGCGTGTTCGCGCGTGGTAGCGCAGGTCCAACGTACCCCATAAACCGTACAAGGTTGCCGGATGACGCTGGCAGATTTCCTGCGGCACCTGAACGGTAACGTCCGCAAGCGTCGGCGGCTCGGCAACGTAGCGGCCGGAGTTTACCTCGGGCTTCACCCGGAGTTCGTCGATCAATGTCAAGTGGCCGCGCTGCAAGAGCTGGTCTTTGGCCCGGTTCCGTTCCGGGCCCGTCGGATACAGGCGCAACACGTTTTCCGCCAAACGATCGAGTCGCTGCGGATCTCCATGCGGCGCAAATTTCGCGATCAAGTATTCCGCCACGTACCGAGGCAAGCGATCGAACGGGGAACGCAAAGCGAGCCCCTTGGGGACGATCTTTTGCGGGAAAATTTCTTGCAGACGCTCGGACACAGCCACCTATCTCCCGCACAGTTCTTCTTCCCCGCCCAGGGCCTCCCCTCTGCCGGCGGCAGGTCCACCCCTGCCTTCCAACGAGGCAGCCGGGCTGAGGGCGTGGTTCCAGCAGCATGGCGAAGGAACGAAACAGCGAGGCCACGAAGTGGCCGTTCGCCGTCTCGGTTCACCCTTACCAGGACTGCGGCCCACCTTTCCCTCCAGGGCTAAGGTCTCTTTCACACATTCCCTTGTTCCCCATCTTCCCCTGCCATGCAACCGGCACTCGCCCCGTCGCCTTCTCGAGGCGCTAGAGACTCCGCCGCGACGCCAACGGGCCCGCAAATCCCGGGCGCACCACCTTCGGCCAAATAGATTCCCGGGTTTCACCGGGCTTCACCGGCCTGCACAAGCTTCGACCACGTTGCATTCAAGCCTTCCGGCCGACAAGCTCGCGCAAGTGTGTGAGGCGATCTCTTTCCAAGCGCTGCACCAGGCCTCGACAAATGGCGCGCACCACGCCGGGCCCCTCGAAAATCAAGGCCGTGTACAGTTGCACCAAGTTGGCACCAGCCTCGATTTTCTCGCAGGCGTCTTCGGCCGCAAAGACGCCCCCGACACCCACGATCGGAATCTTTCCACGGAGGCGGCGAAAAAACTGGCGAATCACTGCCGTAGACCGTGCCCGCAACGGCGCACCACTCAAGCCCCCTTCAGGCAGGCTGGCGGCCTCCTCGGCGCTGCGCTGGGTGGTGGTGTTCGTCGCAACCAGGGCGGCAACTCGTTTTGACTGGAGAACCTCGGCCAAGGCGGCAACTTCCGCGGCAGTCAGGTCGGGCGAAACCTTTACGAATAGCGGGCACGGCGCCGAACGCTGGCCCGTCGCAACCAAGCGGCGGTTCTCGGTTTCCAGACGGTCCAAGAGCTCGGACAATCGCTCCGGACCTTGCAAGTCCCGAAGGCCGGGCGTGTTCGGTGAACTCACGTTGACGCAAACGTAGTCGGCAATCGGGGCGAGCAGCGCAAAGCTCTTTGCGTAGTCCTCGGCAGCGTCCTCGACCCCCGCCACTCGCGATTTTCCTATATTGATTCCCAGCGGAACGGAGCGCCGTGCGCCCGCTAACTTACTGCGCAAGTCTTTTGCCACCGCTTCGGCACCGCGGTTGTTGAAACCCATCCGGTTTACCAAGGCGCGCCGGTCCGGAAAGCGCCAGAGCCGCGGCTTGGGATTGCCCGCTTGGGGAAGGGCCGTCACTGTACCGAGTTCCGCGAAGCCAAAACCCAAGAGCGGCCAAACGTGGGGCGCCTCGGCATTTTTATCCAAACCCGCGGCTAGGCCAATCGGATTCGAGAACACAAGACCAGCCAATTGTTGTTCCAGAGCTTCGTGCCGGAAGGGATCGGGCCACAGATCGAGCTGAGCCAGGGCTCGCTCTACGAGTCGCAGGAACGTGAAAGTCAGTTCATGCGCCCGTTCCGGATCGAGAGCAAACAGAGCCGGCCGGAAAGCCTTGTAGGCAAGGCTCAAAAAGTGTTGGGACGTGGCGGTCATCCTTTGCCTGCACTCGCGCACCCGCCCGGTTTTCCGGCGGGCAGTCCGGGCGGGCGGTGCGCGAGCCGCGGCATTACGGATTCCCGCACCGCCAAACCCTCGCCGCGGCTCGGGCGTTGCCGCTTACAAGTCGATGTCCTTCAACCCCGGGCGCGGTGCACCCACCAAGCACACCATTTTCCCTTCGGGGGCGCGGTTTTCGTGCAATAGTTGGTGTGTGTACGGGATTTGCTCGAACGAGTACGTTTCGGCCAAGCACGGATCGATTTTGCCGTCGATGACGAGCTGATTGAAGGCGTACGACTGTTCGTCGTTGGCGAAGTGCGAGCCCTGAAAGCGTTTCTGCCGCATCCACAGGTATCGCAGATCCACCACGGCATTGTAACCGGTGGTACCGGCGCAAATGACCACCATACCTCCGGTATCGCACACGAAGATCGAAGTGGGCACCGTGTCTTCTCCGGGATGTTCGAAAACGATCCGCGGGTTCCGGCGCTCGCCTAGGATATCCCAAATGGCCTTTCCAAACGCACGGCAACCGGCAGCCCACTTATTGTACGCCTCGGTGTCGGTCCAATGCGGCATCTGCCCCCAATGTTGGAAGTTCTTCCGGTTGATCACCCCCTTGGCCCCGAGTTTCATGCAGAAGTCCCTCTTGCGGTCATCCCCCACCACCCCGATGGGAATTCCGCCTTGGGCCTTTACGATTTGGATGGCCATACAGCCTAAACCGCCCGAAGCTCCCCAGATCAGCACCACATCGTTGGGCCGCACGGTGTGCGGCGGCCACCCCATGAGCATGCGATACGCGGTGGCTCCGACCAATGTGGGCGCCGCCGCTTCTTCCCATGTCAAGTGCTTGGCCTTGGGCATGCACTGATGGTCTTGAACCTTGGCAAACTGCGCGAAGCTTCCCCAGTTCGTTTCGTAACCCCAGATCCGAAACGACGGGTCGAACATCGGATCCTCGCCGCGTTGGACGGCAGGGCAGTCCGGATCCCACTGCCCGCAGTGGATGACTACGCGGTCGCCGACTTTCACGTTCTTCACGTTGCTGCCCACAGCCCACACAATGCCGCTGGCATCGCTTCCGCCAATATGAAAGTCGCTCGGATCGGTTCCAGCCTTCTGGCGGGCCGCAATCACGTTCACGGGTATCCCTAACGCCGCCCAAACGTTGTTGAAGTTAATTCCGGCCGCCATGACGAATACGAGGACTTCGTTGGGCTTGAGTTCGGGCACAGGGATTTTTTCGATCTGAAACGCCTTCATCGGCTCGCCAAAGCGTTCGGCGCGGATTACCTGCGCGTACATATATTTCGGCACCACCCCCAGCGGGGGGATCTCGCCGATCTCGTAAATTTCCTTTGCACCCATACGGCCTCCTTCGGTGGTGTTTCTCTCCAAAGTACAGTGCGCCGCGTTATGGCGAATGCTCGCGGGCAACGCAACTCGACAACTCCGCGGCTGCTTTGCCCGGCCACCCCTGGCAAAATCGTCGTTCCTCTGGCAAGCATGTCGGGATGTATGCTTTGCGTCGGGAAGGAGGACCGTCACCATGGAGCAAATCCGGTTTGACGACATCGAGCGACTCAAGACCAAGATCAGCGACGAATTCGGACCGTGGGGACCGGAAGTCGAAGTCACCCAGGAGATGATCCATCGCTTTGCGGATTTGACCGGCGACCATCAGTGGATCCACGTGGACGTAGAACGCTGCAAACGGGAAAGCCCTTTCGGTCAGCCGATCGCTCACGGATTTCTCACGCTGAGTCTCATTCCCCGACTGCGTGCGCAAAGTAACTTCCAGATCGTCGGTTACGGTAATGCGACCAACTACGGGGCCGACAAGCTGCGTTTCACGGCTCCAGTTCCCGCAGGGTCCAAAATCCACGCGCGCAGCCGCATTGTCGGAGTGGAAGCGAAATCTGCAGGTACCCAAGTAACCACGGAAATCCACGTCCACGTAGTCGGGCAGGAACGTCCCGCCCTGATCTACGTGATGCACGTGCTCTACCACCCCCCGGTGAAGAAGTAGAGCCCGGTTTCGTGCCCTTGCCGAGGACCCATCGCTCGGCCAGCCAGCGGCCCGCGTGGCGCCGCTGGCTGGGAGCGGCGTTGACTTTAGCCATAGCTTGGGGGTGCGAGCGACCTTCCGGCGAGCCGCCCACAGCCCCGAGCGCGAGTGCCACCACGGCTCGAAACGAACATGCCGTGTTCGAGTCGTGGCTCGAGTACGAGCCTTCGCAACGACAACATGACCCCGAATGGCGCGACGGGTATCTCGACGCCTTGCTTGGGCACCAGGTATTTCAGGTACCTCCCAGTGGCGTGCCCCGATCGGTCGCCCAAGGGCTGATGCTCGACGACGATAAGGTCCTACTGGCCAGCGGGCCCAAGCTCTGGGCGCAGGACCTGG
The DNA here is from genome assembly GCA_026004215.1 of Candidatus Binatia bacterium. Taxonomy (GTDB): domain Bacteria; phylum Desulfobacterota; class Binatia; order HRBIN30; family HRBIN30; genus HRBIN30. Next base: position 1,032,990 of record BPIR01000001.1, read on the forward strand.
AGTTCGTTCCAGGTTTTGCCGGCAAGGTTTGCTTTCTCCATTCGTTCTTCTGTTTCAAAGAGTTGTTTCGGGTCAGCTTTGCGGTGGACGATGTTCCCGTTCCGCTTTTCGAGGATCAGTTCCACATCTCCCGCTACCCGAGCCACACCCTCATTCAATACTACCTGGGCCCGGTAGTGGTGCAGGAACGGAAGTTCATCACAGCCGGCGACCGTGCGGTGGCGGTGTACTCGGCCGCATCGCGAGACAAGCGGGAACACAAACTCCACATCGAGGCCGATGTAGCCTTTCTGCCCATGCCCAATGCCACCCGCCCGCCCAAGGTCCCCCTGCTCGGGTCCGGGGTTTTCCAACAAATTTCGATCTTTGCCTACCTGGATGCTCCTGGATTCGACCTTGAGGGCCATGCGCGCGTGCGGGCCAGCCGCGAACTCCGCCTTCCGGCAGACGGCACGAGCCGAGATGCGGTCATTGCCGTCAGTTTCGAATCCGCCGAACGGCGTGCCGCGCCGGACCTCGATCCCTCGATCTTCGAAGTGCACCGGCGCGAGTATCAAAAATGGTTTGCGGACAACGTGCCGTATTTCGACTGCAGCGACGAAGGCTTCAAGCGCATGTGGTATTACCGGGCTTGGCTCGTGCGGTTCAACATGACCGAAGCCGACACCCCCGATCTCACGCGCTATCGCTTTTACGAAGGCAAACTCGGCTTCGACAATGCCATCACCTTTGCCGTGCCGGTTCAGTTGAAAGAGCTCACCTACTTGCGCGATCCCGCCTTCGCGCGCAGCCAAGTGCGCAACGCGTATCGCAATCTCGCTCCCAGTGGCGCCCTCGTGGACCCCCCGGGCAGCCCGTATTGGAACGAGACCTACTCGCATTGGGTAGCGGCTGCAGTGGAAGAGCTGCACCGGGTGCATCCGTTCACCATCGCCGAGCTGCGGGAACTACTCCCGCAAATGGCGCGCGACGTGCGCGCTTGGGTGACGGCGTTGGATCCCGACGGGGACGGATTGCCGCAAAGCGGGCGACCGCGCATCACGGGGTACGATCTCGACATTCTCTCGTACTGGTTTTTCAACGGCTTGCGCCTGCACCCGCGCCTCAACCCGCCGGAGTTGGAGCGCGTAGACTTTGCCAGCTTTGTGTACGCGAACGCTAAAGCCATCGCGGCCCTCGCCGCAACCGCGGGGGAGCCTCCGTTAGAGCGCGAATTTCAAGCAGTAGCCGGAAGGCTGCGTGCGACTGCTCTGGAGGCGTTCTGGGACGACGATTCGGCGTTCTTTTACCCTCGACGGGCCGACAACAATGCACGTATTCCGATCCGCGAACTCCATGGCTTCTTTCCGTTTCTCGTAGGTCTGGCGCCGGACGAGCCGCGCTACCGGAGAGCTCTCCGCTACTTAGTCGATCCGCAGGAGTTCTGGGGACGTTTTCCTCCGGTCATTACCAGCCAAGCGCATTATCGCGAGTGGACCTGGGAAATGGACGGTTTGACGCGCAACATCGCGCCGCATCCCATTAGTATGGGAGCGCGCTTGCTCTTGCAGGTGTTGCGGAATTACCACGACCACCCCGTGACACCCGACCATTTCATGGAACTCATGCAACGGTACAACGAACTCGTGTACCCCGGCGTGAACCCGTACGACCCGTATTGGCGGCCGAACGCGCACGAGTACTACTCGCAGTGGGAGCCGTACCGCATGTCGCCTCGGCCCAAGCCCTCCGACATTTCGCACGACTTCCACTCCATGTACTTGTCTCTCATCGTAGAAGGCGCTGTCGGACTCGTGCCGCGGGCGGACGATTGGATCGAGCTCGACCCAATGGCACGCCACTGGGATCGCTTTCTCCTCCATCGACTCCGATACCGCGGCCACGAGCTCACAATCGTCTGGGACCGTCCCGATGGCCAGCGGGCGTACCCGCAATTCGAAGAGGGCTTTACCCTCCTAGTGGACAGCCGCCCAGCCTTTCGCCGGACCGAGCTTGCCCACGTGTCCTATAATCTCACCACGAAGGAACTTCGCGAGGGCGCTCCTTGAAATCGGCATCACAACCTGACCCGAGAGGGCGTGTCCAAACCGATGGCGAGCAACCCGCTCCCGCTCCCTTCGGAACGCGCCAGTCTCCGGGTAGCCGTTCTCTGTTGACCGGGCCATTTGGTCGCGTCATGGCGGCGAATTTCGCGTTCTTTCTCAACTTCGCCTCGTTTTTTCTCCTACCCCTGTTCGTCAAGGAACTTGGCGGCTCGGAATCCACTATCGGCTGGGTCATGGGTGCCGGAGGCTTGGCCACTTTGGTCACACTGCCTTTAGTGGCGGCTTGGATCGATCGAGTGAGTCGCACCTTACTTTTTACGGCCGGGTCGCTGACCATGACGCTTGCGGCTCTCGGCTACCTTTTCGTTCACGAGGTTGGACCGTTCCTGTTTTCCTTGCGGCTGGTCCAGGGGCTTGCCTTCGGCGCGGCGTTCACGGCATCCACCACTCTAGCTGCGAGCCTTGCGCCGGAGCACATGCGGGCTCGTGCTCTGGGGTGGTTCGGCATCTCCACGTTGCTCACGCACGCACTGGCTCCCGCGATCGGAGAAGAGCTGATCCATCGTGCTGGGTTCCCGGCGTTGTTCTTGGCCGCGGCGGGTTGCTCCGTTGCTGCTGCGGGGGGCATGCTCAGCGTTTCCGAGCAAGTGGGGGAACCACCGGCTTTGCCACGTGTGGCGCCTCTCCCCCGCGCCCACTACTGGGTTGCGGCAGTGATGGTCCTGTTCGGCATGGGCTTTGGCTGCGTCACCACCTATGCGGCGAGTTTTATTAAAACGGAACATCTCGGCCGTGTCGGGGTGTTCTTTACGGCCTACACGAGTAGCGCCATTGCCGTGCGCTTGTTCGGCGGCAGCTTGTCGGACCGATGGGGCCGGTCTGTGGTGATCGTTCCGGCTTTAGTCGCACTTGCCGGTTCGATTTTCGCGCTGTCGCGCATCCAAGGTACGGTGGGACTGGTCAGCACGGGCACCCTCTTCGGTCTGGCGCAAGGGCTGGCCTATCCAACGCTCCACGCCTTTCTGGTGGATCTTTCGCCGACGCAAGTGTTGGGGAAGGCTCAAGCGCTGTTCAACGGTGCATTCAACCTCGGGGTGATGAGCAGCGCCTTTCTGTTCGGCATGGTGGCGGACATGTGGGGACAGCGAAGCATGTTCGGACTTGCGGCGCTCGCACCCCTTGCGGCCGCGGCGGTATTCGGAGCCGGTGTGCGGCACCGGTATCCGAGGTGGCTCAGCACATGAACGGGTCTCGCCATCGCCCCCGATTCCGAGTCGGCACAGCGTCCTGGACGGATCCTTCCCTGCTCGAATCCGGTTTCTACCCCTCTTCTGCAACCACGGCGGAGGCACGCCTGCGCTTTTATGCGCAGCATTTCGACACCGTGGAAGTGGATTCCACATTCTATGCGCTGCCCCACGAGCGCAATTCCTATCTCTGGGCCCGGCGGACACCCGAGGATTTTGTCTTCCACATCAAGGCGTTCGCCGCCCTCACCCAGCACCCCGTCGAGTACCGGCAACTCTCTCGTGCACTTCGAGAACTCGTGCCGGCACCCTCGGAGGGTGAAACTGGAAAGATCAAGATCCTCCCCGCTGAAGCCTTGAACCTGTGTTTCGAGATGTTCGCAGGCGCATTGGAGCCACTGCGCCGTGCCGGCAAGCTCGGATGCCTGTTGTTTCAGTTTCCTCCGTGGTTCACTGCCACCGACGAGCACGAAGCCTATCTCCTTTTTTGCCAGGAGCGGCTTCGGCACCACCGCTTAGCGGTTGAATTTCGTCATCGAAGCTGGTTTGGCGAACGCGCGGAACGCACTCTGGCATTGCTCGAAGAGCACAATCTCGTCCACGTTATCCTCGACTTGCCCGACGCTCCGAGCTTACCCAAAACGCCATTCGTGACGACGACCGACGTTGCCTACGTTCGACTGCACGGCCGCAATCGCGAAGCATGGTTCGCCAAGCACGAGCGGGCCAGCGAGCGTTTTCGCTACCTGTACAGCGACGAGGAACTACGAGGGATTGCACAGCGCATCCGACGTTTGCGGGAGGCTCAGGTGGTGCACGTGATTTTCAACAACTGCTATCGCGACTACGGTGTACGGAATGCGCTGGCAATGGCGCGCTTGCTCGAGGAGCCCTGACGATGCTGCGATGGAGATTTTCCAGCGGATTGATTCTCGGACTGATACTCGGCATTCCCACCGGCGCTCTCCTCGCGAGCGCTCTGTTACCGAATCCTCCGGCAGATACCCGCCTTCAGTTCGAAGTGCGGGAACTGACACGCCGCCTGGAAATGGCCAATGAGGCTCGCGCCCGGGCCGAGAAACAGATGGAAGAGTTCTCCAAGCTGGCCGACCAAATGACGAAGAGCTTTGAGAATCTGGAACGCCGGTTTCAGGAACTGGAAGCTGAGCTGGCAAGTGTGAAACCTCCGTCGGCAGCGCCACGCCCTCCCGCAACGCCGCCCGCGGAAACGCCCGCCCCTCTCCCGAACGAGCGACCACCAGACGCGCTACCTTGAGCTGCCCCTCCGCGTCGTCTCGAGTGGGTCCCGTTTCGCCACCAACGCACCCAAACACCCGCGGCAATGGCGGCCGCGGCCGGCCGCAACGGCAACGAGCATGACTCGAGCGACACCGATCCCCGGTGGCGAAGCCGCTCGCCCGCAAGGGCTCTCGCCCGTTGTCGCGGCGGTTCGGCCGCCGCAGTTACAAAAGTCCGTTGCAATTGGTCGGACCACCTGATAACCAGGACAATCCATGACGCGTGCAGCATCGGTCCATTGGATTCGGCCGCCGCAACGGCGACGAGTTCACGAGGAAGTAGCGGAACAGCTTCGGGACGCGATCTTGGAGGGCCGATTTGCTCCCGGAGAGAAGCTGCCACCCGAGCGCGAACTGGCCGAGCGATTTCGCGTCAATCGCACATCCGTCCGCGAGGCGATCAAAATGCTGGAAAGCCTCGGGCTTGTCGTTGCGCGCCAGGGGGACGGCGTCATTGTTCAGCCGGTTGTGGAAGCGTCGCTCGATTTGATCGGGCCGATGATCTTTCGCAACGGCCGGATCGACGTAGGCTTGCTGCGGGAAATGCAGGAGGTCGTTTCGGTCATGCTGTACGAGATGGCCAGGGTCGCTGTGGATCGTGTGGGCCCCGAGCACCTGCGCAAACTCAAAAGCTGGCGCAATTGCCTGGCAGATCGCACGAGGCCGCGCGAGGAACGTTTCGAAGCCGCACGTGCCATCATGGTCTTGGTCGCCGACGCCACCGGCAACCGCGTGTGGCAGATGGTGGCTCGGCGCCTGCGTGTGTTGCTCGCCTCACCACCCCTCCAGCAGGCGCGCGAGCGTTTACAACTCGACCCGGAGCCGCTGGTGGCTGTCATCGACTCCTGCGTCGAAGCCATCGAGTCCGGCCGTCCCAAAGAAGCCGTCGCCCGCTTGAGGGAGGCATTTCGTCTTCTCGGAGAATCTTCGGTGGGGGTGTCCTTAGCGCCCGCCGCATCCGTGACGAGATCGGTAAGGAGGAAGATCGTATGAGCGAGTTTCAAATCCAAACAAACACGCAAGAGCCCCCGTTGGACTCCGCGCTGAAGGTCATCTACCAGTGGAACTACGACCCCGAGGTCGAAGAACTCCGGAATTTGTACCACAAGGCCCTCGAAGCCCAGTGGATTGCCGAGCGCGAGATCGACTGGGATCGCCCCATTGACATGGAAAAGTTCGCCACCACCCCGATGGGCACCGCCATCGACATCGAGAAGTGCTCGTACTGGCGCTCCTTGCCGGAGGAAACACAGTGGGAGCTCAAGCGGCGCATGGCCAGCTTCCGCCTCAGTAACTTCCTCCACGGCGAACAAGGCGCCCTCATGGTTGCGGCGCAGCTCGTGAACGCCGTTCCGCACACGGACGCGAAGTTTTACGCGGCCACACAAACCATGGATGAGGCCCGACACGTGGAAGTATTCGCCAAGTACATCAACAAACTCGACGAAGTTCGCCCCATTGCACCCGCGCTAAAAACCATCCTCGACAGTACTTTGGCCACGGACGACTGGATGAAAAAGCTCGTGGGCATGCAAATCGTGGTCGAGGGCTTGGCTCTCTACAGCTTTCGGGAAATGCGCAACCTGACCGAAGAGCCGCTGCTGAAGGAGCTACTCACTTACGTGGCTCGCGATGAATCCCGTCATCACGCTTACGGGGTACAGTACATTTCACGCTGCGTGCCCTGCCTCAACGAGGCACAACGCCGGGAGCTCGAGGATTTCGCTCTCGAAGCCGCGCGCACACTCATTGGCTCGCGCACGCAGCAAACGTTTTTCAGTGCTCTCCTGGCTATTTGGTCGGAGGTCGGCGTGGACCCGGCCGAGCTCCTCGCCAGCGTGCAACGCGAACGCGAGCAACTGCTGCGAGAAGACGTGCGCCCGGGCGGGCGCCTGGGGCCGGTGCAGGGCTTCGTTATCCCCACTCTGAAGCGTTGCGGCTTGCTGAGCGAACGCGTGGCCGCACACTTTCACAGTTTCCTGCGAGAGAACTTTACCAGCCGCGTGGTGGGAGAGGACGTGCAAGAATTTTTGCGCCTCCTTCCGGATATTCCCGAAGACACGGCCGCCTGGGTTCTCGGCCAGTTGAATTGAAAGGGGATCCGCGACCCTCCCTCATGAAACCCACAGGCACGCCTCTCCTCCTGGGATAGATCGTCTGCAGGCCGGGTGAGGGTGGGGTCGGGCGCAGGCCGGGTGAGGTTGCACATGAATGCGGCGATTCGTGGCACCGCGGCCGACTTACAGCCGACCCCTACTTGGGCCACCCATTGCCAGGGCTTGTGGAACCGACTCGTCCCGCTCGCACACCGAGCTCGGCACCCCTTTTTTCCAAAAACACGATGCAGTTGTTCCGACCGCCGCAAGTGGTAGGGTGACACCATGACCAAGCTCGGAACAATCTCGCTCGTCGGGTGTCTGTTCATAGCTGCCGCTGTTGTGCGCGCGGCTTCAGTGCCGGCCGTCGGCAGCCCAGCACCGGATTTCCAAGCAACCTCCACAGCCGGCCCGCTTTCTCTCAAAGACCTGCGAGGAACTTGGGTCGTATTGTACTTTTACCCGAAATCCTTCACTCCCGGATGCACAGCCGAGGCAAGTTCGTTGCGCGATGGCTTCGAATCGCTTCGGAATTTGCGCGCCACGGTCATCGGGGTCAGCACGGACACGTTGGAGACGCAACGCGATTTCAAAGAAAAACTGTCCTTGCCCTTTGAACTCGTTGCGGACCCCGACGAACGAGTGGTCAAACTCTATGGTGTCGAAGGTTGGCTCGGGATGGCCCGACGCAGAACCTTTATTATCGATCCGCAAGGAATTGTCCGAGCCGTGATCGAAGACGTGGACACGCGCAAACACGCCGAGCAGGTACGCGAACTCATAGAAAAGTTCGCGGCAGCACAGCCGGCTCCATAACACCGTCCACTGCCGGCAGTCAGTAAAGCCCCGACTCGTTCGATTGGAAGACGAGAAAGTACTGGTACGGCAAGAAGTCCGGCTCGGCCACGAGGCCGAACCCTGCTGCAGCAGCTTCCTGTAAAACAGTCTCGCGCTCCAGCTTGTGCTCCGGGGGCGGCCCCACAGGCAAATCTCGCTTGTGATAGTCAATGATTACGAGTCGCCCTCGTGAGCGCAGCGCACGGCGAAGTCGCCGCAGGTAACCCACCCGATCCGGGAAATGATGGTATGTGTTCACCACGAGCACGAGATCGAACAAAGCCGGGGGCAAGCGTGGGTCCTCCGGCGGCGCGAGCACAGGGACGACGTTTTGCAACCCTTCACGGTTGAGGTGTTCGTTCAAGCGATCGAGTTGCCTCGGCTCCACGTCCACCGCAAACACCACGCCGTGCGGCACCGCGCGCGCTAGGCGCAGGGAGAAATACCCTGGGCCTGAACCGACATCCGCAACCCAAGCCTGAGGCTGGATCGCGAGGGCGGCCACCACCTCGTCTGGCCGTTGCCAAGTGTCGCGCTCTGGCGATTCCAGGTGGCGAATGTAGGCTTCGACATCGGCTGGCCCATGCATGTCGCGATTCCCGGAAGCGCCAGCCGGGTGAACATGGCCCGGGGTATGCGAAGGCCCAGGGATGCTCCGGCATGGTGTGCAGCCCGAAGCGGCCGCAATCGCGAGCGCGAGAATCAGTTTACGTGGAATTGCCATGTTGGCTCGTCTCCTTTTCGTTCGTTGCCTGCGCTGGCCCCCAAGGGGCCATCAGCTTCGGCGCGATGTTTACGACTACGGGTGGCCACGGATGGCGCCCACGTAGCGTTCCAGCAACGCTTGCGCCTCGTTGCGCTGGCGCGCCTTGCCGTCGCGCTCCGCGATCGCAATCGCGGTGCGCAGCAGAGCCACGGCGCGCTCGCGTTCGCCGCGGTCAAAATAAAGTTGCGCCAACTCGACTCGCGCACCCACCGCATGTTCGGGTTCGAGGGAAATTGCTTTCGTCAAGCACTCTTCGGCCTTCCGTTCGCTACCCCCGAGCAAGCGCGGCAGTTGGCGATACAACCCTCCCTTGGCCGCCCACGCATCGGCGTGATTCGGGTTGAGCTCCAGGGCACGATCGAGATCCCGTTGTATGCCGACGAGGTTCCACGGGTTCGGGTACGCGCCGTCTAACAACAACAGGCGTCCCTTGGTGGCAAAGCGAGCAAAATGGGCGTCCGCATTGCGGTCATCGAGAGCCAACGCCGCCTCGGCGAGTCGCAAACCTTCCTCATAAAGTCGCCGTTTAGTGGCGGGATCGGAGGCATCCTCGCCTTGCTTCAACAGCACCGTCGCCTGGCGCGCGAGCTCCCGAGCTCTTGCTTGCGGAGGCTGGTCGGCAATGAGCATTTGCGTTTCCCCTCGGGAGGATGCAGGCTCAGAGCGCGCCGACGGCACGCAAAGAAATGCGCCTGCGGCGATACCAACCATCACGGCAAGAACGATGGTGCTCCGTTGCATAGCCCGAGACCGGTTCCGCCGTTGTGTAACACTCCCTGTGCTCGGGGGAAACCGAGAGCGTGTGCCGCGCCGTTCGCCGTAGTAGGCGCAAAGCGACGGACTCGGGTGCGCCCAGGCTCGAAGGACAAGCGGAGCGCGTGCAGCCGATTTAGTCGCAAGCCCGTATATGATAGGGAGCGGCACGGTCATAACGGTGCCATGAGTACACCCAATTCCCAAATCCATGCTGCGTGGCACTATCATCGCGTCACCAGCCACTCGTGGGAGAGCATTCAGCGCAGTGCACATGTACTCGACTGGGCCAATTATCCCCGGCCCTTCAAGGAGTACCGGAACCTTCCGGCTCGACCGCTGCCACGGGATTGGGCTCGAAGTCAAAAGCCAGCGCTTGCCACAATTCTGGACGATGGCGGCCGTTTCGTACCGCACGTGCGAATGGACCTCAAAGCGCTTGCGCGCATCCTGTACCTCGGCGCTGGGGTCGTTCGCTGGCGCGACATCGGAGGGATGCGCGTTCCGTTCCGGGCAGCCGCCTGTACCGGCAATCTCCATCACATCGAGCTTTACGTCGTTTGCGGCGCGCTTCCCGACTTGGAGGCCGGAGTGTATCACTTTGGGCCTCACGATTTTGCACTGCGGTGCCTGCGGCCCGGCGACTTTCGCGCCAATCTTTGCGCTGCAGCCGCGGCGCCCGAGGAGCTTCGCGACGCTCCCGTGTGGATCGTGTGCACCAGCACCTTTTGGCGCAACGCTTGGAAGTACCGCGCGCGGACTTATCGCCACGCATTTTGGGATGCTGGAACGATCCTCGCCAACCTGTTCGCTGCAGCGGCAAGTATCGAGTTGCGCCACCGGATGCTGGTTGGTTTCGTGGACGGCGAGGTCAACAGCCTAATCGGGGTCGATGGGCGCAAAGAAGCCAGCCTCGCGCTGGTGGCTCTCGGGGCGGGGGCACCGGCTGCGAGCCAGAGCTTGCCCGTGCCGCCGCTCTCCTTGGCGGTCGAACCGTACTCGCGGCAGGAGGTCGAGTACCCGCAAATCCCCACAATGCACGCGGCCTCGAGCTTGCTCGATGCAAAGGAAGTCCAGCACTGGAGGGAAGCCGCCCGCAGCCTCCCCTCTAGCCCTGTCTCGCCGAAACAGCGACTTTCAGCGCCGGAGAAGCTCCCGCAAGAGCCGATCGAAGACATCATTGCCCGACGGGGTTCTACCCGCCGGTTTCGCCGCGAGCCCATCGCTGCGGACGTTTTTGCGGCGATTCTGCGCGCCGCCCGAACTCGTATCCCGGCCGATTTTCAGACGAACGCACCACTGACCAATACCTATGCCATCGTGCACGCGGTCCGCGGGCTCGCTGCGGGTAGCTATGTTTGCGCGACCGATGGAAGCGGGGTCACTTCGCTGGCGGCGGGCGATATGCGCCACCAAGCCGGCGCGTTGGCCCTAGGTCAAGCATTGGCCGCCGATGCGGCCGCCAATATTTACCACCTTGCGGACCTGCATACGCTGTTGCCGCACCTGGGCAACAGGGGTTACCGAGCCGCGCAACTGGAGGGCGGCATAGCCGGCGGAAAGATCTACCTGGCCGCGTTCGCGCTCGGAATCGGAGCCACCGGGCTCACATTTTTCGACGACGACGTCACCATGTTTTTCTCTCCCCACGCTGCCGGCAAAAGCGTGATGTTCCTCACCGCCGTCGGTGTGCCCGCCCGAGGGCGCAAGCGCTGATCCCGTCTGGTGCAAAACCCTCCGGAAACTGCCTGCTTGGTGCGTTCGGGGTTACCTCGAACCGCGTGCCCACCAGCCGTCAAGCGGGTTTCGGGGCAACGATGGACGTCCCACGGAGCGGAACGACAGCGCCAACTTACCCTCGGATTCCAGAGCGTCGAAGTCACACGTTAAAGCGAAAGTGGATGATATCGCCGTCGCGGACGACGTAATCTTTACCTTCCAATCGTAGTTTTCCGGCTTCGCGTGCCTTCGCTTCACTGCCGCACTGCACAAAATCATCGTACGCGACGACTTCGGCTCGGATAAACCCCCGCTCGATATCGCTATGAATTTTGCCTGCAGCCTTGACCGCCGTGGTACCGCGTCGAATGGTCCACGCCCGCACTTCATCCTCCCCAGTGGTGAGGAAGCTGATCAGCTCCAACAGCTCATACGCTTTACGGATAAAGCGGTCGCGGGCCGAACTCGATAGGCCCAGATCGGCCAAAAAGGCGGCTCGGTCATCCTCTGGCAGCTTGGAAATTTCCATCTCGATTTGACCCGCCAGCACGATACCCGGCACGCCTTCTCCATCGAGCCACACCTGAACTTCCGCCGGCATCGGCTCGCGCGCCTGCCCTTCCGCGACATTGAGCACCACCATGAACGGTTTGCGGGACAAAAATCCGAACCCGGATAGCAAGGCGGTGTCTTCGGAGGTCCAGTTCAAGGTGCGCAGCGGCCGTTCTGCTTCGAGGGCCTCGCGCAGCGTTTCCAGGAGCGCTCGTTCCCTCTCCCTCCCTCTTTCTTTCTTGAGTCTTTCGAGTCGGCGTTCGACCAGCATCAAGTCGTTCAACACCAGTTCGCTCTTGAATGCCTCCAGATCGCGCACGGGTGCGGGAGGCTCGCCGCTCAGCGGGTCCGTAAACCCGCGGACAACCTGCACCAGTGCATCCATCTCGCGCATTTGTGCAATCGTTGCGGGATCGAGCGCGCTCTCGGAACGGCCGGGGGCGGGCGGCGGAAAGTCCACGAACACGATTTCCGCGTAAGTGACTTTGCGAGGTCGAAAGCGACGCGCCAGTTCGTCCACTCGCGGGTCGGGCACCTTGATCGTCCCCCGGTGCACCACGCCCGACTCCGTGAAATGCCCCACGGGCACGTCCACCCCACTCAGGGCGGTAAAAATCGTGCTCTTCCCGCTGCGCGGGAAGCCAACGATGCCAACTTTCATTGCTGCGCTATTTCAGGCAATCGGGCTCACGAATTGGAGGCGCGCACTTGCTGCGCGATTTTCAATCGCAACGCGTTGAGTCGAATAAAGCCTTCCGCATCTGCCTGGCGATACACTGCATCCGCTTCAAACGTTGCGATGTCGGGCCGGTACAGAGAACGCGGAGCCTTGCGCCCAACTACCCGAGCGCTTCCCTTGTACAGTTTCAGCCGCGCCGTGCCCGTCACCGCCCGTTGCGCTTCGTCAATCATCGCCTGCAACATCTCTCGTTCGGGGCTGAACCAGTAGCCATAGTAAACCATCTCGGCGTACCGAGGGATCAAGCTGTCGCGTAGGTGCATGACCTCGCGGTCCAGCGTCAGCGATTCCACCGCACGATGGGCCAAGTGCAACAGCGTCCCCCCAGGAGTTTCGTACACGCCGCGGGATTTCATCCCTACGTACCGATTTTCGACGATGTCCACGCGACCGACGCCGTGGCGACCGGCAATCTCGTTCAACGCGGCCAACAGTTGAGCCGGGGAAAGTTTCTGCCCATTGACCGCCACCGGATTGCCTTGTTCGTAGGCGATTTCGACATACTCCGGGCGCTCCGGAGCTTTCTCCGGCGACACCGTCAGTTGAAACATATCCTCGTAGGGCTCCTGCCACGGATCTTCGAGAATGCCGCCCTCGTAACTCACGTGGAACAGGTTGCGGTCCGTGCTGTATGGCTTCTCCACGGTCACCGGTACGGGGATGCCGTGTAGTTGCGCGAATTCGATGAGTTTCGAGCGAGAATTCAGCTCCCAGATCCGCCATGGAGCAATCACCCGGATGTCGGGGTGCAACGCATAATACGTCAACTCGAAGCGAACTTGATCGTTCCCCTTACCCGTAGCACCGTGGGCAACGGCGTCGGCGCCTTCGGCCCGCGCGATTTCAATTTGCCGCTTGGCGATGAGTGGCCGCGCGATCGAGGTGCCGAGCAAGTACGCGCCCTCGTACACCGCATTGGCGCGCAGCATGGGAAACACGAAGTCGCGGACGAACTCCTCTCGCAAGTCTTCGATGTACACCTTGCTGGCACCCGTGCGCCGCGCCTTCTCCTCCACAGGCGCGAGTTCCTCGCCCTGCCCGAGGTCGGCACAAAAGGCGATCACTTCACATCCGTACGTGTCCACCAACCAACGCAAAATCACGGAGGTATCGAGCCCTCCCGAGTACGCCAGGACAACCTTCTTTGGCTTTTCCATCGTTCGCTTCCTATGCTTCCTTCGAACTTTTGCCGGGCGCAACGCGCCGCACCTGGCTGTGCTGCACCAACCACACGAGGATCGCCTTCTGGACGTGCAAGCGGTTTTCCGCCTGATCGAAAACGATCGATTGGGGCCCGTCGATAACCTCGTCGGTAATTTCTTCTCCTCGATGGGCGGGCAGGCAGTGCATGACCACTGCTGACGGCTTCGCGCGTCCCAGGAGCTCTGCATTGACTTGGTATCCCGAGAAGGCACGCCGCCGCTCCTTGGCCTCTGCCTCTTGTCCCATGCTCGTCCAGGTGTCGGTATAAACCACATCTGCTCGATCGGCTGCCTGATGCGGATCGCGGACGATGCTCACTCTGGCTCCGTCCTGAACCGCGGTCCGGACGATTTCCTGGTCGGGCTCGTAACCCGACGGGCAGGCCAAGATCAATTCGAATCCGAACCGCGACGCCGCGTTGATCCACGAATGGGCCATGTTGTTGCCATCCCCGATAAAGGCAATTCGGAGCGAGCCCAAGTCGTAGCCGCGCTCGCGGAGCGTGAAACAGTCGGACAGTACCTGACACGGGTGGAGGCGGTCGGAGAGGCCATTGACCACGGGAACGGAGGCCCAGCGGGCAAGCTCTTCCAGGGTTGTGTGGCGGTACACGCGTGCCATGAGAATATCCACCCAGCGGTCGAGATTCCGCGCGGCGTCTGCCACTGTCTCTCTTTTGCCTAACTGAATGTCGGCCGGTGTCAGATACACAGCGTGTCCGCCGAGTTGGAACATGCCCACGTCGAAGGTCACGTGGGTACGCAAGCTCGGTTTCTCGAAAATCATGGCTAAGGTGCGGCCGAACAGCAGCGGATGCGGCCGGCCCGAGTACCAGTCGTCCTTGAGGCGCTTGGCCAAGCTCAAGATTTCTTCCAGCTCCGGGCGGGAGAGATCGCGCAAACTCAGGAAGTCCCGTTTCATGCTCGCAGCACCTCGCTTAGGATGTGCACGGCGCGATCAATTTCCTCTGCGGACACGATGAGGGGCGGCGCCAAACGCAAAACTCGCTCGGCTGTTCCATTCACGATGAGCCCGCGCTCGCGACAGGCATCCACGATTGCGGCAACCGGGCCTTCGAACTCGACTCCGAGAAGCAAACCGTGCCCGCGTACTTGGCGAATTTCCGGGCAGCCGCGTGCGAGCTCCTCCAAGCGGCCTTTCAGGTACTCCCCTTGGCGGCGGCAATTCTCCAGGACCCCTTCCTCCAGCAGTGTCCGCACTGTCGCTACGGCAGCCGCGCAAGCCAACGCGTTCCCTCCGAATGTCGACCCGTGAGCGCCCAACCCAAAACTTTCGGCTACCCCCGCCCGGGCCAGCATCGCACCGACCGGCACACCGTTTCCCAAGCCTTTGGCCAGAGTCGCAATATCCGGCTCCACGCCGAACAACTCGTAGCCGAAGAGGGTGCCCAGCCGGCCCATGCCGGTTTGGACCTCATCCAAAATCAGCAACAACCCCTTGTCACTGCACCAACGGCGCACCCGCCGGAGATATTCCGGTTGAACGGGAATTACCCCGCCCTCAGCCTGAACGAGCTCCAGCATGACGGCCACAGTGCGGGTCGAGTACGCCGCTTCGAGTGCAGCCATGTCGTTGAACGGGACGTAACGGAACCCTTCGGGCAACGGCTGAAAACCTTGCCGCACCTTTTCCTGTCCGGTTGCCGTCAGTGTGGCCAAAGTGCGCCCGTGAAACGAGCCCAGCATGGTCAAGATCTCGAAACGGCCACCCAGTCGCTCGCTGCCATATCGGCGTGCGAGCTTAATCGCGGCTTCGTTGGCCTCCGCACCGCTGTTGCACAAGAAGACGCGGCTGGCGAACGAGTGGCGGCACAACAGCTCGGCAAGTTCCCCTTGGGGGGCGCTGTGATGCAAGTTCGACACGTGCAAGATCTTGCTCGCTTGCTCGACGATGGCTGCGGTCACCCGCGGGTGCGCGTGACCGAGGGCGGTAACCACCGTGGACGAAAAGAAATCCAGGTATTCCTTACCGTCTGCGTCCCACACACGGCAGCCCTCGCCCCGCACGAGCGCCAAGGGCGCCCGCGGGTACACGGGAAACAAATACCGTTCATTACGGGCAATGATTTCCATGCCGGTCATGACATCCCGCTCGCCGTACCGCGAACCCAGGCCGTTAGCGAGCCGGCCGGCGCCGCGCAATTGCCGCGCTGCTCTCGGAGCGCAACACAACCTCAGTCCCGACGCCTGCGTTGGTGAAAATTTCCAAGAGGACCGCGTGGCGTACCCGCCCGTCGACGATGTGCGTCTTTTTCGTCCCGTGGCGCAAGGCGTCCAAACAGCACTCCACTTTGGGAATCATCCCGCCTTCGATCACGCCCGTACGAATGAGCTCCTGGGCTTGCTCGATATCCAGCGTGGGAATCACCTCGCCATTGGCCCCGCGAATGCCTTCGACATCGGTAAGCAAGATGAGTTTTTCCGCCCGCAGCGCTCCGGCGAGCTCACCGGCCACCAGGTCTGCGTTGATGTTGTAGCTCTCGCCATGTTCGCCCACCCCAATGGGCGCAATCACCGGAATGAAATCGGCACGATCCAGCGCCTCGATCACGGCCGGGTTGACGGCCCGGACTTCACCCACAAGTCCGATATCCACCTTGGTGCGCCGGCCGCTTTGCTCGGCCGTAACGGTCAGCTTCCGCGCCCGAATCAAGTCGCCGTCTTTCCCGCTCAAGCCCACCGCTTTGCCGCCGTGCTGTTGGATCAGGGTAACGATTTCATTGGTGATTTTGCCGAGCACCATCTCCACAACGTCCATGGTTTGCGGGTCGGTAACCCGCATACCGCGGACAAACTGGGGTTCGATGCCAAGCTTCTCCAACACGCGGTTAATTTGTGGTCCTCCGCCATGGACGATCACGGGATTGATCCCGACGTATTTCAGCAGCACGATATCTTGCGCAAAGCCCTCGCGCAGGCCCTCGTCTACCATGGCGTGGCCGCCGTACTTGATGACCATGGTCGAACCGGCGTACCGCCGAATGTACGGCAGCGCTTCCAGCAGCGTATCCGCGCGAGCCACTAACTCTTGCACCCGTTGTGCGCGATTCTCCATCGTTCCTGCTTACAAAATATACCGGGACAGATCCTCGTTTTTGACGATTTCGCCGAGCATCTCGCGCACGTACGCCGCGTCGATGACCACCTCGCGGCCGCTGAGTTCCGGGGCGTCGAAGGACAAATTCTCCAGCAGCCGTTCCACAACCGTGTGCAGGCGGCGTGCCCCGATGTCTTCGGTCGAGCGATTGACCTCGGCCGCAATGGCGGCGATTTCCTCCACCGCATCTTGCGTGAACGAGAGTTTCACGTTCTCCGTGGCGAGCAGCGCGACGTACTGTTTCAAGAGCGCGTTTTGGGGCTCGGTGAGGATGCGCACGAAGTCTTCCTTTGTCAGTGGATCGAGCTCCACGCGGATCGGGAAACGGCCCTGGAACTCCGGGATCAGGTCCGACGGTTTCGCAATGTGAAACGCCCCGGACGCGATAAAAAGGATATGGTCCGTGCGAACCATTCCGTATTTCGTGCTCACGGTGCTGCCTTCGATGAGGGGCAGTAAATCCCGCTGTACGCCTTGCCGCGACACGTCCGGCGCGCCGGCGGTTTCGCGGCCGGCAATCTTGTCGATCTCGTCAATGAACACGATACCGGTTTCTTCGACGCGCCGAATCGCCTCCTTGGTCACCCATTCCATGTCGATCAGCTTCCCTGCTTCTTCGTTTGTCAGGTAGTCGAGCGCATCGTCAATGCGCATGCGTTCCTTGGTCGTCTGTTTCGGTCCCATGGAGGAAAACAACTCCTTGAGTTGCGACTCCATGCCTTCCATACCCTGGGGAGCGAACACCTCCACCATGGGAAAGGCAGACTTCGTGACTTCGATTTCCACGATCCGGTCGTCGAGTTGGCCCGCGCGCAGCATCCTGCGAAATTTTTCGCGGGTCGCCTCTTGAGATTCGTCGTCCCGCGAGCCGGGAAGCAGCAAGTCCAAAATGCGTTCTTCCGCCAGCTCCTCCGCCCGTAACCGAACCTTTTCTTCCTCTTCGTCCTTCACCATTTTTACGGCGAGGTCGGTCAGGTCACGAATGATCGACTCGACGTCGCGCCCCACGTAGCCCACTTCCGTAAACTTCGATGCCTCGACCTT
This sequence comes from Candidatus Binatia bacterium, assembly GCA_026004215.1. Taxonomy (GTDB): domain Bacteria; phylum Desulfobacterota; class Binatia; order HRBIN30; family HRBIN30; genus HRBIN30. The sequence goes on from BPIR01000001.1 coordinate 1,050,406, forward strand.
GATGAAGGGTGCTTGGGCGAGTTTGGCGAGACGCCGGGAAATCTCCGTCTTGCCCACCCCCGTGGGCCCGATCATGATGATGTTCTTCGGTGTAATTTCATCGCGCAGTTCTTCTGGCACTTGCAGGCGCCTCCACCGGTTGCGCAACGCCACCGCCACCGCCCGCTTGGCCTTGCGCTGACCGACAATGTAGCGGTCCAGTTCCGACACGATTTCCCGCGGCGTCATGTAACTCATCGCTCCCCTTTGCTATCACGCGCGCCTTGCAGCGCAATGCCGCTTCGGGACCGCCTCAGAGCTGCTCCAGCACAATGCTGTCATTGGTGTACACGCAAATGCTTGCGGCAATCCGCATGGCCTCGCGGGCAATGTCTACCGCGCCGAGCGGGCTGTGTTGCATGAGAGCGCGGGCTGCAGCGACGGCGTAATTTCCGCCCGAGCCGATCCCGACAACCGGTTCATCCGGCTCGATGACATCCCCACTACCCGAGAGCATCAGCACCGTGTCGCGGTCCGCCACCAGCAGGAGAGCTTCGAGCCGGCGCAAGAGCCGATCCGTGCGCCAGTCCTTGGCGAGCTCCACCGCTGCCCGCCGCAGGTTCCCTTGGTGCTGGTCGAGCTGACGCTCGAAGCGTTCGAACAGTGTGAACGCATCCGCGGTTGCGCCCGCGAATCCGGCGAGTACCGTCTCCCGGTACAAGCGGCGAACTTTGCGCGCGTGGCTTTTCACCACGGTGGGGCCCAGGCTGACTTGTCCGTCCCCGGCCATGACAGTGACCCCTCGGTGCCGCAGCGCCAGGATCGTGGTTCCGTGTATTTTCGGCGCCATGGAATCCTCCTCTCGAGCTCACATCTTGCCCGCTCGCGGATGGGCTTTGTCGTACACTTGCATGAGATAATCCAGGTTCAAATGCGTGTAACGCTGTGTGGTCGACAGGCTGGCGTGCCCGAGGAGTTCTTGAATGGCTCGCAAATCCGCCCCAGCGTTGAGCAAGTGCGTGGCAAAACTGTGCCGCACGGCGTGCGGGCTAATTTTCGTGGCCAGCCCGGCGGCGCGCACGTAGTAGTCGAGCCGGCGCGCCACGGAGCGAGTAGTCAAGCGCCGGCCGCGCCGGTTGAGGAAGACGGCTTGCCGATCCACAACCCCGCGACGACACAGCCGTGGGATGGCGGCCCGGTAGCGATCCAGCGCGGCCAGCGCCTTCTCGCCAATCGGCACGATGCGCTCCTTGGCACCCTTCCCGTGCACCCGCACCATTTGGAGTCGCACGTCGAGGTCCGTCCAATCCAAACGCACCAGCTCGCTCACCCGCAAACCACAGGAGTACAACACCTCGAGCAACGCTGCATCGCGCAGCCGCAGCGGCTCGTCGCCTTCCACGGCATCGAGCAAGCGAAAGGTGTCGTCCACCGTGAGATGGTTGGGGAGCTTTTGCTCCAAGCGCGGCGCCTGCAACGCAGCCACAGGGTCGTGTTCGAGCCACTGCTGCGCGCAAGCAAACCGAAAGAACGCCTTGAGCGACGACAGCTTGCGGGCAACCGAACTTTTACGGTGCCGCGCCAGCAACCAAGCAAGAAAACATTGTACGTGCTCGCGCTGGAGGACATCCAACGCGATGGCCTCGGTTGGGGAACCGAGTTGCTCTTCCATGTACGCCGCAAATTGCGCCAGGTCGGCCAGGTACGCTCGCACGGTGTGCGCGGACGCGTTGCGTTCTGCTGTGAGAACTCGGCGAAATTTTTCCACTGCGTGCCCGAGCGTCATTCCCATCACCTCATCCAGCCACGGCAACCGATCCTGTATGCTACCAGCAGTGCGAGTGAAGGGCAAAGCGAACCTCTCCGGGCTTTTTCCATGCGTTGCCTGCCTCTGGAACGAGATCCCAGCCCTGCAGGCATGGCCGGGCAGGAATCCTGGCGGAGGTTCGGCTTCGGAGCTGTTCTTACGCAACGCCGAGGGGAGGGAGCATGCTACATGGGACCCGAAGATCCTGCAAAGGAGGGCGATCAATGGAAGAGAAACCAGGGTCGGCAAAACAACCGATTCTCGCAGGCGCAAGCCCTGAAGAAAGGGATCCGAGCCGCTGGCCGGATTCGTACTTCGACCCGCTCGAACGCATTTTGCGGGCGAGCATCGAACGCGCGGGAGCGGCGGTGCAGGAAACCTTCGGGCGTCCGGAACGGCAAATGACTGCGCGGGAATTCGTTCAATTTTGGAATGGCTGCCGTTTAAAAGCCATGGCGACTGTGGGGCCCAGCGGAGCGCCGCACATCGCACCGGTGCATGCGGAGTTTGCCAATGGCCAATTGTATTCCACCATTTACGTCGATGCGCAGAGGCGACGTGACTTGGCCGCCAATCCGCGAGTCGCGCTCACCACTTGGGACGCTGCCGGAGCGGTCGCCATCGTTCACGGGAGGGCAGTGGAAGTTCCGGGCAGCGAGCGAGGCAGTCGCCCCGGGGCGAGTGGAAAGCGGCGGCGGACCGTGTTGTTGCGCATTGACATCCACCGGATTTACGCCATGAAGGGACGCGACCGCACTTGATTCTCAAGCGCGCCCCGAGCAGGAAATGGCAACGATGAGTGAAACTCGACTCGTAGATCCACCCGAAACAATCCCCATCCGGCCAGACGAAGACTTCGACCATCAGCGCCTGGCCGATTTTTTACGCGGAAAGTTACCCGGATCCGAGGGTGCGCTCGAGGTCGTACAGTTTGCCGGTGGCCACGCCAATCTCACCTACCTCCTCCGCTACCCGGGCGTGGAATACGTCTTGCGGCGCCCTCCGATCGGGCCAGTCGCGCCCGGCGCACACGACATGGGCCGGGAGTATCGGTGCCTTTCGGTGTTGTATCGCGCATATCCCCTGGCACCGCGCGCGTACCTGTTTTGTGAGGACCCGACCATCATTGGCGCTCCCTTTTTCGTGATGGAGCGCCGTTATGGAACGGTGGTGCGCCGTGTCATACCCGACAAGTGGGGGGGCGGAAAGGACCCGGTGGTGAACCGGAAGATCAGCGAGGTACTGATTGACGCCTTAGCGGATCTCCACGCCGTGGATCCGGCCAGCGTGGGCTTGGACAAAATTGGTCGGCCCGAGGGCTTCCTCGCTCGCCAAGTGGATGGTTGGATGGCTCGCTTCGAGCGCGCCAAAACGAAGGAAATTCCCCTGGCAATCGAGCTCCATGAGTGGCTGCGCCGGCACATGCCCGATTCACCACGCCCGACGTTGTTGCACAACGACTGGCGGCTGGACAACATGATGTTGGCCGACGACGATCCCGGTCGCTGCGTCGCCGTGTTCGACTGGGACATGTGTACCGTGGGCGATCCGCTTTGCGACCTCGGCACGTTGCTCACCGCGTGGATCGAGGAGCGTGAAGCCCCCGGTGGAACTTCCGCCGGGCCGGTGGGTATGCCCTCGAACACTCCGGGGTTCATGACCCGCGCCGAGGCCGTCGTACGCTATGGGAAGCGCCACAACGTGGACGTCAGCAACGTCCCATACTATTACGTGTTCGGGCTGTTCAAAATGGCGGTCGTCCTCCAACAAATTTACCATCGCTATCACCTCGGTCAGACCAAGGACGAGCGCTTCCGTGGTTTTGAGCAAGCAGCCGAATTCCTCTTCTACCGCGCTCGCGAGGCCGCCGAGCGAGGCACCGTTTGAGTCGAGGCCGATGCCGATGCCCAAAGTTACGCTGTACCAATTCGCCATCTCCCCATTTTGCGACAAAGTGCGACGCGTGTTGGCATTCAAAAGGATTCCGTTCGAGATTTACGAGTGGCCGCTGACGGAAGTACCCCGAATCCAGGAGCGCAATCCCACCGGCAAGCTACCCTTTATCGAATGGGATGGCGAAATTGTTGCGGACTCCACCGACATTGCGTTGGCTGTGGAAGAACGGGTTCCTGAGCCGCCCCTGCTCCCCAAAGATCCGCACCAGCGTGCGATCGCGCTGGCGCTCGAAGACTGGGCAGACGAGTCACTGTACTTTTACGAGATGTGCCTGCGCTTCGGTGAGGAAGATTTCGAGCGCACCTACGAAAAGCTAGCCGCGGGCTTGCCCGAGGATTTGCGAGCAATGATGGCACCCATGCTGCGGGAGAATTTCCGCCAGGTCACCTCGACCCAAGGCATTGGCCGGAAATCACCTGCCCAACTGGCCCGCGACGTAGACCGCTTGTTTACCACGATCGAAGAGCTGCAACGACCCACCGGTTTTGTCGTCGGCTCGAGTTTGACCCTGGCGGACATCGCGATCGTTTGCCAGGCAGAGTGCATCGGGGATTCTCGAATTGGTGCGGAAGCTTTAGCGCGGCGGCCCGCCTTGCAAGCGTATTTCCGCCGGGTGGACGAACTCACTCAGGCACAACGGGTCTGACGCACCGATGAGCGCGGCGAACGAAGTGCCACCCATCGATATCGAAAAAGTGCGTCGCCGCTGGGCTGAGCGTGGGTTCAGTTGTGCGGTCTGGATCGACGCCCCGGGCCAGGAATGGCGTAACTTTTTGCACGCCACGGATGAATTGGTGATGCCCATCGAAGGCCAAATCGAGCTCGAGTTCGGCGGGCGTGTCATTCGCCCAGCAATTGGGGAGGAAGTCTTGATCCCTGCCTGCACGCTGCACACGGTGCGCAACATTGGCCGGGGAATTTCCCGCTGGCTCTACGGTTACAAGGGCCGATCCGGCTGAGCGCTAGCTCGGTCTGCCCGCGGGCGCAGCAGGTCGGGATAAAAATCACCGCAATCCATACAAAGGAGAACGCCGTGGCTCGACTGCCGTATCCTGAGGTTACCGCCCTACCCCAAGATGTGCGCGATGCCCTGGAGCAGCTACCCGTGCAGCTCAACGTGTTCCGAATGCTCGCGCATGCAGCCACGTGTTTTCGGCCGTGGTTGCGATTGGGAACCGCCATCCTCAACGAACTGGAGCTGGATGCGCGGTTGCGGGAGCTGGTCATCCTCGCTGTCGCACGCGAGACGACCTGCACTTACGAATGGCAGCAACACGCTGCCTTGGCCCGGCTCGTGGGAGTGACGGATGCTCAACTGGCCGCCGTGGAATGCGGCGACGACCGCGCGGCGTGCTTTTCCGATCTGGAGCAGCTCGTCCTCGATACGGCCAAAGGGCTACTGAAAAACGCACGGCTCGGCGACGAGATCTGGCAGCGCTTGGTTCGGGCTTTTTCTCCGCGCCAAATCGTCGAGCTGTGCTTGGTCGTCGGCTTTTATGCCATGCTGGCGCGGGTACTCGAGACCACGGAGGTCGACTTAGACGCCCCCTTTGCCGACACGCTCAAGGGGACCCGAAAACAATAAGGCGCCGTCATGCGCATCGAAGACCTGGCCACTCCGGCGCTCGTCGCGGATCTCACCCTTTTGCTGGAGAACTTACGCGCCATGGCGGAGCACCTGCCCGGAAAGCGCTTGCGCCCGCACGTAAAGGCACACAAATGCACGGCTTTGGCCAAGCTACAACGGCAACACGGGCACCGTGGGTTTTGCTGCGCCACGGTGCGGGAGGCGGAAGGCTTGGCGCTCGCCGGGCTCGGTGAAGACGTGCTGCTGGCCAACGAAATTGTAGACTCCGAGCGGCTTGCCCGTTTGCGTCACTGGCCGGTGATCATTGCCGTCGACTCAGAGGAAACCATTCATGCTGCCGCCAGAGCGGGCGTGCAACGCGTCTTGATTGACGTGAATGTGGGCCTTCCTCGCTGTGGATGCGCGCCGGAGCAAGCGGGCCGACTCGCGCAGCATGCGCGGCAGGCTGGTCTCGTCGTGGAGGGCGTAATGGGGTACGAAGGCCACGCGGTCGGCCTTCCAGACCGGCTGCTGCGTCAAGAACTTTGTGAACAAGCCATGCAGCGGTTGCTCGCCGCGCACCATGAGGTCGGTGGGTCCATTGTATCCGCGGGAGGGACCGGCACGTTCGACCTCAACCGCTGGGCAACAGAAATTCAAGCAGGATCGTACGTGTTCATGGATACGCATTACGCCAAGCTCGGGCTACCGTTTCGGCAAGCGTTGTTCGTTTGGTCTACGGTGGTTTCCGCCAGTACTGGGTGGGCAGTGGCAGACTGCGGACTCAAGGCGCTCGGAATGGATCACGGTAACCCGGCCATCGAGGGGGCAGAAGTGCTGTTTTGCTCCGATGAACACGTCACCTTCGTGCCCTCCGCGCGCGTGCGCGTGGGGGAGAAAATCCGAGTGTGGCCCGCACACGTGGATCCCACGGTGGCGTACCACGAGCGACTGTATCTGGTGGAAAACGGGCAGATCGTCGAGCAGTGGCCAATCGATTTGCGCGGCTGGTAAAAGCGTGCAGCACTGGAAGCGGAACGAGCACGAACAAAGCGAACTCCGTTGCTTGAGAGCTGGGTCCGCGCTAGCGCGAAGCCAGCGGAGGCGTCGATGGCATACGAGCAGATTCTTTATACGACAGATGGTCCGGTCGCGACGATCACCCTGAACCGGCCCGAAAAACTCAACGCTTGGACCTTGCGGATGGGGTTCGAGGTGCGCCATGCCATGTGGCGCGCAGAGAGGGATGCGCAGGTCCGAGTCATTGTCGTTACCGGTGCTGGTCGCGGGTACTGCGCCGGCGCCGACATGGACTTTCTGCAGGCGGTGCAATCCGGCGCGTCCGCCCCGGAGACCACTCCTCCAGAACTTGCTGTGGAATTCGACCCAGCACTGCCGCCGATTTACCGGGGGGAATACACGTATCCGATGGGTCTGACCAAGCCCGTCATCGGAGCCATCAACGGTGTCGCGGCTGGACTCGGTGCCACCTATCCGCTCTTCTACGACATTCGGGTGGCCTCCTCCCACGCACGGTTTGCCTTTCTTTTTCCCAAGCGCGGGCTGATTGCGGAGCATGGTTCTGCTTGGCTGCTTCCCCGCTTGGTCGGCCACGCTCGTGCGCTGGATCTACTGTTCACGGGCCGGTTCGTCGACGCCGACGAGGCCTTGGCTATGGGGTTGGTCAGCCGCGTCTTCCCTCACGACACCTTCACCACCGAGGTTTTTGCGCTGGCACAGGAGCTCGCCACACAGTGCTCGCCGCGCTCGCTGAAAATCATGAAACAGCAATTGTGGCGGGATCAGTTTGGCGACCTGGCCAGCGCCATCGACAACGCCGATCGCGAGATGTTGGCGTGTTTTGCCACTAACGATTTTCGCGAGGGAGTCGCAGCGTTTCTCGAGCGGCGCGCTCCGCGCTTCACCGGCAACTAAAGCGCGACTGGGGGCACGATGATCCTACCGTTAAGTGATGCACCCAACCCGCGGGGCATCCCGTGGATGACCTATCTGATCATTGCCGCCAATGTGGCGGTGTACATCCTGATCACGGTACCGCTGAGTGGCGCCCCCGCCGATTGGAGCGACCCGCGCCTGCGCGAGTACCTCGATGTCATGCAGCGCCAGTTTGGACATCGGGTGCCGCTCCGGGAAATTCTGCAGCAGGTCTCGCAGTACGACCTCTTTGTCTTCGAGCACGGCTTTCGGCCGGCATCTCCCAGTTTCGGGGACCTACTGTTTTCCATGTTCCTGCACGCAGGGTTTTTGCATCTCTTCGGCAACATGCTCTTCCTCTGGATTTATGGCGACAACGTCGAGCACCGACTCGGGGGGATGCGCTTTCTCGTCTGGTACTTGACCACCGGGGTAGCGGCGACATTGTTTCACGCATTGTTTTTCTTCTCCTCCGAAATTCCCCTCGTGGGGGCATCCGGTGCCATTTCCGGAGTCCTGGGGTTTTATTTTCGCTGGTTCCCGTACAACCAAGTCCGCCTGCTTCTGATGTTCTTTCCCTTTTTCATGCGGGTGGTCTTTCTGCCCGCGCGCATCGTTTTGGGTTTTTATCTCGTACTCGACAACATCCTGCCCTTCTTGCTCTCGTTCGGCTCCGATGGTTCCGGCGTCGCCTTTGGGGCTCACATTGGCGGGTTTTTCGCGGGGCTTGCGGGGGCCTGGTGGATCGACATGAGCGAGATGCGTCCGGCCGGCCGCGAACTGGCGGCCCGCGGCCGAGAACGAGGCACTGTGGCAGATTTGCGGGCCGCTTTGGACGCTGGACGTATGGAAGAGGCGGCACGCATTTATTTCAGCCTCGATCGAGAGCAAGACTTACGAGGCGTCGACCCGCAAGACTTGCTGGACCTGGCCGAATGGCTGCGGTTGCACGGGTCCCCTCGTTCCGCGCTCGCGATTTACTTGCGGCTATTGCGGCAACATGCGGAGGACGAAGCGGTCAGTGCGTCTGCCCATCTCGGTGCGGGACGGATTCTGCTCTACGACTTGGACGAGCCCGCGCTCGCTTACCAACACCTCGTCGAAGCCGTGCGCCATGCGCCGACAGCGTCTATCGCCGCCGAGGCACGACGAATTTTGCGCGATGTGTTGGCGCAGCAAAAAATGCAGGTGGGCCGCCCTCTGCGGAAACAGCCGGAGATATAGGCTTTCAACCGGTCGTCGGCTGCAACGAGCTGGGGCGATGCTTGGCTTGTCTTTCGTCCTCAAGAAACCGCCCCGGAAACGGAGCCGGCGAGTTTCTTGCCGATCGTCGCATCCGTGACGTCCACGCCCATTTTTTGCAGCAGTACCGGATACGACTCCACTGGCGGTACCGGGTCCAATCGGTCAATCGGCGGCACTTTTGCCATTGCCTTTTCCACGTAGGGAGCCAGCTCTTCTGCTTTTTGTTTCACCCGCTGTTCGTGGCGCTCTTTGAAGTCGGGTAACACCCGCTCGGCAAACAATTCGAGCGACTCGCAGATGTGCTCGTGCCGGTTGCGGCCACCTTGCTGGATGAAGATCACCTGATCCACGCCCATTTCCTCGAATTTTTCCAAGCTGGCTCTAACCTCGTCTGGATTTCCAATCCCACCTGTGGGGCCACCCCAGGTGTCGGGGCTGGAGTTCTTCTTGAAGTCTTCCCAGATGTCGAAGCGACCCGGAACGTGGGTACCCGTGATGTAGTAATGCATGAGGGCGTATCCGAAGAAGCGGAACCCCTCCATGCCCCGGGCCAAGGCGACCTCGCTGTTCTCGTGGCACATGAAGCCTGTAACCATGGCCACGTTCGGGTTGACGGCTTGCCCGATGGGCTCGCACTCGTTCTTGAATGTGGTGTAGTACTCGTCCACCCAGTACTTCGCTTCGCTCGGGTCCACGAATGCAAACGTCAGCGCTCCCATGCCCAAGCGCGCGGCGAGGCGAATGGTGTCACGATTGGAGCAGGCCAACCACAAAGGCGGGTGAGGTTTTTGCAGTGGCTTGGGGACCACGTTACGGTGCGGCATGGAAAAGTACCGGCCTTGGTAACCCGGGTACGGCTCCGCCACCATCATCTTGGCCGCTTCGCGCACCGCCTCCATCCACATGTCCCGTTTTTGCATGTAATCAATATTGAACCCTTCGAGCTCGATGCGTGAGCTGGATTCGCCGGTGCCCCAGTCCACACGCCCGTCGCTCACCAGATCCAAGGTCGCGATCCGTTCGGCCACGCGCGCGGGATGGTTGTAATTCGGGGGCATGAGAACAATCCCGTGTCCCAACCGAATCCGCCTCGTTCGTTGACTGCAGGCAGCCAAAAAAACCTCCGGGGCAGAAGAGTGAGAGTACTCCTCCAAAAAATGGTGTTCGACCTCCCACGCGTAATCGATGCCCAGCCGATCGGCGAGTTCCACCTGCTCCAGAGCCTCGCGCAGCAGGCGGTGCTCGTCGTCATCTCCCCAAGGGCGAGGCAACTGATGCTCATAAAAAATACCGAACTGCACTCTCACACCTCCTCGATTTCGGGTTCATCCCCGTGGCTCTGCTCCCGCGCCTGGCCGAGTACGGCCGCCATGCCTCCCAAACAGAACGCCACCAAATCATCAATCCAGTCGAGTCGCCGGCGCTGGCGTTCTTCAGGCGTCCAACTCGAATAGCGGAGAACGGCTCCCCAAGTAAAAGTGAGCACGAGCTCCGCCATGCGGTTTGCGAGCACACGGTCCTTCGAAGGAACCAGACCGCTGCGCAAATAGTCCTCGGCTAAGCTCTCTACCCAAGCCCGGTCGTTTCTGCGCAGGTACGCGCGCACGCGAACGTCGTGGCTTTCGCGCTCGCGCGCCATCATCCGCAGCAAGTCTTCGTGCTGTTCCACCATGTCCAGGACAGCGGAAAACGACTGCCAAGCCACCTCCTGCGCCGGCCTCCGTGCGGCCAACGCATGAACAGCGCGCAAAAGATGGCGGAACGACTCTTCGTGATCCGTCAGAATGGCGAGAAACAACTCCGTCTTGTCGCGAAACTGATGGTAGAACGACCCCACTGAAACCTGCGCTGGTTTCAAAATGTCCGCCTTCAGATTGGCCGCGGCTAGCCCCTTTTCGGCAAACACTTGGCGCGCCACCGCAAATAAACGCTCCCGCGTTTTCGCTCGTGTGGTCGCCCGTGCACCCACTCGATTGCTCGGAGAAACCAGACGCATCGCTCCTTGAATACAGCTTCTAGAACTTTCAGTCTAGAAACGGCGGCCCAACGGCGGATTCGGTGGTGCCAATCGTTCCTTTTGCAGCGGCAAATGTGCTGAGCGCCCGTTCACTCGGCTCGAACCACCATTCGTCCGAGCCTCTGCCCCGGAAGTTGTATCCCCCGAGGGTCTTTCTTGCTCTGTTTCGTCGCCGCGCGGATCTCTTGCCCCCATGACTTCCGTTGCGCGGTACGGTAGCATGAATCTCCCTTGTAGGGGACGAGTGGGAGGATGTGCACATCGCCCAGACTACTGGGTTCCTGCATACTGCGGTGATTCGATTACGAGGCTCGCTCGGGGAGGGATACCATGAGCTCGTTGCGGTTTGGTTTGTTCATGCCTCAAGTGGGACAGACCTGGGAGGCGATCAGGGACACAGCGATCTTAGCGGACGAGATTGGCTTCGATTCCGTCTGGTTCGTGGATCATATGTGGATGCGGGGCCTACCGGAACTCGATCATCTCGAAGCCTGGACGTTAATGTCTGCCGTAGCCAGCGTTACGGAACGCATCAAAATCGGCACGCTGGTTCTGTGCAACTCGTACAGAAACCCTGCCCTCCTCGCCAAAATGGCTAGCTCGCTCGATCAGGTCAGCGGGGGACGCTTTGTTTTAGGACTTGGGGCGGGATGGATGGAGGAAGAATACCATGCGTACGGATACCCGTTCCCTCCGGCGCGTGTTCGCATCGAACAGCTCGACGAGGCGTTGCACCTCATGAAGCGACTGTTCACCGAAGACCGAGCAAACTTCCAAGGAAAATACTACAGCGTTGCGGACGCCATCAACCGGCCCAAGCCCAAGCAGCGTCCTCACCCTCCCATTCTCATTGGCGGGGCTGGCGAACGGCGCCTGCTCCGGGTGGTGGCCGAACACGCAAACATCTGGAATTGTCCCAATAACGCTGCGGGGGAGCTTCCCCACAAGCTTTCTGTGTTGCGCCGGCACTGCCAGGCCGTAGGGCGTCGCTTCGAAGACATCGAGATTTCGGAACAATGCATCTTTATCATCGGCAAGGACAGCGCTGACGTCAAACGCAAAACCGACCAGGCGCGTGCCATCCTGGGTGCCGTGTGGGATATAGATCGAGCGTTCAAAGGGACGCCCGCGGAATTGGTCGACGCATTTCGTGCTCGCAGCGAGCAAGGCGTAACATTCTTTATTGGCTTGTTTGGCGACCTCAACCAACGAGAAAGCCTGGAACTCTTCGCCCGCGAGGTCATCCCAGCTTGCCGATAACGGTTTTGCCGAAACATCCAGCAGCGAGGTAAAGTGGCAACGATGCCGGGTCCCCTCAGCATGCGGTCGTTCGCTTTGGCCACGGACTTGTACGAACTCACCATGGCCGCTGCCTATTTCTGCAACCGGATTTCAGCCGTGGCTACGTTCGAGTTGTTTGTGCGCGAACTACCGCCGGCACGGCGTTTCTTGCTTGTGGCGGGTCTCGACCAAGCGCTGGATTATTTGGAGGCTTTGAGGTTCTCACCTGAGGATATCGATTACTTGCGCCGCCACCCGAGTTTCAGCACCGTACCCAGCGCATTCTTTGATTACCTCGGCGAGTTCCGCTTCGAGGGGGAAGTTTGGGCAATGCCCGAAGGAACCGTGGCCTTCCCACCTGAGCCGCTTCTCCGCGTTACCGCTCCCATTCTTCAAGCTCAAATTGTCGAGACATTCCTGCTGGCAACAATCAACTTTCAGACCATGATTGCTTCCAAGGCTGCCCGCGTGGTCACCGCCGCTCGAGGTCGCCCGGTCATCGAGTTCGGCTCTCGTCGCGCCCACGGCAGCGAAGCCGCTATGCTTGCAGCTCGGGCCGCCTTTATTGGTGGATGTACGGGAACATCCAACGTCGAAGCTGGTCTTTGTTTCGGAGTGCCGACATTTGGCACAATTGCACATTCCTGGATTATGTCTTTCGATGACGAGCTGGCCGCATTCGAGCATTACACACGCGTGTTTCCGCATGCGACTACGCTGCTCATCGATACATACGATACGCTGGCCGCGGCTCGAAAGATCGTTGCGGCAGGGCTCAAACCGCAGGCCGTGCGCTTGGACAGCGGAGAGCTGGCCGCATTGAGCGTGAAGGTGCGGGAGATTTTGGATGCGGGTGGACTCACGGCCACGCGAATTTTCGCCAGCGGGGACCTCGACGAGTACCGCATCGCGGAATTGCTCCAACAAGGCGCTCCCATCGATGCTTTTGGTGTTGGGACACGCCTTTCAACATCGGCCGACGCCCCGAACTTAGGAGGCGTGTACAAACTCGTCGAAGTTCAGGCCGACCATCAGCGCAAGGCGCGAGTAAAAACCAGCCCCGGCAAGGTGACCTTGCCCGGCCGCAAGCAAGTGTGGCGCACCCGCTCCGCAGATGGTCACTACGACGAAGACTGGATCGCCCTTGCGGACGAGCCACCGCCGGCTCCGCAAGCGGAGCCTCTCTTGCAACTGGTGATGCGTAATGGCCAGCGCACCACGGCCCCCATCCCAGTCCAAGAAATTCGGGAGCGAGCGCTGCAGAACTTGGACCGGCTTCCGGAACCGCTCCGAGAACTTACCCCCGGCCCGGGTCTTTTGGTCCGTGTCACTCCGAGACTTCTTGCAGAACAAGAGCGCGCTGCCGCGAAATGTGTCGGCCGCTAGCGGCTCGGGCCGGCCGCTGGTTCACGGAATTAAAATAACTTTGCCCGCGGTTTTGCGCTGCCGCAGCAACTCGAGCGCTTCGCGTGCACGTTCGAGCGGGAAGCGTCCGTAGATCTCAGGCTTCAGTGCGCCCTGCTCATAAAGATCGAACAGCCTCTGGAGGGCGTCGCGCAGGACCTCGGGTGCGCGTTGCTTGTAGCTTCCCAGGTTCAAACCGGTGATGGCGATATTTTTGAGGAGCACGCGGTTCATTTTGAGCTCCGGAATGTCCCCGGAAGCAAAGCCAATGACCACGAGCCGTCCACTCCAAGCCAGGCACTTCAACGATCGATGGAACACTTCGCCCCCCACCGGATCGTACACCACATCGACCCCGCGACCTCCCGATGCCCGTAATACCTCCTCGACCCACTCGTGGGACGACACATCGAAACACGCCTCTGCCCCATGGTGAACAGCCAGAGCACACTTGTCTGCAGATCCTGCAGTGCCCCAGACTCGAGCGCCCAGCGCTCGCCCGACTTCCACAGCCGCCAGACCCACTCCACCTGCAGCCGCGTGCACCAAGAGGGATTCGCCCGCTTTCAAACCAGCGCGGTGGGCAAGACCGATGTACGCGGTTTGGTATGCCACACCGAATCCTGCCGCTACGTCAAAAGGCATGGATGGCGGCAGCCGGACCACGAAGTCTGCCGGCGCTGAAACCACGCTGGAATACGCCCCGAAATCTAACATCGCGGCTACTCTCTGCCCTGGCTCCAAGTGTGGTACGCCTTCTCCGACCGAGCGGACAATGCCGGCGACCTCGCTTCCCGGGGCAAAGGGCAGCGGGGGTTTGAGCTGGTACCTGCCCTCGGTCATCAAGATATCGGCAAAGTTGCAGCCGATCGCACGGACATCGATGACCACGTGCCCGGGCAGTGGCTCAGGGTCCGGAAGCTCGACTCTTTCGAGCTTTTCTGGGCCCCCGAGCTGGCGGACTAACATCGCGTACATACCACTGTTACCTCGCGCCGGGGGGGCCCTCACCGAGCCAAGTCATGAGGAATTGCACCGCCATCCCTTATGCTACAACGCCAGGCCGGGTTCGCATTCGTGTAAGCACTGCACGACCTCGGTGGAGACTCGACGCCATTGCCGCTTCGCCCGGGCCTGCACACTGCAGCGTCCTTGGGTGCTTCCCGAGCAACGTGAAGAGTGGATGGAGCTTACTTCCCCTTCAGATCGCGGACGAGTTTTGTCAAACCGCGAACCACCTCAGGTTTGCCGGCAAGGTCGGGGTTTGCCGCCATCAGAGGGCTCTTTCCCACTGCTTGGCCACCGCCAACGATCACCTTTTCAATGTAGTCGTCCGTTACCGATTTTTGCCATTCCTCGGAGGTAAGGTCTCGTGGTTTCGGATTCAGGGCCACGCCTGCCGGCCCGTCACCCTTTCCACCCGCACCGTGGCAGGTCGCGCAACGGGTTTGCCAAATCTCTTTCGCTTCCTTCATCGCAGCTTCAGAGACCTGTTCCGCACCGTAGGAGGGAGCGGCGCCCAAAACCCAAATGCCCACCGCTAAGACAGCGCCGATCTGAAGGAAACAACCAAGTCTCCACACCTTGAGGTATTCAATCCTCATCATCCTGCTCCTTCCCAATGTTCACCTTGGCCTCACCAAAGGCTGACCAGTGCGAAAGCAAAGCAAGACAGAAACCAAATCGCAACGACTTCGAGACGGGGGCTCGGCTAGACGGCGCTATTGATTTTGCGAACGACGCGGGCAAACAAGCATCACTCGCGTGGGAAATCCCGGAATGGTGGGGCCACGACTGCTTTCATGTAGAGGTCTACGTACGCGGCAGCGGTCCGATGCCATGAAAAGTCCGCTCGCATGGTCCGCTCCCGCAAAGAAGACCATTCCTTTCTGTTCCCATAAACGCTTACCGCGTCATCCAAAGTCGACAAAAAGTTCCCCAGGGCCAATGGGTGAAACCGAAAACCTGTGCCGTGAGTCGGGTCAGTTCGGACATCGATGACGGAGTCCACCAAACCCCCTGTTGCATGCACCACGGGCACAGCTCCGTAGCGCATGGCGTACATCTGCGCGAGACCGCAAGGCTCGAACCGCGAGGGCATTAGGAAAAGGTCAGCCCCGCCATAAATGCGCCGGGCAAGAATCTCATCGAAACCCACGGAAACAGCCACATGCCCGTGAAACTCCTGCCCGAGGTCTTTCCATCTCTTTTCCAAGTTCGGTTCGCCTTTCCCCAGCAAGACCAACTGAACGCCCCGCTCGACGATCATCGGAACTACTTCGGCGAGAAAATCCATCCCCTTTTCTGGCACAAGTCGAGAGACCACGCCTGCGAGGGGTACGGTCTCGTCGACTCGGAGTTCATGAGCACTTTGCAGCATTGCCTTGCAATGCTGTTTTCCGGAAAGATCCTGAACATCGAAGCGAGCTTCCAGACTCGGGTCGGTCGCGGGGTTCCACTCTTCGTAGTCCACTCCGTTTAGAATGCCGATGAGGCGGTCGGACCGGTAGCGGAGCGCCCCGTCCAGACCAAAGCCGCTTTCCGGGGTTTGGATCTCACGAGAGTAAGTTGGGCTGACTGTGGTCAACCAGTCCGCAAACGAAATTCCGGCCTTCAGGTAGTTGATGTTGCCCCAGGCCTCGAAGCCGTCAAACGAGAAAAATCGGTCAGGCAGGCAGAGAATGTGCCAGTCCTGGGCCCAGAAGCTTCCTTGGTAGGCAAGATTGTGGATGGTCAACACGGTGCGGGAGTGTGCGCCCCACTCATAACGCCGTGCGTCTGCACGTAAAAAGGCGGGCACCAGCGCGGCGTGCCAATCGTGCACGTGAATAATGTCCGGAACTCCCACAGCGTCCACGAGGTCGAGCACGGCTCGCGAAAAAAATGCAAACCGTTCAGCGTTGTCGGGGTAAGGCTGGCCAGCCTCACCGTACAGCTCCGGGCGATCGAAGTACCGATCAGCCACGATTGCGTACACCGGGACACCGCCGCGCATAGCCGTGCGCCAAACTGGGGCGCGAATCCACTCTCCCGAAATCGGCACCTCGACTTCATAATCCGTGGCCTCCCAGCGAAACTCAGGGCGCCGCAGACACCGGTATCCGGGGAGTACCACGGCCACATCCACCCCTCGCGCCCTCAGAAATCGTGGCAGGGCCCCCATGACATCTCCGAGCCCCCCCGTTCTTGCGAATGGCGCGGCCTCAGCCGCAGCCATCAAAACGAACATCTCAGCGCAATGCCGCCGCGGCTAGGCTGGGCGTTGCGGCCGGAGGCAAGACAGACGAGTCTCCATAAAGCCAAGCGTTAGAGAGCGGCGGCACGCTTCTGAGCGGCTGCGGCAGGCTCGAGGGCGTAGCGGAGAACCTCGTCAATGGTCTCGACGAAGATAAAGTTCATTTCCTTGCGGACGGCTTCCGGGACCTCCTCCAGGTCTTTCTCGTTCCGCTTAGGCAGAATCACAGTTTTGATCCCGGCTCGCCGCGCTCCGAGCACCTTCTCTTTGATACCCCCCACAGGCAGGACCTTGCCGCGCAGCGTAATTTCCCCCGTCATCGCCACATCGTGGCGAACCAGCCGGCCCGTCAACAACGACGCCAAAGACGTGGCCAACGCGATACCGGCCGACGGCCCATCCTTCGGCACAGCTCCAGCCGGCACATGAATGTGGATGTCCAAGTTCTCGAAGAAATCTGGAGCAATACCTAGGCTCGCGGCGTGCGCTCGAATGTAACTCAAAGCGGCCTGGGCAGATTCCTTCATCACGTCGCCCAGTTGGCCGGTCAGAATCAGGTTCTTCTTGCCGACCATCTTCGTGGACTCGATAAAAATGATGTCTCCACCGTTGGGGGTCCAGGCCAGACCCACAGCCACGCCCGGCTCCTGAGTCCGGTCCGCCACCTCGGAGAAAAATCGCTCTGGGCCGAGCATTTCGCGGACTTTACTTGGGTCCACGACCACTGGTTCCGTCTTTCCTTCGGTGATGCCTCGGGCAACCTTACGGCAGATACTGCCAATTTCGCGTTCCAAGTTACGGAGTCCGGCCTCACGCGTGTAATAGCGGATGATGTGCAAAATGCCGTCGTCCGTGAACGACACCTGCCCTTCCTCCAGCCCGTTTTCCCGCATCTGTTTGGGGATCAAGTGCCGGCGTGCGATCACGAGTTTTTCCTCTTCCGTGTAACCCGCAAGCTCGATCACCTCCATGCGGTCTCGCAAGGGCGCGGGTATCGGGTCGAGCAAGTTTGCTGTGGTGACGAACATCACCCGCGAGAGATCGAATGGGACGTCGAGGTAATGATCCACGAAGGCATTGTTTTGCTCCGGATCGAGAACCTCCAACAAGGCTGAAGCGGGGTCGCCCCGAAAGTCCGCGCCGAGTTTGTCAATCTCGTCGAGCATCAACAGTGGGTTGTTCGAGCCCGCGTTGCGGATGCTCTGGATGATCCGGCCAGGCAAAGCACCAATGTAAGTCCGCCGGTGACCTCGGATTTCCGCCTCGTCACGGACTCCCCCTAAAGATAACCGGACGAACTTTCGCCCCAGGGCACGCGCGATCGAACGACCCAAGGAAGTCTTCCCGGTTCCCGGAGGGCCGACGAAGCACAAGATGGGCCCTTTCGAATCTCGTTTGAGTTTTCGAACCGCAAGGAATTCCAAAATGCGGTCTTTAATTTTCTCGAGGTCGTAGTGGTCCTCGTCCAACACCTGCCGGGCGTGCGCAATATCCAGGTTGTCCTCGGTGGAGACGGACCACGGCAGGTTGACCAACCACTCCAAGTAGGTGCGCACCACCGTGTGTTCCGCGGATTCCGGCGGAATGATTTTGAGCCGCTCGAGCTCTTGCTCCGCTGCCTTGCGAGCTTCGGGGGGCAACTTCGCCTCCTCCATTTTCTTGCGGAGTTCTTCGACCTCGGCCGCCCGCGGATCCGACTCGCCGAGCTCTTTTTGGATCGCTCGCATTTGCTGGCGCAAGTAGAACTCCTTCTGGTTTTTGGTGAGTTCCGATTGCACCTGCGCCTGAATCTTATGGCCGAGTTCGAGCAACTCGATCTCGCGCTTGAGGATCATCAACAAGCGCTCCATCCGTTGCTTGACGTCCAGCGTACTCAGCAGTTCTTGTTTCTCTTCCAACCCAATGTTCAGGTTGGACGCGATCAGGTCCGTCACCTTACCCGGGTCGCGAATATTGGTCACGACGACCTGCAGTTCGTCCGGCAAATACGGGATCATCGAGACGTATTTGGAGAACTGGTTCACCAACTGCGCTTGGATCGCTGGAAGTGCCGGCGATTCGGGCTTGACGTCGGAAAGCTGGTGCACCCGCGCCCGGAAATAGGGCGTGGCCTGCACAAACTCGACAATTTCGATTCGGCGCAGACCCTGAACCAGGATGCGCACACTGCCGTCCGGGTATTTCAGCATTTTGAGGATCCGCCCGGCCGTACCGCGCGAATACAATCCATCGGTCGTCGGATTTTCCTCTTCGGGATTCTTCTGGCTCACCAAGCCAATCAGGCGGTCCCCCGTCAGAGCCTCTTCGATCAGGCGGAGGGACGAGGCCCGAGAAATCAGCAAAGGCACGATGGCCGCAGGGAAGATCACCACGCCCCGGAGGGGTAGGATGGGCAGTTCCCCTGGGACGTTCACCTCCCCTAAATCGGCCTCAAACCCAATGTACCTTTGCTTCTTGGATTCTTCTCTTTCGTCTTCCAATGTCATGCGCGGAAACTAATACCGGTTGCCCAAGCTGACAAGAAGCAATTTGGACGGAGGTGTTCGCTCTCTTGACCAAACCGCTCCGCAGTGAAATCACTGCACCGGATCCATGCACCGACGTTTTACGCCCGATGAGGTGAACGACCTGATCCCCACGCTAGAGGTTGTGATGGGGGAACTCCTTAGCCACGCGCACCGCGTGCATCGCGAGGTCATCGCAGTCGCCGCCCGGCTGGGCTGCGATCCGCGCTCGGTTGACTCTTTCGTACTGATGCGAGAGGCTCCCAACGTCGAGCCCAGCTTGCAGGCCATTCAACGAGCGCTGCACCACATTGCGGACCTGGGCGGCCAGGTAAAGGGCCTCGATCTCGGACTCGTGGATTTCCCGGGGGAACTGCAAGGGGAAGAGGTGCTCCTCTGCTGGCAGTATGGCGAGCGACAGGTTGGTTTTTACCATTTGCCGGAAGAGGGTTTTGCTGGCCGCAAGCCCTTGCCTGTGGCGAATGGGGTTGTGCGAGTCGTGCATTGAGAGGTCGAGTTCTTCCATGCGCCCGGCTCTCAGCTTTCTTTATCTTCTCGCCCTTTCCGTTTGGTTGGGTACTGTAATTTTTCACTCCTTCGTGGTCGCCCCGATTCTATTCCGCTCCTTGCCCCAGACAGTTGCAGGAGACGTCGTAGCCCGTATTTTCCCGATTTACTACATGGTGGGTTACGGATGCGGGGTGGTTAGCGTGGTTGTTCCCTGGTTCCTCGCAAGCGGCACCGATGCTTTACGCGCGTGGCGCGGGGCTAGCGGTGTGGCTGCCGTGATGCTCGTTTTGACCATTGCGGCGGGCACGGTGATTCACCCGCGTGCTGCGGCCCTTCGCCGTGAAATGGCTTCGCTTCCGGATCACGCACCGCAGCGAGTCGAGTTTCGCCGCCTCCATGGTGCAGCGGTAGCCGCCAACTTGCTGGTGCTTTCGAGCGGGCTTGTGCTGCTGTTCATGGTGTCCCGCCAACTCCGCTGGTAAGAAGGCAAGGTGGGCACAGTTGTTTTGTTCGATCTTTTTGGCACCTTAGTGCATTTTCGCGCCGACGTTCCCAAAGCGGAAGTCAATCGGGAACGCTGGCGAGTCTCGTTCGAGTGGCTCCAGCCGCTCGTGAGCAAGTTCCTGCCCGAACACTCGTTCGACCAGTTTTTGGAAGCGCTAGTCGCGGTCACAAACGAAATCGCGACCACCCGTGCCCCAGAGTACTGCGAAGTATCGTCTCTCGAACGGTTCCGGCGTGCTTTGAGCCGCCTGGGCGTCGCCCCCGCCAAACGCGACGCCGTTGCCCCGCTGTTGGTCGAAGCCCACATGGCACACTTGATTCAGCGCGCGTTTCCAGACCCCTCGGCTTTGTCGGTCCTCCAAGAGGTCCGCAGTAAGGGCTCTCGGACCGGCTTAGTATCCAACTTCGACCACGCGCCGGCCGCATATGGGGTCCTCGAGCAGTACGGCCTTTTACCTCTCTTAGACACGGTAGTGGTCTCGGCTGAATTTGGGCGCCGCAAGCCACACCCGTCCATTTTCTTGGAGGCCGTAAATAGACTCAGAGGAGAGCCCGAAAGGAGCTGGTTCGTCGGCGATCATTATGCAGAGGATGTTTTGGGTGCCCGTTCCGTCGGACTACAATGTATTTGGGTGCAGCCGGAAGCCCCCCGCCCGCCAACCAGTGACACGGCCCTCGACAAGGCTGTCATCGTAGTGCGCTCGCTCGGTGAGGTCCCCGAGCACATGGACCTCGGAAAAGCACCGTCCGCGCCGTTTCCGGAGAAACGGTAGAAGAGAGAGGAGCCACAAGCTAGCGTGAGGGTGCACGGCATTCCTCGGTGGAGGGGTGGGTGAGCGGTTGAAACCACCGGTCTTGAAAACCGGCAACCCGCAAGGGTTCGAGGGTTCGAATCCCTCCCCCTCCGCTTGGCCCTTGCCAAGCCCAACGGATCGGGCAAAACCCGAAGGCTCTAGAGGCCCGAGGAGCCTCTAGAGCCTTCGAGTCGTTTTCTAACCGCAGTCGCAACGCGCCCGCTAGGCAACGACCCCTACAGTCGGAGCCGTCGTGCCATCCCCTAGCGTTTGTGGCGTCGCATGTGTTTCCGCGGCTGCGCGAGGTGTTGTTTGCAGGCCTCGGAGAGTTCCGACTCGTGTTGCTTCAAGCAAGCCCGGTAGCGACCCTTCCCGGGCTTGACGTCGTGGCAGAATTTTTCGATATCCGCCGCGCACGGCCCACGCCCTACGGCCCACACGTGCGGCGCCACCGTCAGCACTGCAAGGCCAACCAACATGCCGAAAGCCCACTTCCTGAACATCGTTGTTTCCTCCTTTCGTCCCACTTCCTTGTTCGTTTTAACCTAATCCGCAAACGGGTCGAACCTGACTGTATGGCCTACGGCTTGAGGGCAGACGCCGCAAGCGCAACAAAATTCGGGGAAATCTTGAAGAGGCCGTGCCGGATCCAAAACACAAGGAGAGTCCTGTGGAGAAACCGTTCCCGAAAATCATCGGCCACCGAGGTTGCCGCGCCCCTGGGGTCCGCGAGAACACTGCAGCGGCAGCAGCCAAAGCCGTTGCCGAGGGGGCTGACATCGTTGAATTCGACGTCATCCAGACCAAGGACGGTCACTTCGTCGCCTTGCACTGGCCGGACCTTCGCTTTCTGTTCTCACCCCCCTGGGAACGCCGGCTGGAAGAGCTGCCGCCTGTAAGTACCGTGGGGGAGATTTTGTCCGCCCTGGGCAACAGAACCGGAGTCTATTTGGATATCAAACAGCCGCTTTCAGACCGCCAGTTTCTGGAACTCTCCCAAATTGTCGACAGTTTCCAGTTTTCTCTCGTCGTCGTTGGTTCTTTCCAACGCGGTGTTTTATCCGCCTGCCGCGAGCACAAACCAAATTGGATCGTGAACTTCGACTGCCTGCCAACGCATCGAGCAGTCCGCCAGGCAATCGAATTAGGGGCGCACTGGATCAATCCGATCCCTTACGGCGTGCGAAGATCCTTTGTCGAACTCGTTCTGGATTCGGGCCTGAAATTCGTCCCCGCTGGGAATGAAAGCGACCGACGGCAACTGCGTTTTGCACGCTGGGGCGCGCACGCGCTTTCGACGTTTCGGCCGGCGCACCTCCGCCGCCTACTCGCAGCACGACTCTACCCGGGAGCTCCGGTACCGGATTGCCATTCTGCGGAGGACACTCGGCCGTCGGTCGCTTGCCACCCAGCGCGCCGTGGCTAAAAGCGCGGTTTCCACCTCTTGCGGGTTTGTGTTCGCCTATGCCTAGTACCCCAAGCCTACTCACAGAATTCGACCTTCATCTTCTCGCGGAAGGCCGGCACGAGCGAAGTTGGGAAAAGCTCGGCGCTCACCCCGTCGAGTTCAACGGCGAGCGCGGAGTGTACTTCGCCGTCGTGGCCCCGAATGCGCGGCGCGTCTCTGTGATTGGCGAGTTCAACGGCTGGGACCCGGCGGCACATCCGATGCGGCTGCGCCCGGAAGCCGGGGTTTGGGAACTGTTCGTTCCGGGCGTCCCGCACGGCGCCTTGTACAAATACTGGGTGGAGTCGGCGTCGAGCGATTACAAGGTAGCCAAAGCAGACCCGTATGCGTTTTTTGCGGAACTCCGCCCCGGAACCGCGTCACGCGTTTGGGATCTCGGCGGCTATGCCTGGAGCGACGCCGAATGGCTGGAACGACGCCGAACCACCGACTGGCTTCGTTCGCCCATCTCGGTCTACGAGGTACATCTTGGATCGTGGAAGCGGGTGCCGGAGCAAGGAAATCGCTGGCTCACCTATCGCGAGCTCGCCGAACAGCTACCAACCTATGTCCGCGACATGGGTTATACGCACGTAGAGTTTCTGCCGATCACCGAACACCCACTCGATGCATCCTGGGGCTATCAAACGACGGGCTACTTTGCTCCGACCAGTCGCTATGGCACGCCACAAGACCTCATGTACCTGATCGACACCCTGCACCAAAACGGGATCGGCGTGATTTTGGACTGGGTACCTGCACACTTCCCGCGCGACGAGCACGGCCTGGCCTACTTCGATGGCACGCACCTCTACGAGCATGCCGATCCTCGGCTCGGAGCACATCCCGACTGGGGTACGTTGGTGTTCAACTACGGCCGCTGGGAGGTCCGCAATTTTCTTCTCAGCAACGCCCTGTTTTGGTTCGAAGTGTACCACGTGGACGGCCTGCGTGTGGACGCTGTGGCGAGCATGCTTTACCTCGACTATTCGCGGCGCGAAGGGGAATGGATTCCCAATCGGTACGGTGGACGCGAAAACTTGGAGGCTGTGGAATTTCTGCGGCACTGCAACGAACGCGTTTACGCATTGAACCCGGGTGCCGTGACGATCGCGGAAGAGTCAACCTCGTGGCCAATGGTTTCGCGGCCCACGTATTTGGGCGGACTGGGATTTGGCTTTAAGTGGGACCTGGGGTGGATGAATGACACCCTGCGATACATGGGTCGGGATCCGATCTACCGCAAGTATCACCACAACGATCTGACTTTTCGCATGTTGTATGCATTTACCGAAAACTTTTTCTTGCCGCTGTCTCACGACGAAGTGGTACACGGGAAAGGCTCCTTGCTCGGGCGGATGCCTGGGGATGACTGGCAAAAGTTCGCCAACCTGAGGCTTCTTTTCGCCTACCAATATACGCAACCCGGGAAGAAGCTGCTGTTCATGGGGGCGGACTTCGGGCAGTGGCGGGAGTGGGATCATACAAGCAGCGTCGACTGGCACCTACTCGAACACGAACCACACCGAGGCGTGCAACGCCTGGTGCGCGACCTGAACCGCTTGTATCGCCAGCAGGCGGCACTCCACGATTGCGATTGCGCGGCAACTGGTTTCCGCTGGGTCGACTGCCACGACAGCGAACAAAGCACGCTCAGTTACCTCCGGTTCAGCGAGGCAGGCGAAACGGCGCTCGTTGTTTGTAATTTCACGCCGGTTCCGCGGACAGGTTTTCGTGTGGGTGTACCACAAGGTGGCTTCTGGCGCGAAATTCTCAACACCGATTCCGCTTATTACGGAGGCAGCAACATGGGTAACGACGGCGGGGTGCTCGCCGAGCCCGTACCGTCACACGGGTTCAAAGACTCCGTGGTGTTGACATTGCCTCCACTTGCAGCGCTGATACTAGTTCCACAAAACCACCCATGAAAACGATTGTCCACAATCACAGCACCCTTCCGGGTGAAACTGCACCGTCGCTCGCTGACCTCCTCCGCGCCCAAGCTGGGGCCGGTTGTGCCGTGCTCACCGATGGCTTCTACGCGGAACGGGACCCGGTATGGCTGGCGATCGAGTGCACGAGTGGCGTGGAGCCTGGTCCACCGGCGGATTACTATGGCGCCGGTTTTACGGTTCCGACACCTGTCATTTGTGATCACCTACACCACCAGGCCAGCCTCGCCGTCCAACGCTGGCGTGCAGCCCAAGCCGAAACCAGTTTTCCCGTGAAGGCCGTATTACCGGGTCCGTTAACGCTCGCCCAGCTCGCTGAAGTTCGAAACAGCGTGTACGAGGACGTTTCCGCCCTAGCGGAAGCTTGGGCGACCGCGCTTCTTCCCGAATTCTCGGGTCTGGTGGAGGCTGGCGCAAAATGGATCCAAATTGACGAGCCTGGCATTTTGCGGCAGCCAACCTTGCTGCGACTGGCGCGCGATTTGTTGCAGCCCTTCTGGGACAGTCGCGAAGATTCCTTTCTAATCGTATCCACCTGGGGGCCTGGGGCCGCGGATTGGTATGCACAGTTGCACTCTCTGCCCACGGACGCAGTGGGCGTCGATCTCGTTGCCAACCCGGAGCTTTGGGATTTGATTGCCGAGGTCGGCGCGAGCCAACAACTGTATCTGGGTTTGGCAAACCCATTTGGACATGTTTGCGGCGACCCGCACGTTCGAGTCAAAGTGAAACAGGTGCTGCACAATTACGAGTTTCCGTTGCTCCACATCGGCCCGTCCTGCGGTTTGCAAGGCCTGTCTCCCGAGGCTGCACTCGATACTCTCCGACAAATTGCTGAGTTCGCAGGGGACTTGTCGGGTAAATCCTGATCGCCGATTGCAATGACTCGCGAGGAACTGCGCCGTTCTTTGCAACGGCTCGAACTCAGCGGAGAAGCCGTGGTCGTCCACGCCCACTTACAGGGGCTGGGGCTGGAGGAGGCGACTGGGGGTGCGTGGCTGTGCGAGACACTTCTGGAAGCAGTGGGCTCGGGAACCATACTGCTTCCGGCGTTCACACCACAGACCATCGTGGACAAGGACGCTCACGACGAAGCCGGTGCGCCCCGGGTCCCGATCGCCTTCCATCCCGACTTGCCCACGCAAGATCCTGTGGTCGAGGTATTCCGGCACTTTCCGGGCGCGCTGCGCAGCCAGCATCCAACGCATTCGTTTGTGGCGCTGGGCCCGCTCGCGCGCGAACTGCTTTCGACACATCGCGACAATAATCCTTTGGGGCCGCTCAAGAAGTTGAACCTGCACCGAGGACACGTGGTTCTCCTTGGAACGAATTTGCAACACGCCGCTGCGCTGCACCTTGCACTAGAAGAAAAAATCCCCGCCGCTCAGACCCGCCGTACTGCGCTGCGCATCAATGCGGCAGGCTATGTCGAACGCGCCGTCGTTGACCACTTCCCCGGCTGCAATCGGGCGTTCGACAAGCTCGAACCCCTGCTCGCGGGGGATATGCAAACGGTCGTTCCATTGCCAACTGCGGTGCTGCGTAAAATCCCATTGCGGTACTTGCTGCAGTTGGCCCACTCGGTCCTGCAGCAAGACCCAGCAGCACTGTTTTGTAACCAACGAGACTGTGCAACCTGTGTCGCGGCAAAAGACCGCTTGTCCAGGGTGGCCTGAGTGCCCGAAGCGCCGCAGGTAGCTACGCGGACGGTTCTTCTCGCCACGCCGTTCCGAGGGGAAGCTTCTTTCCCCGCACCGTCGCTAACGCGTAGGGTCCTTCCGGGATCACCAGGATGCGCCGCACATTCCCCAGTTGCGCGAGCGCTTCTGCCAGAGCATGTTCTGGCGTCGATGCCCAACGGATGCGAAATCCTGTAGGGAACGAGAGGACTGGCCGAGGAGCTGCAATCCACACAGTGGCCTTCCTCAGTACCTGACACAAATGCTGCACCATCCACTGATCGATGCAGAAAAAGTCCGGCCTCCACACTTTTTCCATAAACTCACCAGGCGACTCTGCGGACGTGAGCAGCTCCACGAACTCTCGACTCCCAGCTCCTTCGGCAAGCTCTGCGGCCAGCACAATCGCCCCGCCGGTGCGCACGACGTTCAGGGCAGCAACCAACCCCTTGATCGACTGGTAGAGCGTTTGATCCAAGGGATAACCGCCGGCGGAAACCAGGACCACGTCGGCCGGGTGTTCCACAGTGACTAGTACCTGCCTTTCCACGTTATCCGCGCCCGCGCAATGGGCACGAACAACGTCTCCGGCGTAGATGCCGGTGATGCGGCGCTGGCGGTCGATGGAGACGTCGCAAAGAAACTCCGCACCGACCATGCCTAAAATTTCCAAGAGCTCCTCATGGAAGGGATTGCCGTCGAGAATGCCTGGTCCAATCGGCGCTTCCAGTAGTTCGGGTCCGTGAATTCGCCGAATTGTCGCCACACCAGCGATCCCGGGGCACAGCGCCTTACGCCCGCCGGAATATCCTGCCATCAGATGGGGCTCGATCAGTCCGGTGAGGATGCGAAGATCAGCGTCCAGATAACCGCGATCGATCCACACCGGCGTTCCTCGCCTCGTCGTACCCACAAAAGCGTGCGTGGCGTCATTGCGGGCGTCATGATTACGGACGCGGTACGTGCGCACCACGTCTTCCCCGAGCATTTCGAGTAGTTCATCCGCAGTATTGGATCTGTGCAAGCCTGTCGCCACAAGGACCTCGACTCGGTCGGGTCCGAGACCAGCGTCCCACAGCGTGCGGAGAAGTGGCGGCAGCAACACCCGGTACGGGACGGGACGCGTCTTGTCCGAGACGACGACAACCGCGCTCTTGCGACCCCGGCAAAGCTCCGCCAACGAGGCGCAGCCCAAAGGCTGGGCCAATGCGCGCAAGATCGCCGCTGGTGGATCCGGCAAGGGAGGGTGCCGGGAAGTCCGCACGACCTCCACGTCCAACCCTTGCGGAAGAGACACTTCAAGACCGTGGCGTCCGAAATCGAGTACAACGGTCATCGCACGTCCGGCAATGTCCGGGAAGCGCCCCCTTCAAAGCTCCCTGCGCCCCTCGATCGCCTTTGTCAACGTCATTCCATCGGCGTATTCCACGTCGGCCCCCATTGGGAGACCATGCGCGATGCGGCTGACGCGGACTCCCAGAGGCTTGATGAGCTTCGCCAAATACAACGCCGTGGCCTCCCCCTCGGCCGTGGGGTTACAGGCCAGAATAACCTCCCGAACCACCCCGCTTTGCAGCCGTTCAACAAGCTCGCGAATCCGAAGTTGTTCCGGGCCGACGCCATCGAGGGGAGACAAGGCTCCGTGCAAAACGTGATAGCGCCCTTTAAACCCGCCCGAACGTTCCACAGCCACCACATCCGCTGGGCGTTCCACGACACAGATGAGCTCGGCATCACGCGACGGGTCCTGACACAGGCGACAGGGATCCTCCGTCGTGAAGCCCAAACATTGAGAACACAATCGAGTGGAACGGCGTAAGTCTAACAAGGCATGCGCGAGGCGCTCCACTTCGTCCGCTTCCGCGCGCAAGAGGTAAAACGTGAGGCGCATGGCAGTTTTTTCCCCGACACCGGGGAGCTTGGTCAAAGCCCGAATTGCCTCTTCTAAGGGTGGAGGGAGTGCGGCCATACGTACCCGTGCCTCTGACGAACATCAAACGGAGAAGCCAGGAATCTTCAAGCCTCCGGTCACCTTGCGCATCTCTTCAGCCACCGCCTGCTGGGCTTTGTGAATGGCTTGGTTCACCGCCGCT
Organism: Candidatus Binatia bacterium; assembly: GCA_026004215.1. GTDB lineage: Bacteria > Desulfobacterota > Binatia > HRBIN30 > HRBIN30 > HRBIN30. The sequence goes on from BPIR01000001.1 coordinate 1,078,315, forward strand.
TTGACAAGATCCTCCAACATCTCCACGTCGCCGCTTGCTACGACCTGGGGATCGATCGTCACTCGAATGACCTCCAGCTTGCCGTTCATCTCTACTGTCACCATGCCGCCACCGGCGGTAGCTTGCACCGTCAATGCTGCAACCTCTTCCTGAACCTTCGCCAGGCGTTTCTGCAGCTCCTGAGCTTGCGCAAAAATATCTCCCAGAGAACCAATTCCCTTAGCCATCTGGCACCCGCCTCTTCTCCGTCGAGCGCTCCCGTACTTCGCGGATTTCCGCGCCGAGGATTTCCATGGTCTTCCGCACGGCCGGATGTTGGAGCACTTCCCGAACATCCACCTGGCCGGATTTTCCCTCTTGCTCTTTGAGGGGCGCAAGATCCCGCGGCAATGCTTCGATCTCCACGCGGACGCGCCGGCCGAAGAACTCCGACGCCAACTTCTCGAGCTCGCTCGGCCGCGAACCGTGAGTCAGGAACTGATAATGAATGCCCTGCGCAACCTTGACCCGCAAGACCTCTCCATCCCACTCCACGCTTTCACTTGCGCGCAGATGGGCAGCGATGAAACGCCGCCGCTGTTCCAGGAACTCCATAAACCCACCCCAGCCTGGAATGCGATCGAGAGAGGAGTCCCGCGCTGCTTCGCCCAGAGTCGGAGATTCATGGGCGACTTGACTAACGGGCGCTTCGGCAATCTTTGCCGTCGCTGGTGGGGGCGGCGACTTCAAGGCGCTGCCGCCATGCCTGACGGGGACTCCCGTTCGGTTTTCTTTCTCCTGCACAGGTGCGCTACTCAGCCGAGGACCACCCTCTGCCAACCGGCGCAATTGCTCGCTCAACTCGGCAAGCGCGACCAGGGGCTCGGTCATCGTCAGGCGCAACAGGTGCATTTCCAGGCAGAGTTTGGGAACCGGACTCCGCCCGAGCTCCCCTTCCGCTTGCAGCAAGGCGCGGAAAATTCGCTCCGTATCCAGAAAGGACGTGGTGGAAGCTTGCTTGCGAATTTGCTCCAGCTCTTCCAAGGGCAGTTCCTGCTCCAGTATGGCTCCAGCTCCCGCCTGCGTCACCGCGATGTTGCGAAAATGCTCGATGGTATCCCGCACAAAGCGCCGTAAGTCTTGTCCGCAGGTGTGTACCCGATCCACAATTTCGAGCACCTTAACGGCGTCCCGTTCCAAAAGTGCGGCCGCCAGTTGTGTGACCCAGCTACGGTCCGCAAGGCCCAGCGCTTCGAGGATTTGTTCATCGGCGATGCGCTCGCCGCAAAAGGCAATGACCTGGTCGAGCAGCGACTGAGCATCGCGCATACTCCCCTCGCTTTCGCGGGCCAGTAAAAACAGCCCGGTATCCGAGATGTCCAGGCATTCTTTTGCGGCGATTTCCCTCAGGTGCTGCACCACCAACCGCAGGGGCAGGCGCTTGAAGTCATACCGCTGGCAGCGCGATTGAATCGTAGCGGGAATCTTGTGGGGATCCGTGGTCGCGAAGATGAATTTGACGTGTGGCGGCGGCTCTTCCAGTGTTTTCAAGAGGGCGTTGAAAGCACTGGTCGAAAGCATGTGCACTTCGTCGACAATATAGATTTTGTAGCGACACTTTGCGGGGCGGTAACGTACGTTCTCGATGATGGCGCGGGCATCATCCACCCCGGTGTTGGAGGCACCGTCAATTTCCACGACATCCAGGGCCGTGCCATTGGCAATTTCCTCGCAGTGAACACAAGCGTTACAGGGCTCGGGGGCCGGACCTTGCTCGCAATTTAATGCCTTCGCCAAGACGCGCGCGGCTGTTGTTTTCCCCACGCCCCTCACGCCGGTAAACAGAAATGCGTGAGCGACCCGACCAGCGCGAATGGCATTCTGTAAGGTCCGGGTCACGTGTTCTTGGCCGAGAATCTCAGCAAAAGTTTGTGGTCGCCAGCGACGCGCTAGTACCAGGTAACTCATTTTCGACACCCGATTTGCCCCCGTCAAAGCGATGATCGAGTAGAGCGACCTCGTTGCCGCACCACTCTGCCGGCATGCGAAGGGGTGATAGCTAGGTTTCCCCACGGCACAGGGACGAAACCGATACCGCTGCTTCCTTCCGGACCTGGCGGGGTTCTCGATCCGTCTCTTGCGTGGGACCTAGCTATCACCTCTTCCCATCTCCAGCGTTCCCTTCGCCTTATGGCACAACACGGCCCGCCTTTAAAGGCGCGGCCCGACGGAAGCTGCCGCGAATGCACGGGAGGGCTGACGTTTAGCCCGGCGCCAGCGCAAGAGAAACGGAGAGGGTGGGATTCGAACCCACGGTACCTTTTGGGTACACACGCTCTCCAGGCGTGCCGTTTCGTCCACTCACGCACCTCTCCGAATAGCCCCCCGTGATTAGTGGGTCCGGAACACCGATGCAACCGTGGGCCCACCCCGTTCACCACTGCACAAAGCTGTATCGGTAAACAGCCCAGTGTTCATTTTTTCACGTCGGCTTACCCCGTCCGATCGCACGTGGCGCTTTTGGTTCTCACCCTTTCGTCGTGGCGCGGTCCTTGCGTGCCCTTGTTGTCGTTATGGACGGTGCACGGCGAACATCAGACCGAAAGAACCCGAGGACGACGATATTCTGGCCCTCGAGTGGAATCCCCATTCGAGCTCCGATGAAACGGCGGCGGGGCCGTCCGCCGGGAATCGATCCCCGGCGCGAAGCCGCGCTGGCACGCCTCATTAGAGAAGGGCTCTCCCTCGGGCAAATCGCCGCGCGCTTGGGGGTAACGCGTCAGTGCATTCACGCCCAGCTCCGTAAATGCCCGCAGCTCGAGGCGCTCCGGCGGCAAGCCCGTGCTTTGCGTCTTCAACGGCAAGCAGCGATCCAGCAGGAACGATTCGGTTGGGAAGCGATTCTCTCTCGAGGGCGCTCTGGCAAGGAAATGGTCAAATTTCTGCTCGAGGCAAGGAATCGCGGCTGGGAAGTGGTCGTGCGTGCGCGCAGGCGTCCCGTGGTTCAGGGAGTACCCGTCTCTATCCATTGCCCAAAACGAGCTCGCCCAGCCAGCAAGGGACCAAAATCTACGGCTGCCTATTACCACGTACGGGTCACGCGAACGGACTGGCTTCACGTTGTCTGTCTGCCGTCTGGGGCCTATCGTATTTGGCTCCCCGGGACGCTTTCCCGCGCTGGATCCGTGTACGTGCCTGTTACAGAAGCGAGCAATCCGACTGAATGGCCCACCTGGCACGCCCCGTCCATCACCGCGGCTCGCGCTGCCTAAGCAATCCTCGTATTTTCCACGCAACCGGGGCAACCGCGGCAACCGCGGCATCCCCGCAAGCGGGATACCCATCTCAAACCTTTTGCCGCGGGAGAATCAGCCGCTCTCGGCAACATCTGCTAGGATTCGCAACCACAGTACGATAAGTAAGTTCCATGCAGCGGCTGATTGATGCATGGTTCTCCCGCGACCGCAGGGAGCATCCTCGCCTGTATTGGGCGCGCACAAAGGACGGCTGGCGTCTCGCTCTCCATCGGTATTGCCCCCCGAGTGAAACCCACCGGACCCCGGTGATCCTCTGCCACGGGATGTCCTCGAATCGGTGGGACATGGACGGCCCCGGCTCCATTTCGCTGGCCCGCCATCTCTACTCCAAGGGTTATGACGTGTGGGTCGTCGAGCTTCGTGGGGCGGGGCGGTCCACGAAACCGACGTGGTGGAATGGCAAGCGCTACAACTGGTCTTTCGAAGACTACGTGTACCACGACGCGCCCGCCCTTTTGCGTACGGTGCTGCGGGAAACACAGGCAGCAAAGGTTCACTGGATCGGTCACTCCATGGGGGGCATGATCGCATACGCCATTTTGATGAGCCCCCTTGCCGAGAAGATTGCCAGTGCGGTCACTTTGGGTTCGCCGACCATGAGCCAAGTGGGGCATCCGCTTCTGGACGTCGGGGTACCCTACCGATGGTTGCTCCGCTTCCTACCGAACCGCGTCCCCATTGGTACACTTGCCCGTCTGAGTGCACCTCTGGCTCCCTGGCTCATGAACCTACTGGAGCGACAGGTTCACGAACTCGGGTGGCACCGGGGCAACGCGAATGTCCAGCTACTGCGCACGCTAATGCTGACTGCAGTAGACGACATTCCCGCCTCGCTCCTGCGCGAGTTCGCCCGCTGGTACGATTTACGAGCGATGACGGACCGCTACGGGATTTTCGATTTCACGGAACACCTCGAGCGGATTACGACGCCGATTCTGATCATCGCGGGAAGCCATGACGGGTTGACACCAGTGGAAGATTTGCGCACCGTTTACGAACGCGTTCGGTCGAAAGACAAGGCCTTCGTCGTCATAGGCAAGAAAACCGGTGCAACCAACAATTACGCCCATGCGGACCTCATCCTGGGTTTACACGCACCCGTGGACGTGTACCCGGTGATTTGCCGCTGGCTGGAGGCTCACCGAGAATCGGGCAAGCTTACGCGCGACTCGGCTGCAAAAGTTCGCCGACGCGAACACGCAGCCGCCGCGAGCAAAGTCATACCACTGGCTCGCAAGCAACGAGCCTCCTCGAAGTGACCCACAAGAGAACTTCCAGGTCGGCTCGACTTCTCGCGCCGAGAACTCCTTCAAGGCGTTCCCGTCGGTCTGGCGGGCACCCCTACCCCCGCCCGCCAAGCCAAGCCAAATCAAACCACTTGTGCCATCCTCGCAACAACCAATAGGATAGTGAGTTATCGTGGCTAACAGGATCGTTCAGGAAGAACTCGAGCTGCTCGCGAAAGTCAACCGCGTGCTGGAAGAACAACCGCGCTCGCAGGGTCCCTCGGAGGCCAACTTGGTTGCGGAGCTCGAGCGGATTCGCGACATGCTCCGGGAGGGCGAAAAGCTCGAAGACCATGCGGCGCTGCTGCAGCAGTGGGACCGGCAAAGCGCCCTGCTTCAACAAATCCGGGCATCGCGCGCCGCCCCGCAGGTGGACCCCTCTTCCCCCTACTTCGCCCACATGCGGATCAGAGAAAACGGCTCAGAACGAGATGTCTTGCTGGGCAAGGCCACGAGACTTTCCGACGATGTGCGGATCGTCGACTGGCGCCATGCTCCTATCTCGAAAATCTTTTACCGCTACCAGCAAGGAGAGGAATTCGACGAAGAAATTGCGGGCCGCCGTGCTCTCGGAGAGCTCGTGGTCCGACGCACGGTCACCATCCGCGATCGAGAACTGCAACGAGTCGAAGCTCCCGAGGGTGTTTTCGTTCGAGATGCCCAGGCCCCCGGAGGTTGGCGGAAGGCGCGCGCTCGCCATCCTCGCCTCGCAGGCGGGGAGGCCTCTGCTTTGCGTGCGTACGGCGGCGAAGAAGCCATGCGGCGCAGGCTCGGAACGGATGCCAGCGGTGTCTCCATGCGGGCGGATAAACACCTGCCCGACATCGCCGGACTGATCGATCCAGCGCAGTTCGAGCTGATCACTCGCCCGTCCGTTGGCTTCGTTGTGATTCGGGGCACAGCCGGTTCCGGCAAAACAACCGTTGCGCTTCACCGCATCGCCTACCTTGCGTACGACGACCCGAGCGTCGATTCTAACCGGTCCCTCGTGATCGTATTTTCGAGAGCCCTGCGGGACTACGTCAGCCACGTTCTGCCCGCGCTCGGGATTCGGCACGTGCAGGTCCGCACCTTCGCGGAGTGGGCCGCGGAGCATACGCGTCGCTTGTTCCCCAAATTGCCTCGCAAAATCCGCGAACTGACCCCAGCTCCTGTGGAGCGACTCAAACTTCACCCGGCACTTCTGGTAGCCGCTGAAAGGTATATCGGCGGCCAACCGGGCGAAAAAACTCCGGAACAAGTTCTCGACGACTGGGCCAGTCTCTTGAGCCACCACACCTTGCTTGCCGAAGTGTTCCGAGACACCGCGCCCGGGGCGTTCTCGGAGGCCGATTTACAGCGAGCCGTGGATTGGTGCCGTGACCGCTGCCGCGAAGTGATTGCTTGGACGGAAGGAGACTTCTCGACCATCGCGGAGCTCGACCCGGAGGACGACGCCCTGCTCCTCTTTTTGTGGCAGCGCCGCATCGGTCCCTTGCCGCACAGCAGCGGGCAACCCCTGCAATACCGCCACCTTGTGATCGACGAGGTGCAAGACTTTGCACCGCTCGAGGTGCGGGTGCTTTTGGACTGCCTCGACGAGCACCAAAGCGTCACGCTCGCAGGAGATACCCAACAACACATCTCGGAGCAGGGCGGATTTACCTCGTGGGTCGAGTTTTTCCGTGAACTGGGCCTCGAGGGAATCGCCGTCAGCACGCTGGAAATTAGCTACCGCTGCTCTCAAGAAATTGCGTCCTTTGCAGCCGCAGTCCTCGGCCCCCTGCGCGAGGATGAGCGGCCCCCACAAACGACGCGGAGCGGCCCTCCGGTCGAATACTTTCGGTTTACCGACCATGGTGCCTGCGTGAATTTTCTTGCGGACGCCTTGAACGAGCTGGCGCGCAAAGAACCGCTGGCCTCGGTTGCCTTGCTCACGCCGGATCCGAACTTGAGTGAAGTGTATTACGAGGGTCTCAAGACTTGCGAGGTTCCAAGGTTACGCCGCGTAGAAGATCAAAAATTCTCGTTTGCTCCAGGCGTTGAAATCACCGAGGTACAACAGGTCAAAGGCCTCGAGTTCGATTACGTGATTTTGGTGGAGGTCAGTTCCGCCTTTTATCCGGACACACCTTCTGCACGGAGGCTTTTGCACGTCGGCGCCACTCGCGCGATCCATCAGCTTTGGCTGACCAGTGTGGGCTCGCCAAGTCCGATCTTGCGCCCGCTGTTGCAGCACGGAGTTTCTTCCGACCAGTCGATTTGAGCTCGGCTGAAGCAAGTCCCCGCAAGCGTTCAGAATCCAGGTGCGCTATTTCCCCGCATCCGGGACTGAGTCGGTAGACGGGCCGCACGAGTTCGGGTAGTCTCGGGGGCCGTGAAAGAAGTCGTAGCCGTTGTGCTCGGTGGCGGTCGCGGCACCCGCCTGTATCCACTTACCCAATGGCGCAGCAAGCCTGCTGTGCCTCTGGCCGGCAAGTACCGGCTCGTGGACGTCCCGATCAGCAACTGTATCAATTCCGGCTTGCGACAAATCTTCGTACTCTCCCAGTTTCAGTCTGCGTCGCTCAATCGGCACATCTCGCGGACCTACCGCTTCGACCCGTTTACACCCGGATTCGTGGAAATTCTCGCGGCGGAGCAAACCGAGGCGAGTATGGATTGGTATCAAGGCACCGCCGACGCGGTCCGCAAGCAACTGCACCGCTTCTTGCGACATGGGGTCGAGCACATTTTGATTCTTTCGGGAGACCAGTTGTACGTGATGGATTTCCGCTCCGTATTGGAGCAGCACACCCGCACTGGGGCGGACATTACCATCGCGGTCACACCCGTCACGGAGCGCGACGCTAGCGAATTCGGGATCCTACAGGTGGACCGTAGTGGCCGCATTGTCGACTTCGTCGAAAAGCCCCGCGACGCTCAGGTGTTGCAGCGTCTGGCATTGGCGGAAGAGGAAGTTCGCCAGCGCGGCATCACGCCCGATCGGCGTTATCTGGCTTCGATGGGCATCTATCTCTTCAAACCGCGGGTGCTCGTCGAATGCCTGGAGGACCAACGACGTGTCGACTTCGGTAAGGAAGTGATACCCTTTGCGATCCAGAACTACTTCGTCCGCGCTTTGCTCTTCCCTGGCTACTGGGAAGACATCGGAACCATCCGCACCTTTTATCATGCGAATCTCGAACTCGCGTCGGACCACCCGCCGATCAACCTGTTCGATGAAGAGCGCCCAATTTACACGCGACCGCGCTTCTTGCCCGGCTCTCGAATCGCCGCCTGCCAGGTTCGCGAGAGTATCGTTTGCGAAGGCAGTCACCTCGAAGCCGCTAATGTCCAGGAATCCGTGATTGGGATTCGCAGCATGGTCCGCCCGGGTTCGCAATTGCGTCGCGTCGTCATGATGGGCGCGGACTATTACGAGGACGGTCCAGCGGGGCACGTGCCACTTGGGGTCGGCGAGGACTGCGTAATTCAAGATGCGATCATAGACAAAAACGCTCGCATTGGCGCCGGCGTTCGTATTCTCAACGAGCAGCAGGTGAAACACCTCGACGGGCCCAACTTTTTTATTCGCGATGGCATTGTCATCGTTCCCAAAAATGCCGTTATCCCACCCGGCACTGTGATCTGAGAAACCTTCTCCTTGCATCCGCTCGCCGTTGCAAGCATAGAATTCGCCCCACCGAACAATGACCGAACCACGCCAGTGCATATACAAGGGCAAAGTCGTCCACCTATGGCTCGAACGTGTGGTGCTGCCGAACGGCCACGAGGTCACCTTAGAAGTGATCCGCCATCCCGGAGCCGCTGCGGTGGTCCCCCTGCACGAGAGCGGAGATGTCACCCTGATTCGCCAGTACCGCCATGCTGCTGGGGGCTTCATCTGGGAGATTCCAGCGGGCAAACTGGATGGTGAAGATCCCGCAGTGTGCGCGCTGCGGGAACTTGAAGAAGAAGCTGGCCTCGCCGCCGGCCGGTTGACTCACTTGGGTTGGATCTTCACCACACCAGGGTTCACGGACGAGAAAATCCATCTCTTCCTTGCCGAGGAGCTTTCGCCCGCAACACAGAAACTGGAACACGACGAGGTTCTGACTTGCGCCCGTTACCCGTTGCAACAGGCTCTGGCGATGGTGGCCCGCGGCGAGATTGTCGACGCGAAATCCGCATTAGCGCTCTTCCTCACCGCCGAGCACTTGCGCCACCGAGATGGCGGGGCCGAAAGCTCCGCGGGCGGATAATGCACACAGCTTTCGCTACTGCGATGGCCCGATGACCGATCTGCACGCGTCCTACCGCAAACTCGTCCTGCAGGTGCGAAAACTGTCGCGTCTAGAGGAAGCGCTCAAGCTTCTCGAATGGGATCAGGCTACGTACATGCCCCCAGGCGCGCATGGAGAACGCGCGGAACAAACGGCCACTTTGGCGGCTGTTGTCCACGATCAGCGGATCGCTCCCCAATTGCTTAGCCTCATCGACGAACTGGCAGCGCATTTACCGGAGCTGAGCCCCAGCGCCGCAGTGGATGTGCGAGAGCTGAAGTGGCGTGCAGACCGGCTCCGGCGCGTACCCACCGCGCTGCAATCCGCGCGAGCCCAGGCCCAGTCTCTGGCTCGCTCCGCATGGTCGGAGGCACGCGAAACTGGCCAGTTTCAGTTGCTCGCCCCACATTTGGAGGAGGTCGTTCGCCTCGAACGAGAGTACGCACAGGCCATCGCCGGTGACGGCGATTTATACCAAGTCTTGCTCGAGGAATACGAACCCGGAATACCCGAATCGCTTGTGCGAGAAGTCTTCGAACAATTGCGCAAGCCATTGCGGCAATTTGCGCAACGACTCACGGACCTGGCCGAACAACGAAGAAAATACCCTAGCGTGCTGCGCGGTTCCTACCCGATCTCGTCTCAGCGTGAACTCAATCGGTACGTGGCGGAGCGCGTCGGGTTTGACTTTTCTTGCGGCCGCATGGATGAGTCCGCACATCCTTTTTCGATTTCCATTGGCAGGGATTATCGCATCACCACCCGCTACGACGTATCGGACCTCCGCGTCGGCCTGTACTCCACCCTCCACGAGGTCGGGCATGCACTGTACGAGCAAGGGCTGTTGCCCGAAGCCCACGGACTCCCACGAGGTAGCGCGTGCTCGCTTGGAATCCACGAGTCGCAATCGCGGCTGTGGGAGAACTTCGTTGGCCGGTCCGAGGCTTTCTGGCGATTCTTGCTTCCCCAAGCGTGCCGCGTTTTTCCAACCCTCCGCAACGCCTCGCTCGACGCGATTTTGGCGGACGTCAACGAAGCTCATCCGACATTCATCCGGACAGAGGCGGACGAGATTACTTACAATTTGCACGTCCTCGTGCGCTACGAACTCGAGCGCAAGCTGATCGAGGGGGAGTTGCAGGTGATGGATTTGCCGGATGCGTGGAACGCCAAAATGAGGGAACTGCTCGGCATCGTGCCACCGAGCGCACGCGAGGGCGTCCTGCAGGACATCCACTGGCCAAGCGGAGCTTTCGGGTATTTCCCCACGTATACACTGGGAAACGTCTTTGCCGCCCAAATGATGGAAGCAGTAGACCAACAAATCGGACCGCTGTCGCCACATATCGAGCGCGGGGATTTCACTCCTCTTTTGGATTGGCTGACCCGCAATATCTACCACTTTGGGCAGCAGTACCGCTCCACCGAGCTCGTCTTTCGGCTCACCGGTAGTCCCCCGTCTGCGCGTGCCCTTCTCCATCACCTACACCTTCGCCTCGAATGGTTGGAGAGCCACGCCCGGCGCCCGTAGTTACCGTCAGCTCTGACGGAATAGTCTTTCTATCCAAAAGAATTCCGAGTATGCTGGTGGGCAAGGCTGAAGAAGCGGCAGCGCTTCGAGGCACGCCTATGCTCCACAGCATCGAAACGAATTCCAGAAAGGAAAGCGGTTCGTGGGTGGTATGCCACGAGCGAGTCCATGACCGCGCCTTTCACATGTTGGGGGCGCGTGTTGCCGAAGGATTGATCGTTTGGGGAATCCTCGAGTGGTTTTACGCACCGGCGATTCAACAGCTCTGGGCGAGCCGTTTGATTTTTGCCGCTTATTTTATTGCCAACCTCGCGCTCGTAGTTCCCCAGCGCCGGCGTGCCCTGACCCCGCTGCTGGTTTGGCTCGATATCATCGCCAACCTAGCGCCGATGGCGGCAGCTACTCATTGGTCCGGGGGACTCTATAGCCCAATTCTGCCAATTTTCGTGATCAAAGTCGGCAACTACGGGCTCATCTACAGCATCCAGACGGGCATCCGTGCACTGGTCGCCACAGTCCTACTGCTCGGCGCATTCTGGATTACGAACAGTATCGGATTAGGCCCGAGCTCTTCGCTGCACATGGTACCCGAACCGACGCGGCAAACCTTGACCCTAGCGTTCGGCGCGTTTCTCTTCGCGGTTGGTTGTTACGGGGCGGTACGTTTCTTTCGAGAGATCTCGGATCGCGAGCGGCGGCTCGCAGCCGCACTGGCGGAGCAACAAAGTCTCTACAGCCAATTGCTCCAAGATCGCGAGCGATTGCGGCAGCTTTCCCAGCGACTCGTCGAGTCCAGCGAGGCGACACTCCAAACCATCTCACGCGAACTCCACGACGACCTAGGGCAAGCGATTACGGCCGTTCGCTTGGACCTTGGCCGGATCGAGCGTAGCCTGCCGCTCGGCTCGGAGGCGCGGCAGCAGATTCAGGACTCGAGGCGGCAACTTGCGGCGATTCTCGATGCGGTGCGCAACTTGTCGCAGGTGTTACGGCCTGCCGTGCTCGACGACTTGGGGCTGGTTCCCGCTCTCGAATCCTACGTTTCTCGCTTCTCGGCACGAACGGGAATTCAAGCCGACCTACGCATCGCCGTGGGAGAGATCGTTCTCCCGCGTGAAATCGAGCTTGCGGTGTACCGCACATTACAGGAGGCCCTGACGAACGTCGCCCGGCACGCTCAAGCTCGCAACGTCCTGGTTACGCTAGAAGTGGATTCGAACCGGGTGCGGCTGCGCGTGCGGGACGATGGTCGAGGTTTCGATCCAGACGCTGCACCATCTTTCGGGAAGAAACTCGGCATGGGCATCACCGGGATGCGGGAGCGTGCCGGACTTTACGACGGCCGCCTTCTCGTGACCTCGAGTCCCGGCAAAGGAACCGAGGTGTTCCTGGAGCTACCAATGATTTTGAGGGGGGAGGACATTCGTGAAAGACGGGGTACAACCCATCACCGTGCTACTGGTTGACGACCACACGGTAGTCCGTAAGGGCATCCGCCGACTCCTGGAAGACGACCCTCGCGTACAGGTTGTCGGGGAGGCGAGCAACGGACGCGATGCGCTTGCCCTTGCCCAGCAATTACAACCCGATGTGGCTGTGGTGGACGTGGGGCTTCCGGGCTTGAACGGGGTCGAGTTAACAACGCAACTGCGGGCAGCTTCCAGCCGTACCGCAGTGGTTGTGTTGTCCATGTATGGGGATCCGGCCTACATCCATCGCGCGCTTCAAGCCGGGGCCAAGGCGTATCTGCTCAAGGATGCCGACGACCAAGAACTGATCAAGGCAGTGCTCGCCGTGCACCAAGGCAGCTCTTATTTTAGCCCGGCGGTGTCGCGAGTCGTGCTCGAAGGGTTTCTCGACGGTGCCGTTCCGGACACCGATACGGAACTCGCACGGCTCTCGGAGCGTGAACGAGAGGTTCTGCAATTGGTCGCCGAGGGCAAGAGCAGCAAGGAAATTGCCCAGATTCTGGGAGTCAGTGTCAGCACAGTGGAGAGCCACCGCAAGCACATCATGGAAAAGCTCGACCTGCACAACACCGCAGCCGTTGTGCGCTTTGCGATCCGCAAGGGCATCGTGCAGTGATCGTACGTACGGGCCCGGGATTCTCCTCCACGGCCCGCGGCAGCAGGGACGCCCGAACCCAAGCGAGCTGTTTTCCATCCCGTTCGTCAGAGCAGAAATGTACTCTTGCTTCGTGTCGGGAACATCGGCGAAACTCGCGTAAGCGATGCACCCCTCAGCTTCCCCTCGCCCAATTCGGGTCATTCTGGCGGACGATCACGTGCTTATACGGAGTCGCGTCCGTGCGTTGTTGGAGTCCACTTCCGGTTTCGAGGTGGTCGCGGAAGTTTCGGACGGGCCCACGGCCGTGGCAGAGGTGCAACGGCTTTGTCCCGACCTCGCCTTGATCGACTTGAGCCTGCCTTACCTGGATGGGATCGAGACCACAGTGACCATTCGCCAGCTCTGTCCCAAGGTTCGAGTTGTCGTACTCTCGGCCCATGACGACGCCACTTATGCACGCCGGGCTCTCCTGCTTGGCGCGAGTGCTTTCCTCCCCAAGCCATCGCTCGAGCGGACAATGTTCGCGACCATCCGCAACGTGCTCTCCAGCCCCTTATCACCGCTTCCCGGTCACGAGTCGGTACACCCAGTTACCCATAACAACCAGATTGCCAGTCTCCACCGGGCGAGGGCACAGAAAGACGTCAAGGCTCTCCCTTCCAAAATGGTGGTCGGACTGGCGTCCTCCCTTCGGCTGTGGGAACAATGGCGCTCGGTCCTACGCCTTCTCAGGCGTTGAGGCGCCCTCCCCAATCTCGGACCTCAAAATCCCTGGTTTCGGCAATTTACGTGGCGTGGTCCCGGTGCCATCCACAATGCTCAAGGAGGGAGCCATGCCGAGACGAAGGGGGATCGGACTGGACTTTGTGGACGCGCTACCCAGCGATGGGGAACGCCGTTTGATGCTGGCCGTGCTCATCGACGCCGTGCGCTTGACGCGTTCGCTGCAAGTTGAAGAGGCCAAAACCGGGCACCTCTCGTTCGTTAAACGCCGCCAACTCATGCGCGAATACAACTGGTTTCGCTCGCCGGAACGAGGGCGTCCCTTCGCGTTCCAGACGATTTGCGAGGCCCTCGGGCTGGATGCGGACTACGTGCGACGTTGTGTTCTCCACCCGTCACATACCCAGACGGCGGCACTTCCCGTTCGTCGCTACGCTGCGCGTGTGGAGGAGAGCTGGCTCCGGCAACGTAAGCACGGCGGGCAAATCGTGTTGCTTCACCGCCGGCGCCGCCGCTCGCGAAAAAGCTCCGTTGCGGGGCGTCTTGGCGACGCGGAGGGCGGGCTGGAAATGGCCGCGTTTTAAGATGAGGCGGGGTTGCGCCCCCCACAGGGCGGCCACCCAACTCACCCCCTAGCGACCACGGCTTCATCGCACCGGCAATTTCTGACGCGGTTCCCATGACGTTACCGCGCGTCCATTCCGCCGTACTTGCAAAAACCGCATTTCCGGCACGACCAGACACGTCAACGCGTTGCCATAAACGAGCCCCGTATCGATTCCGATTTTGTATGGCCAATGCAAGAAGGGCTCGCGCATGGGCGTGTGGCCAAACACCACCGTGCAGCCAAAATCATGCGTGGCGTGAATCCACTCTTGGCGAATCCAGAGCATGTCTTCCTCGTGCTGTTGATCGAGGGAGCGTCGTGGGTCGAACCCCGCGTGGACACAGAGAAAATCTCCCCAGCGAAATGTCAATTGCAGTGCCCCGAAAAATGCGCGGTGTTCTGCCGGAAGCGCCTCCCACGCGCCGATTCCTTTGCGACCCTGGAGGCCGTAACTGTTTAGGGTACTCTCGCCCCCGTTAAACAGGAATGCGTCCCCGAAATGCCCGCGCTGCCCGAGATAATCCAAGAACATGTCCTCGTGGTTGCCCTTGAGGAACACACACCGGCAGCCAGACCTCTCCAACGCCAACAGGCGTTCCACCACTCCCCGTGCATCGGGCCCCCGATCAATGTAGTCTCCGAGGCATACGACGGTATCGTCTGGCGTGGCGGAGATCTCGTTCAACAGAACGTCCAGTTCCGCCGAGCAACCGTGAAGATCGCCAATGATAAAAGCCCGCAAAGATTTCATTTTCCTGAGTGCGCTCAAGCCTGCAGAGCCTGCTTCAGCACGTCCTGCCGTTCTACCACCTCCAGCGCAGCCCGATACGGGTCGACCTCACCTCGACGGAGGCGATCGAAAACTTCGGTAAAAGCCCCACGCTCCGCGGCTGCGCTTAGTCGCCGCCCAACCTCCTCCTGGAGCGCCCGCAAGAACTCTTCCTGTCTGGCAGCAGCATTCGTTCGTGCTCGCGCGCCCGTTTTTTCTCGCCAGGAGCGGTGTTCGAAAACCTTCTCCACTAAATCATTCACGCCCTCGCCGGTTACCGCTTTGGTCAACAGTACGGGTACGGGCCATCCCTGGGCCGGACGCAATTGAAGCATAGTCTCCAGCTCCGTCTTGATTCGGTTCGCCCCCTCGCGGTCTGCTTTGTTCACGACGAAAATGTCCGCAATTTCCAAAAGTCCGGCCTTCATCGTTTGGATGGTGTCTCCGGCTTCGGGTACCAGAACCACCACGGTCGTATCTGCAATCCGCATGATGTCGAGTTCTGTCTGCCCGACACCCACCGTCTCGATCAAAATGAAGTCTTTCCCGAATGCATCCAGCAACTCGACGATTTGGCGGGTCGCGCGCGCCAGCCCTCCATGGCTACCGCGGGTACTCATACTACGGATAAAGACGGATTCGTCGAGGTAGTGTGCCTGCATGCGGATGCGATCTCCCAGAACAGCACCGCCAGAGAACGGGCTCGATGGATCGACGGCTACGATCCCGACGGAGTATCCTCGTGCCCGCAGGGCTCCAGTGAAGCGATCTACAAGGGTCGACTTTCCCGCTCCGGGCGGCCCGGTGAATCCCACGACGTAAGCTCTGCCACAGCGTTGGTGGACGCGACTCAAAATCACATTCGTTGCCGGGTGCCCATTTTCCACGAGCGTCATCAACCTGGCCAGCGCCCGCCGGTCTCCCGCCAACATTTGATCTACGAGTTTTTCCACGTTCATGACGGCCACAAGTTGCTTGTACTCCACCACCCCGCCCCGAGCAACGAACACCCGTTGTTACCGGGTCTTCCGCGCACCGCTTGCCCCTTGCCGGAGCGACCTGCTAGCCGAACGCCGTGCGCATTTGGAGAAGCTCCACGTTTTGGTGTGGCGTCGCGTTGGTCGTTTTAGGGATCGGCAACTGGATCATTGGCCGAGACAAAATGGAAGACCACCGGCGGCTCTTGCGTAGCGCAGAAACTCAGGCCGTGCTCACGCCCCCTGATGGGTTCGAGGAACTGACGGTGCGGACCAATGCAAGTTTGTTGCGCCCCTTCCGCTTGTCATCCGGCAGGGTGACGGCGCTGCAACAAAAACTCGAATTTTACCGCGTTGTCGAAGCCGGAGGCCGGCTTTTGTGTCTCACTGGCGTCATGTTGGTGGCACTTGCAGCCTTGCGCGTTCCGCGACCACACAAGGAGTTGCCGTCCGGGGCGCGAGAGGCTGGCCGCTAGCCTAGCGGCTCAATCGGCGGAGCGCTTTGACACGAATTCGGAACTCGAGCCTCTCCGCCTTGTTGGCCGCGAGAGCCCGCTTTCCGTTACGAACCGATTCCCGGTTCCAACCCATCTTCACCGGCACCCTCCGGCACGGCCAGCTCTGGAACTCGATCAAAGCGACTTGTCGTTACTTTCGTTCTCTACTGAAGGCGGGTTTGGCCCGCCGGGATCTTGCCCGCCCAACACTTCGCTCTCGGCGGCAAACACTTTCAAGACGGAAACGCGCAACCCTTTGGAAGTCCAACTGACGTCGAACCCGACCTCCATTCCTGGCCGGAGCGAGTCATAATTGTCGGCACCAATCACACGGACCAGCGGCCACTCGAAGGGAATTCGCCGTCCTGTCGAGATCGATTCCACAACGCCTGCTTTCGACCCAGGGCGCAGCTTCACGATGCGCCCCACGTAAAAGTTGTCCCTCAGGCCCTCACCCCATTGATCCGACGAGCTGCCCATCACCGCAAGCCAGGCGCTGCCAGCCGTGCAACCTCGTTGATTCGCTCGACACCGACCCGCGCGACGAAATCCGCAAACGGTTCCGCCCCCTGGCGTTCGGAGCGAAATAGCTCGGCGATCGCCCGCACAACCTTCGGTACTTCGCCTGCAGGGAACTTTCCCACCACACGTCGGCCAACCGCGGCACCGTCCTCGCCCAGCCGCGCGCCAACGAGCATCGAGTAGTAGGGCCGATGTTGCCCGTCTGCTTCAGGTAAGGACATCCCCGTCAAGCCGATGTCTCCCACGTGGTGTTGGCCGCAAGCGTTCGGACAGCCGCTAATTCGAATCCGAAACACTCCCAGGTCTCGGATTAACGGCCCGGCCTCGGACAATTCTTGCCGGAGCACCTCCGCCATGCCCATAGACCGCCCTACGGCCAAACTGCAGTAGTCCGCCCCGGGGCATGATACGACGTCCGTAATGTGCAGTGCATCCGGGGCCCCCAAATCCATTTCCACCAAAGAGCGCCAGACCTGCTCGACACGATCCCCAGGAACCCACGGTAGAAACAAATTCTGGTCGTTCGAAGCCCGTAACTCCCCGGCCCCGTGCTCCCGGGCCAACGCAGCCAACCGACGCATCTGGTCGCTCGTCAAGTCTCCCAAGGGCAATTGAACCGTCAGGCCGAAATACCCGGCCTGTTTTTGGACGAAGACGTTCGTCTCCAGCCACCTGGCAAACTCGCCACTCCTGCGGGTCGGCAGTTCCGCCGGTGGGTGCACCGGCTTGCGGATGGGATAAGCAGCCAGCATCTCTCCGAGCTCGGAGCGCAAGCGGTCGCCAAACTCGTTCTGCACCTGCGCAAACGTGGCCTCAACCTCTTGACGAAATTGCTCCAACCCGAGGCGCTGCACAACGTATTTCATCCTCGCCTTCTTCCGGTTCTTTCGCTCCCCGAGGCGGTGCTGCACGCGTATTATGGCCTCGGCAATGGCCAGCATATCTTCCGCGGGAACGAAGTCGGAAATCCGCTTCGCCAGGAACGGCTGCGAACCCAACCCTCCGCCGGCGAGAACGGCAAAGCCGGGCCGTCCCTCGCGCAAATGCGGGTAGAACGCAATGTCGTTGACGGGCCCTTGCACGCAATCATACGCACAACTCGAAAAGGAAATCTTGAACTTGCGCGGCAGCGTGATGTTCAGCGGGTGAAACAAGAAGTATTCGTTCAGGGCGAACACGTAAGGAATCACGTCGAACGGCTCATCGGGCAACAAGCCCGAATGAAAGCACCCCGTGATATTGCGGACACTATCCGCGCAGGCTCCTCGCGTACTGATCCCGACGGCGTGCAATCGCCGGTACATCGGCATCACGTTTTCGAGCGCCACCCAGTGAAGCTGGATGTCTTGGCGTGTGGTGACGTGCATAACGCCGCGGGCATACTCCTCTGCAATGCCGGCGATGACCTCAGCCTGCTCCGAAGTCAACACACCCGCAGGAAGTTTGATGCGTTGCATGTGACTCGTGTGATCCAGTTGATAGTACAACCCGTAGCTCAACCGGATTGGCCGAAACTCGTCGTCCGTTAGTTCACCGCGGCGATAGCGCTCGATGCGGGAAGCGTGAGCCTCTAGGGCTTCCTCCCGAAGTTGTTCGCTGGCACGCATGGATGGTTGCTCCTTTGATGACAACATCTACCTTGCAGGTCAACAATTACTTGCCCAGCCCAGTGGAATCAAGGCTTCGGCGCCATGAAAACCAAAAGCACCAAGCGGTCTGGCCCTGGATTGGCGACACTGTGCAAGGTTCCTGCTGGCGCAAAGACCGCTGTTCCTGCCCCCGCGGTCTGCTCCTCCGTACCCACTTGGAATCTCCCCTCCCCGGAGACAACGAAGTACACTTTGTCGGAGCCCTCGTGAACGTGGCCACCCTGGCTTTGGCCGGGTTCCAACCCGTACACGTCGCAAAACATACGGGGACTCTCGAAAAGGTTGACCTTACAGAGCTTGTCCGGACGAAATGCGACCGACTCCTCTACGCTAACCCAGTGCCTCATACATATTCTCCGACGCTCTCAAGCTCGTTGCGCACCGAACGCACCGCTCCGTTGCGACACGAGTCCGCCGATGCTAGCTGGACGCTGGCGTCGGTTCATCTGGGCCGACCACTTTTTTTGACTTCGGGGTATCTCACTTATGCCTTTGATTCCAGCAACGCAACTTCGAGCGGGAATGATCATCAAGCACCAGAACGATCTGTACCGGGTGTCCAATGTGGTGCACGTGACTCCGGGGAACTGGCGCGGCATGGTGCAAACCCGCCTGCGCAATCTTCGTTCCGGCGTGCAAATTGAGAACCGCTTCCGCTCGGAGGACCGGGTCGAACGAGTGACGCTAGAGCAGCACGAAATGGAGTTCCTCTACGAGTCCGACGGGCTTTATCACTTCATGAACACGGAAACCTTCGAGCAAATTGCTTTGGATCGTGAAGCACTCGGAGATGCCGTGCTATACCTAGCCCCCAACTTGCGTGTGCAAGTTGAATTTTACGAAGGCCAACCTATTGGCGTCAGCCTTCCGAAGACTGTCGACGTCCGCGTCACGGAAACCGAGCCTTCGTTAAAAGGTGCAACTGTTACCAACGTCTTGAAGCCTGCCAAGGTAGAAACTGGGGCGACGGTTCAGGTGCCCGGCTTCATTTCCGTCGGCGACGTCATCCGGGTAGACACGGAAACCGGAGAGTACGTATCGCGGGCCAAATGACCTAGGGCCTCGCCTCCTGCAAGCGGTTGCGCACCTCAGCGCTCGGGCGAAACTTCCTCCAGCTCCCGGTTGGCAGTTTCGGGCAAAAATGCCCAAACGATCAACGGTGCAACGGGTAGCGCCAGAACAAGAGCACTAATCGCAGCGGGGTGCGATCCGAGTTGACTGTACAGGTACCCCTCGACCCATAAACCCATCGCCCCACCCAGCGTGGTCACGACCTGTCTCACCCCGGATGCGGTGGAGCGATACGACGTCGGGAAAAGCTCTGCCCCAAGTGCGGCAAACAGCGGCGAGACAATTTGTAGCGACAACAACATGCCCCCGAACGCCAGTGGGATCCATGGTCCGGTCAGGTTGTAGAAGGCCAGCAGTGCGGTGGCGTTGGCGAGCATGGCCCCGATGAGCACACGCTTTCTCCCCCAACGGTCCCCCAACCAACCCGCCAACAGGTTACCCACCGGGGCCACAACACCCACTGTGAGGAACAACACAGTCACCTGTGCAGGTGCATACCCGTGGGTTTGCTGCAATGTCTTGGACACGAAGATCAAAGCAGCATCTAGTGTAAACGCTACCGGCAGCAGCGCCGCACACAGTGCGAGCAGGCGTCCTGGGTACATCCGGACGAGGTGCTTCACCGGTACCAGCGCGCTTCGCCAATTGCTTTCCACGGGCAAGTGATTTCGATAGGCAACGAACCGACGGGTTTCTTGCAAGGAGCGCCGAAACCAAGCGAGCAGCAACAGCGGCCCCGCTCCAAGGGCGTACAGTGCCCTCCAGCCGTACGGCAAAACCTCGACCAGGGCAAAGACCAGCGAGGCCAAACCGTGGCCGAGTGCACCGAACGCAGACAGGACCCCAATACTCCATCCCCGGTATCGAGCGCGAACTTCCTCCGCGATAACCACAACAGCGAGCATTCCCTCAGCGACAATGAACATGCGGGCAACGAATTGCAGGGCGGCAAACTGTCCCGCACTAGCGGAAAAAGCTGTGATAAAGGTCGCCAGAGTGAACCCCAGAATCGTCAGCAACAAGAGACGTCGCCGCCCCCACGAATCCGCTAACAGCGTGAACAACAACGCCGGCAACACCCCTAACCGTATGAGCGCGGTGAGTCCCCCGACGCGGTCTTCCGCTATGCCCAACCCCTCCTGAATCTGCGGCAGCGCTAGCCCGAGAATGGCGACATCGTAGCTGTCAATAAAGTTTGCGGTTCCAAGGACGGAAACCACTTTCCATTCGTAAGCTGTAAGCTGGCGGCGGCCCTCCCGTAAAATTCTCCACGGCGCAGCGAGCGCGGCCCAAATCCATGGCCCCTTGAAGGGGCCGCGCACCACTCTCCAGCGATTCATGCGCGACCTTTTCTATCCATGCGCAGCGCGAGTCTCCAGCTTTTCAATAAGCGCGTTGTATTCCGGGGTGTTCGCCATTAGTGTCATGCCGTGCGTAATCAGCTCCTCAGTTTGATGGTCCTCGCATCGCTGTTTTTGGCCACGCGAGGAACACTCGCCCATGGCGGCCGAGCCCCGTTCACCTTTTGGGGCGGTTTTACCCGCAGTGCGTTCCCTTGTCAGAAGGCGATCGCACGCGCAGCCCGCCTGTGCGCTGTACGGACGGTCGAACTCAGGCAGCGCTGCTCGCGCAACAGCGATTTGCCCACTTGTTCTCCTGACCAAGTCGAAGCACGACGGCGCACGATCGAATTACAATCGCTGGATCTGATCAGCGCTGCGTGCAACGATCGGGCTGCCGTCGAGGTAGGATTTCTTGGAACCATCGAAGCGCAATCCGACATTGCAACGGTTTGCAGCCGAGTCGACCGCGATCTGCGCGACTTTTTCGACCTTGCGGCCCGGGCAGCCTCCGACGATCGCACTTGCGCGAACACCGTGGCGGGTTCCCTCACGCAGATTCTGCGCACGGCCACAGATCTCTGGGTTCGCGCCTTCGACCGCATGGCCTTCAAAGTGCTCGCGCCGAGCCGAAAGAACTTGCTCGTCACCCGGACACGCCAGCGCATTTCTCTCGCAGCCGCCAAGCTGGCTCACACCGGCAATCAAAATTGTCGCGAGAGCTTTGTCCTGTCGACTTTTGGGGAGCCGCTCGAACAATTACTGTCTCGACCGGCACGGTTAGCAGAGTGTGTCACTGGAGCGGCATTTGTACAGGACGCCGTTCATTGCGATCCGAATCCGTGATGGCGCTTTTCGTCATTGCGAGCGCAGCCACGAAAGAAAACCGGCCACTCGGCGCACTCGGTTATTGAATGTGTCGGCGATCCACAACGAGCCATCCGGCCCCAACGCCGCACCAACCGGCCGACTGAGCTGCGCCGCAAGCGCTGGGCCACCATCGCCGTCGAAACCAGCCGCACCACGGCCAACTACAGTCCGGATCGTACCAGCAGGGTCAATCCACCGAATCACACTGTTCCCCGTGTCCACCACCAAAAGACCATCGGCACCGAGCAGTACAATGTCGTACGGACTGTTGAGTTGCGCACTCGCCGCCGGGCCGCCATCGCCGCCGTAGCCCCGGAATCCTGTGCCAGCGACCGTCGTGATCACGCCACTCGTATCCACCCGCCGCACGACGTGATTCTTGGTCTCGGTGAAGTAAATGTTGCCTGCCGTGTCCTCCCTTACCCGTGCTGGTCCGTTCAAGCGGGCCAAATTGGCAGGACCACCGTCACCCGAATACCCCCCGACTCCAGTTCCAGCGACGGTGTGAATGATGCCTTCCCCGTCCACATACCGAATCACCTGGGCATCCAGATCCGCAATGTAAAAACCTCCGCGCCGCGACGGACAAACGCCGAATGGCGTGGTCAAATGAGCGCGGCGTGCCGGAAGTCCATCGCCATCGTTACCCACCAGTTCCGACCCAGCCGCGATATACACTCGGCCATCGGAGTCAACCTGGAACACTGCCGGCACGTGATTTCCCGCCACGAACCATCGTCCTTGTTCGTCCACCTGCACTTCGCTTGCGTGGTGCAACGGCGTGTCCGCCGCTAAGCCGCCTTCGATCGGGAACGCCTCGATTCCCGTACCCATCACCGTACGCACGGTTCCGTCGAATTCGATCCGACGCAGGCGCAAATTGTTGGCGTCCACGATGAGCGGCCTTCCGTCCGCATCGAAGGTCACACTCCAAGGGAAGTACAGCGATGTCTCCGTGGCGGGCTTACCGTCGCCATCGAAGAGCGACCGGCCAGTTCCCGCTACGGTGCAAATCACTCCCGGTGTATCGCAGCTCTCGGTTCTGACCGGTGTCGGAGGCGGCTGAGGCGTAGGCGTCACTGTGGGTGTAGCGGGCACTGTGGGGCCCGAGTCGTCGTAGGCACCCTCGAGGATCCAAAGGCGCAAAAGTTCGATCTCCTCTGCCGGCAAAGGCTCTCGCCCTAAGGGCATGGGCTGCCCGAACCGAGGAGAGCGGCTGAGCTTTTCCAACAGGAAGCTGCCGTCCGGATTACCCGGAACAATTTCGCAGGCATTCAACGACTTCGCCCAGGCGCCCGGACCGAACACACCGGCGTACGTCCGTAAATCGTAACCCGACGACGGGAATGGCCCTCCGTGACATGCCACACTCAAGCAACCGCGCCGCTCGAAAATGGGTTGGACATCCCGCGAAAAACTGACTGTCGCACTGGCTGGAGGCGGGCCTTCGGGCGCAGGGCAGGGAGACAAATCCACTAGCTCCGAGCCAATCACTCGCGCTCCGCTATACGCCAGCATGCCAGCACCGAGGTTGACACTCAGATCACCACCCACCGCCCAAATACCCCCCTCGGGATCGATCCACACGGCGTGAAAGTCGCGAGACGTGTTCAACGTCGTGTCCGCCAACTCCCAGCCCTGCTCGCCTCGCAACGCGAGCGACGCCGCCACACCGACCGCCGCTGCCACGGGTGCACGGACGAACACCCCGTTCATCTGCGGCGTACCCGGCATTGCCCGATTCACGAACGAGCCGCCCTCCAGCTCCAACAACACGCCCTCAGCAAAGCCTCCCGAGGCGACAATCAGACTGCCGTCCCCATGGATCGTAAACAGCGGGCGGCGCGAATCCGAAGGAACGAGCTGCCATCGCACCCCGTCAAAATGAAGTACCGTTCCATTCCGGCCGACAGCGTACACATCGTCGTCTGCTTTGCCCCAAACTTTGTAGAGCGTGGGTACGCCCGCAGGGAACAAATCATCGAGATTCGCGGCACTCCACGTGACGCCGTCGAAACGCCAAATCACGCCGCCGCCACTTTCGTCATTCGGGTCACCGCCTACAGCAAAAATGTTGGCCGCACCTGTGCCCCAAACACCAAAGAGCGTAGGATTGCCCGGAGTTACCAGGCGCGTGAATTGCTTCGTCTCCAGATCGAAGCGTAGGACGAGCCCGCCCTCACCCACCATGTAATATGCTCCTTCGATCGGATCAGTGCTGATCCACCACAAGTCGCCTCGAGCTCCAGTATCGAGACGACGCCACCTTTGCCCGTCGTAGTGGAGCACGAAAGGACCGTATTCGTCTGTCTCCGGGTCGGCGCCAACCGCGTACACATTGTTCGGCGAGGTTCCTGTGATGGAAAGCAAGGCAGCGGGCAGACTGCGCAACACGAACTTCATGACGCCACGAGGCGGTCCCGCCTCCGTGCACATAAAATCCCGCGCCGCACACGCCGGCCGAGCATGGCAACCAATGCACGTCGCTTTCCCGTCGGCGATGATGCTGCCATCGCGCAGGATACGCTGCCAGCGCCAATCGCGGGCTTCCGCATCAAAGCCCGGGGCTTCCTTACGCATCGCGCTCCAGCGGACGAGAGAATCTGCACGGCAGTCAGAGCGCGTAAATTCTTCCTTCACGACGACCGACCCCACGGGGAGTACCGGCGCACCTTCTCGGTAGGCCTCGGCCGCCCCGGCATCCGTAAGGACACGTATGTAGTAACCTTCGTGTTCGGCGCTCAACCGGCAGTCACGCACCTCGATGAAGGTCTGGGCATAGTTTGCCGGGACGATGCTGTCTTGCGCGCACCCCGTCAGGGCAAACCCCACAGCGGCAACGATTTCATCAATGGTCACCGCGGCATCGCCATTCCGGTCGAACGCGGGACACCGGCCTATGTCCGATAACCCGAGAGCAACATTCACACCGACGAGGATTTCGTCAATCGTCACCTCGCGGTCGCCGTTGCAATCGCCCACGCATCCGAACGCATCGCCACTCGCGACACCCAACAGCGCGACGACCAGACCCCAGCCACAGACAAAACGCCCAAACATCGTAATTGTCAGGTCTTATCAGGGTGCCGTGTGCTCCCACTCAACGTTTGACCTTGCGGATGCGCCCATTGAAAGTGTCGCTCACGTACAGATCACCGTTGGCATCGAATGCAACCCCAAACGGTCGGTTCAGTTGAGCCTGCGTTGCGGGGCCACCATCGCCACCGTATCCGCGCGTGCCTGTACCAGCTATTGTGCGGATCACGCCCGTGGACAGATCGATCATCCGAACGACGTGGTTGTTCGTATCGGCGAAGTACAAGTTGCCATCTGGGCCCAGTTCCACATCTTGCGGGTAGTTGATTTGCGCCTCTGTGGCGATCCCACCGTCTCCACTGTATCCCGGCACGCCGTTGCCCGCGATCGTCGTCACAACGCCGCACTTGAAGTCACTGCTGCAAAACTGAACGCGCCGAATGCGGTGATTGAGGGTATCGGCAAAGTACAAGTTGCCAAAGGAATCTATGGTGATTCCACCAGAAGGTTCTGGGTTCGGGCCGGTCGGGAAATTAACCAGCGCAAGCTGTGTGGGGCCGTCAGCAAAGCCGCTCGTACCGTTCCCGACTACCGTATCGATGGTCGCCTCCTCGCGAAGCTCGGCGAAACGATAAATCACCCGAATCCGCTGGTTGCGCTGATCGATGAAGAAGTAGTTCCCTTGACCATCGAACACGCCGTGCGGTGGTTGATTGAGCCGCGCATTTTTTACCGGCCCCCCATCGCCGGCGAAATCGGGATCTCGCCCAGCGAGCACACGCACCCTACCTGTCACCTGGTCGACGACCCGCAACTTGTGGTTGTGCCACGCCTGAATCAGCAGGTCACCGTTGGGGAACATCTCCACGTCTGTCGGGTGGTTCAAGGACACCAGCCGAGGATCGGCACCCGCGGGGGTCAAATCACTTAGGTCATCCGGACCATCGCCGACGAAATCCGACCCAACCACCGTGCGGATGGTCCCATCAGGCAAGATTTCTCTGACCAGATGGTTGTTCCAATCCAAGAATACCTGCCGCCCGTTCGGAAAGAACGCGATATCAAACGGCCAGTACAATGTGGCCGAAAGCCGGTGCGTCCCGTCCGGCGACAGGCCCATTCCTCCATTTCCGGCATACGTACAAATCGAGCCGACTTCTCCAGTGCAGGGAATGATCGCCGGCGTCGGTGTAGGCGTCGGGGGTGGCCCAATTTCGTCGGCGACGTCTCCGACCACGCGGAACCTGTGATTGTGAGTGTCTGCAATCAGAACGTGACCATTGGGTGCCACTTCCACACCGTACGGCCGATCGAGCTGCGCCTCAGTGGCCGGCCCGCCATCGCCCCCAAAGCCCTGTGCCCCATTACCCGCGATCGTTTCGATGATTCCATCCGGGCGAATTCTACGGATCGCGTTGTTCATGGTGTCTGCCACATAAACGGATCCGTCGCGCCCGACAGCGACGTCGCTCGGGGTGTTCAGTTGTGCGGAGCTCGCCGGGCCACCGTCGCCGGAGTAACCCGGCTCCCCGGTACCCGCAATGGTGTGAATAATGCCCGCCCGATCGATCAGGCGGATGGCGTGGTTGCCGGTATCGGCAATGTAAATCTGGTCCATTGCATCCAAAGCAATGCGACCAGTCGGCGGAGCCGCTTGCCCTTTTGGCGCGCGGAGCTGCGCCAAGATCGCCGGGCCCCCATCGCCACTGTAGCCCGGCACTGATGTGCCACAAATCGTGTGGATCACGCCGTCGGGATCAATCAAGCGAATGCGATAGTTGGCTTGGTCGGAAACCAAAATGTTTCCCTGGCTATCACAAGCCACCGAGCTGGGAAGGTCCAGGGATGCTTGGTTTGCAGGCCCGCCATCGCCTCCGAAGGCCCGAGCTCCGGTTCCCGCAACGTTCTCGATTCTTCCCGTGGTGAAATCCATTCTCTTGACCAGAGAATTGTGCCAAGCGGCAATGAGCATGCGGCCTTGGCGGTCGAACGCGACGTTCGTGGGATGGTTAAACTGCACGTACAGTGCGTCGCCGTCCTCTGCATCGCCGAGCTCCCCGGTTCCCGCGATTGTCTCGACCTTCCCGTCGCGGATGCGGCGCAGGCGGTGGTTGTTCCAATCCACGAGGTACAGCAAGCGGTCCGGCCCTACCGTTAAATCCTGAGGCAAATAGAATGCCGTCGAAAGCGGATCCCGACCGTCACCGTCATAACCAGCCAAACCATTGCCCGCGATTGTTCGAATGACTGGCGCCGGGCAAGTGGAAAGCGCGATTGCCACCGCCCGCAGTATTTCCTCGATGGTCACCGACCCATCGAGATTCCGATCGAAAGAAGCACAGGTCTCGAGTTGTGCCCCTGGGTTTTGCAGCGCGATGTTTACACCGCGCAAGATCTCCTCAACCGTGACGGCACCGTTTCCGTCGCAGTCACCGGTGCACGCAAGCGAGGCGGCCGGACCCAAGACAAACCCAAATACGATGCAAACTAACAGCTTCAAAACCTCTTTTGCCCTCATCACCTCATCCCGACCTTGCATCACCGAAAACCCAGGCTGCCAGTCTACCACACGAAAGAACAAACCCAAGAACGTGGGGACAGGCGTCGAGATTCTTCAACCGTCTTGGACAGTTCCTCGCACGCCATCGCTTGCATCCCAAGGTGGGTACAAAAGGGGCAAGTCTTCCGAGTCGGGCAGTTCCGTAAAGGTCAGCCGTAGCCGTAGCTCCGCGTTGACCTCCTGCCCGCGGATGTCGCGCGCTTGGATCACGAGTTGCGCTTCAGCTCCTTCAAACTCGAAAAACGGCCCAGGACCCCGAACCGGGAAAGCCAGGCCCAACCGGCGTGCGAATCCGTCCTCGTTCTGGTCGAAGCGTACGATCACGCGAGGGGCATCGAAAAGCTCCCGCTGCGCGGTTCGCATACGAGCCGATACGATCACGGGCTCGCTGACGTCCAAGCAACGAACTGCCAAGTTGAGCCGAACCGTGGCTCCGATCTGGCCGAAGTTGATGACTCGAAAATTGTCGCAATTCTTTAACAAGCCGAAGCCTTCGACGAGGTTTCGGCCTACCCAAACCCCTTTGCCTTGCGGGCACGGAAGCCAAGCCAAGCGCCGTCGCCACACTGGGCTGCCTTGGCAACACGGTTCATCCAACGAACCGAGCACAGCTTCGCACCCTTGTAGCGGAACACAATGAACGGATTCGCAAGCGCTGGCCTGCTGAACGTCGAACAAGAAGTCAGCATACGCCGGCGCCGTAGGTGCGTTTTGCTGCCACACGCCGACCCGTGCGTACTGGGGGCCAATATCTGCCTCCCCTGGCACCCAAAAAAGCCTGGCCACTGAATCCGCGACATGCAGGCTCAGGGAACTCGGCCCGGCGGTAGCGGCGAAACTCAGAGGGTCGCCATCCGGATCCGCGACTTCGACGGGCACTTCGATCGGGTAACCCACAAAGGCTGAATATACTCGCAGCGGTCCAGCAAGAGGTGGGTGATTTGTCGGGGTCGCTGCAGGAGTCGGGGTATAAAAAGACGGCGATGGCGTAGCGGTCGCTGTCTTGGTGGCCGTGACTGGGGCCGTAGCACTGCCTACGGCCCTTGGCGTCAAGGTCATGGTGGGAAGTGAGGTTGACCGAGGTTCCGTTGTCCGGAATGTCGTTGGCCCAGACGTCGGAACGGTGGCCATGCGGGTCGGTGTTGGCTCCCGCTGATCCAACGGCTTGTTACTCGATGTGCACCCGCCTACCGGCAGTGTCGCCACGAACAAGGACGCCGCGCTGGCGAGTTTCGAAGCCCAGTCTCGGTGCCACCCACCGCGGCCTGCCATGATTTCAAGAAATCAGGCACTTCACGGCACATTGCAAGCATAACCCGGAAGCACGAGGGTGCGGCCTGGCCACGGCAGTGCATCGTGGCCAGGCCGCGTAGCTCCTTCACTGACACGCGATGTGAACCGTGCCGACGGCGTCCATCGTCGGGAAGCCGGGCAAGACAATCTCGGCGAAGGGAAGCGCGAAGCCCAGGCGACCCGTGTTGAGCACGTTGTTCTCGATGTTCGTGCAGCCGAAGGGCACGTTCGTTGCGGAGGTCGAAAGGTTCGTCTGCGTCAGCGCCGTCCCGCTCGAGTTCACCGCATCGTACACCGTAGCGCTCACCGCGCCAGTGGTGATCATTCCCGTCAGCGAGAGGTCGCCAGCGTTCGGATCGAACGGATCGGAGTCAGCGGGGCACGGCGCGCTCGTGTCGGTCAGAATGCGCAGCAAGAGGGATTCGGTCAGGGTCATCCCGCCCGCGGGATACGTACCACTGAGGGTGACCTGAATCGGCGAAATGCAAGCAGGCGGGAACTGAGTTGACAGCTTCGCCTCAGATACCAGCCCACCCGGGTTGGTGAACACGTCGTCGCACTCCGGATCCTGCGGCAGACCGCCGTTGGGTCCCGGCGGTTGCGACGTATCGTGATCCTGAACGGCAACAGAATCGTAATCCAGCTCCCCGCCATCACAGTCGATCTTGCCGGTGCCGTTACCGCCCGGACGCACACACACCTTTGCCAAGCCGAGCAAGTTGATCGGATTGTAGTGCGAGCCCGAGGCCGGGATGGTGATCGTGCGCACTCCGTTGGCGGGGTTCAGATCGGAGAACTCCCAGGTCTGGAAACCGCTCAACAGCAAGTTGAGGTTGATTCCGGAGGTGGTTTGCAACTTCACCACGGCACCGTTCGTGGCATTGGGCCGCAAGGTACACAACCGAGTGAGCGGCGTCGGCGTCGGTGTCGCGGTATTGGTCGGCGTTTGGGTAACTGTCGGTGTGTGGGTGCGCGTCGAGGTGCGCGTACGGGTCGGAGTGCGAGTGAACGTGTTGGTGGGTGTCGGTGTGTTGGTCGGCGTGTATGTCGGGGCACCCGGCGGCAACGTGAAACTCGGAGTCGGAGTTACGGTTGGCGTATTGGTCGGCGTGGAGGTCGAAGTTGGGGTTCGAGTCGGAGTATCCGTTGGCGTCGGCGTAAAGGTGGCGGTATTCGTGGGTGTCGGAGTCGGAGTCGCTTCGAGCTGGCAGCCACGGCTACAACCATCTCCATCGTTGCGGTTCGCGTCGTCGCAAGTTTCCCAGGGCTCTTGGATACCGTTGCCACAGGTGCTCACGCGACACTCGAATTTCACCGTGTCGGTTTCCGCTTTTCCGAACGGGTCCCGCGCTCGTACACGTATCGTGTACCGCCCGGGACGCACGCTTTTCACCGTTATGCCGTCACTCAAGTAAGTCACCTTGAGTGGAACCAAAATCGGCACCGGCGGGCTGCACTGATTGAGGGTGGTGTATGTCGTACCTGGCGTGGGAGTCTTGGCACGAATTACAGACAAGCCCCATCCGGAACTGCCGAAGATGGACTCCACAGCGTTGAAGTTGGCGACGTCGATCGGCTTGATACTCGTCGCCCGCGGTTTGACTACCTCGATCGAGCTAAGGCCAAAGTTGGCAAAACACTGTCCGAGGAACCGAAGGTCGGTGTTGTTGATGCACACGCGCGGAATGATCGTGCAGCTTCGGTTGTTCAGGTCCGTATCGGCATCGCACCGCGGATCACCCTCGTAACAAACGACCTTGTTCTTCGGACGTCCTTTCTTATCCAGGGTAGGAACCGGTTCGACGTGCCACTCTAAACCGCAATCCGTCACTGCGCTGCCGCCCCCGGGAATACACGGGTTTATCGGTGCCGCAGGCACGCAAGGGCCGGTAGGCGTCGGCGTCACCGTCGGAATGGGAGTGTTGGTCCGCGTCGGCGTGCGGGTGCGCGTGGGCGTTTCTGTCGGTGTCCCCGTCGCGGTAAAGGTTGCCGTCGGCGGCGGTGGCGGCGTAGCCGTAGGTGTATCCGTGGGCAGTGGAGTGTTCGTGAACGTCGGCGTGGGGGTACACGGGGCACCCACGCAGCCCGAGGCGGGATTACAGGTTTGGCACGCGTCACAGACAAGCGGCTCCCCTGGCTGACAGGC
Source organism: Candidatus Binatia bacterium (assembly GCA_026004215.1). Taxonomy (GTDB): domain Bacteria; phylum Desulfobacterota; class Binatia; order HRBIN30; family HRBIN30; genus HRBIN30. Next base: position 1,108,799 of record BPIR01000001.1, read on the forward strand.
GCCGCCGATGCACACATCGCCCGTGGTACACGCGTTCCCATCGCTACACGGCGTTTCGTCGGGTGCAAAATCATCGCTGGGACAGTTTGCCGCGGTGCCCGTACAGTTCTCGGCGATGTCACATGCACCTGTGGCAGCGCGGCACACGACCGACGCCGGTTGGAACGCATCGGCTGGACACTGGTTGTTCACACCATCACAGCTCTCCGCTACATCGCAGGGTCCAGCAGCGGGCCGGCAAACTGCAGTCGACTTGGAATCCGGCGGGCACGCTGCACTCGTTCCACTGCACGTTTCCGCTATGTCACACGTGCCTGCAGCGGCGCGGCAAATCGTTCCGGCACTCGCCAGCGAGTCTGCTGGGCAAGTAGGGCTGGCACCCGTGCAGGTCTCGGCGGGATCGCACGGTCCGGTCGAGGCCCGGCACACCGTTCCGATGGACTTGAACGTGCAGTTCGCTGTACAGCACGAACCCGCAGTTCCGTTCAGGCTGCCTTCGTCGCAATCTTCGCCGACGGTGGACTGCACAATGCCGTCGCCGCAGAAGGAGGTAAAAGTCACGGAAACAAAATGGCCGTCGTTATCGATATTGCGGCTACCGACGCCGGGATACTGCCCAGCCGTTTGCCCGCTAAAGGTCAAGGCCATTCCCATCCGGACAGCACACTCGTCTCCACCCCCCGCGCCATTGTCGCTCCCGCAGCTTTGGCTCCAGACAAAGCGAATCGTATGTGTTTGCGGCACCCCGTTGCTCAGCCCACGAATGGTTCCCGTCGTGGAGTCATCGAAGGGCAAGTTGCCAGAACCGGTAAAACTCTCGAGCAGTCCCGGGTCGGGTAAGCTCAACGACCCCGAGACCAGAGCACCGCCCGTTTGGGTGCCATTGATATTGGTCGCGTCGGCGTGCGCCACGCCGCCTCCGTCATCGACAACCGTAAAGGCCCCCCTCCGGGTGGTATTCACATCGAGATGATACGCCCCAGGAGCTGTTACGGTGAAGTTCAAAGTGTAGTCAGTGTTCAGCGTAACCGAGCGTGCCTGCGTGGTTTCCGTGTCGGTACCCACAACGCTCGCGAAGCGGGTCGCAAATCCGGTACTCGAACTACTCTGAACTGCTACCTGATGCCGTCGCTGCCGGGCCGTCAGCGGGTTCTCCAGCAAATCGGCATCGCTATTGTCGGTGATCGACAAACCGGAAATCCCCTGCCCCCATGCGCTGGAACCGCCCCAGCCTCCCAGCAGGGAGCAAAGGGTCAAACCAGGAACAATTGCTGCAAACCAGCGAAACCAGCGTTGCACGTCCGATCCCTCCCCGGGGTACGCGCGGAGCAGCCGCACAGAGGGCGATGTGGCCTCGGTCTCCAAATCTTGTCCGGCGAAACCACCTGTACCCCAGTGCTCATGCCCTCTCCCGTGGCACCCCTTACGATGCGCCCGTTCATAGCACGCATCGGACGTGCTTTGTCAACACATTATCTGCACCGCCGGACGTGTGGATCCAGCCGGTTGCACGCCGCTCGGATCTCGATCCCAACGGGCGCACTGGTCGAATCGTCCAGGTTGTCGACAACTACTTCTGGCGGTATTTGTCAGCCGCCAGCTTCATTGCTTTGGCAATGTGCGCGGGATTGTGCTCGTCGTAAAAAAACTTGTACTGGGAACGCCCGGCATCGAGCGATGGATCGAGTTCACCCGATGGAGACAAGAAAAAGGTCCGCGGAATGTAAGCGCCGTCCGGCTTGTATTGGTCGCTGAGATCGCGTCGCTTGTCGGCGTCCACCCGGACCATCACGAACTTCTTGGCGAGCTCGACAATTTCGTCATTCTGAAAGACGCGCGAATAATTCGCACAGTGCGGGCACCAAGTCGTGTAAAAGATCAGGCACACTGGCTTTCCACTTTTCTTGGCTTCCTGCAAACCCTCCTCGTACGTTCGCCACTGAATTTTCGCGTCGTTCCAATCTTCGGCTCCCGCACGCACAGCCCCGGGGCTCCCAGCGAGCGCACCTGCGCCGAGAACCGCCGCGAGCACGAACGTCAACCATCTCGTCATGAATTCCTCCGCATCTTCCGTTTCTTTGGCCGCACTCTCCCGTTACCGTAATATGCCATCAGCGGCCGCCTGTGCTTCCTCGGCTTGCTTGCGGTCCGGCATGTGGTCGCTGTGGCAAACATGTTTCCCTTCGACCACGGGCAACGCCTTTGCACGGGCCCGCAAGAACTCGCGAGCTTCCTCGCTCAGGCCTGGGCTGCGCACCGCCCGCCGTGCCGGTTGGTAATCCGGGTCCTTGCCACTGGCGAACATTTCGATTTCCTTCGAAATGCGCATACTGCACCAATCGTGCCCACACATGGCACAGAAGTCGGTGTCCACCGCCAAGTCTTCATCGTGCAAGGCACGGGCGGTTTCCCCATCGAACGCAAGCTCGAACTGCTTCGGCCAATTCAATGCGGCTCGGGCGCGCGAGAGATCGTCATCCCACTGGCGTACTCCCGGGATCCCACGAGCAATGTCCCCCGCGTGCGCCGCAATCTTGTACGCGATGCAACCATCCTTCACGTCTTGCTCCCGCGGCAAGCCCACGTGCTCTTTCGGCGTGACGTAACACAACATCGCTGCTCCCGCCCGCGCCGCCTCGGCAGCGCCAATGGCACTGGTAATGTGGTCATACCCCGGGAATACGTCGGTCACGAGTGGGCCCAACACGTAAAAGGGAGCATCGTCGCAAATGCGCTGCTGCAGTTGCATGTTGAACGCAATTTGGTCCAGCGGAACGTGTCCTGGCCCTTCCACCATCGCCTGCACGCCGGCATCCCGCGCCCGCTGCACCAGCTCGCCCAAGGTGTGCAACTCGGCCAGTTGGGCGGGATCGGATGCGTCGGCCGTGCAGCCGGGACGCAAACCATCGCCCAAGGAATACGTCACGTCGTACTCCCTCATGATGGCACTAATTTCATCGAACATTTCGTACAACGGATTTTGCCGGTTGTGGTAGAGCATCCACTTCGCCAGGATCGAGCCTCCGCGGGACACAATCCCGGTAATGCGCGAGCGCACCAGCCCGAGGTGCTCCTTCAACACCCCGGCATGAATCGTGAAGTAATCCACGCCTTGCTGCGCCTGCAACTCGATCTCGCGCAAGATCACGTCATACGTCAGATCTTCGATGTTCCGGCCAACAATCATGCTGTAAATGGGTACCGTTCCAATGGGAACAGTGGCGTGATCGATGATCGCTTGCCGGCACGCGCGCAAATCCCCCCCGGTGGAGAGGTCCATGACTGTATCCGCCCCGTACTTTTGCGCCCAGCGTAACTTCTCCACCTCGCGCGCGAGCGTACTCTGCACGGGGGACGCTCCGATATTGGCGTTGATTTTGGTCGTGATCATGCGCCCGATTCCGGTTGGATCGAGCCGTTTGGGAGCTCGCTCGCCCCGCATGTATTCCGGGTCTTGCAGCAGCGCCCAGCGCTGCGCCACGGTCTGGTTCACCCAGTATCGCGCACTTGCGCGTGCGCCGGGGTGACCGACGGAGTCCTTGGGGTAGATACGCTCGTGCTCTCCGCCGGACGGCGGAAGCCCGCCACTGCCAGCCAAATGTCTCTTATTGGCGGGTATGACCAAGCGCCCCCGCGCGACCTCTTGCCGAATGAACTCCGGACTCACGTTTTCCCGGATCGCCACGCGTTCCATCTCGGGCGTTACGATCCCTTTTCGAGCTGCTTCAAGCTGAGTCATGTCTCGTGTTCCTCTTTCCTGCATTTCCCGTCCGGGCCCCCATCCGCGCGTCCCCGCACTGTACGCGCGATACGTCACCCGCGCAAGCGCCGGCACCGGCAGCGAGCCATACGGAAAGCTCCCAATAAACCGACGCCAACAAACAATGGGATGCCCTCCCGCACAGCCCCAGCGCGGCCAAGAATGTGGCAGCCGCCTGAGCTCTTCCCCGCTCCTGCGGGGCGGCGCGTGCGCGTCGGCAAGGGTGTCGGGGAATCTGGCGGAGGTGGTGTGCCAGGGCCCAGGGTCGGCGTTACGGTGGCCGGCGGAAGAGTGGCCCGGCTGATGTTGCGCAACACCGTGACGGTGTTGCCTCCGGTATTGAGCGTGACCAACTCTGCCAGCCCCCCGGTTGCGTCTGAAGCGACGTTGAGGTTAGCCACCCTAACGTCTTGCGGGCCTCGCCCGACCGGAAATCGCGTCACGAGATACTGGCCATTCCCATTTCCAGACCAAACAGTGACTGTGCTCCCTTCGGGGTGTACGGCCACCAGGTCGCTCACTCCGTTACCATTGAGGTCCGCAGAGGCCAATCCCGTGGTGCCCAATTCCACTGGCTGGGTGCCGGCGGGTTCCCACCTTCCCGAGCCGCGGCCCGCAAGTACGTCCAGACGACCCGCAAACGAGCTCAGCACGGCGATGTCCGGGATTCCGTCGGCGATAAAGTCGTCCACGGCGAGCTGCGAGGGCACTGCCGGCAAATCCACGCGGGCGACTTCTTGAAACTCAGCACCTCCCAGCCCAGCAAAAATCACGATTTGGTCGGGATTCTGGACACCAACGACCACATCCGGATTGCTGTCTCCTACGACATCGGCCACGACAGCGCTCACCGGACTGGATCCCATGTCGAGCAAGCGCGCCGGCTCGAAGCCACTGGGGCCTGCACTCCTCCACACCAGCGCGCGTCCAAGCTGCAATTGAAGAGCCAGTAGATCAGCTCGACCGTCGCGGTCGAGATCCCGCGCGATGAGCGCAGACACCGTTCCGTCGGCCAGCAGCGTCTTCGGCAACCCAAATCCGGCCACACCGTTGGGCAGAATCGAGATTCTCGCTTGATCGTCCCGAGCAACTGCGGCATCCACGAATCCGTCGCCATCGAAGTCTCCTGCAGCCAAAAACTTCGCCCCCGAAAAGGCGGCAAAGTCCTGCCGAGGCCGCAGGCTGCCCCGGCCGTTGCCTCGCAACAGCGACAGGGTTCCGTCGCCGTGATTTAAAACCAGCACGTCCAAGAATCCGTCGCGATCGAAATCCGCAATCTGGAAGGCAACCGGCTCCGCGGACGTAGCGAACGAGACCGAGGCGACAAACGATCCTCCGCCTTGTCCTCGGATCACGCTGACAGTTCCATCGCTGTTCGCGCTGGCCAGATCTACGGCACCGGCTTCGTCTTCATCGAAGTTTCCCGCGGCCAGCCCTACCGGATCGGCCCCCACCACCAAACGCGACGACGCCTCGAAACGCCCGTCTCCCACTCCGGACAGCACCCCTATGTCATCGGCGCCGCGATGCAGGAGCACGATGTCTGGCCTCCCGTCGCCGGTGACGACCTGGCCTGGGCTGCGGTCATCGAGGACAAATATTGCAATCGGATCGAGACCCGCCGGCATCGCAAAGACTCGCCGGAAGTTTCTCCGAGCGTCGTTGTGAAACACCACGACCTCGCCCGAATCGAGCGCCGCCACCAAGTCGGCAGCGCCGTCGCGATCCACGTCACCCCACGCCACCGCGGACACGCCCGATCCCACCGTGACAGTCCCAAACACGGAAAACACCCGCCCACCACCTTGGCGCAGAATCGTCACTGTGCCCGCACCGCGGTTGGCGACGGCCACATCCGCTAGCCCGTTCCCATCGAAATCTCCCGCGGCAAGAGCCACCGGCTCAGCCCCCACAGGGAGGGAATCCACAACGACGAGGTTCCGGCCCTCATCCACGCGTGCCAACACCACATGGTTCGTACTAGCGTCGGCCACCGCGATGAAACGATCCGCTGCGGCCAAGGAGCGCACGTCACCGCCGACAGCAACGGGCACACTCGCGCTAAAACTTCCGTTGCCGTCGCCGAACCCCACCACCAAGGTGCCTTGGGAGCGGTCGAGCGTGGCCACATCGTTGAAGCCGTCTCCGTCAAAGTCGGCAATGGCCAGCCCGAAAGGAATTTCCGCCAAAGAGGAGAGCGCACGCAACTGGAAGGCTCCGGTGCCGCGCCCCTGCAACCAACGCACGCCACCGGCTCTCTCATCGGCCACGACCAGGTCTACTGTGGTGTTGCCTGCCGCTTCGTCCACATTCGCAGCGGCGATGCCCACAAGTTGGCCGCCTACATTCTGAATTTGCACGGCGCTACGAAAGGCCACCGCGGCACCAAACAAGTTCGGCGTAATGGTCGGGGAAGGCGTTGGCGTTGCCGAAGCGACTGTCGTTGTGGAACTGGGCGGGGACGAAAGTGGAGTTCCGCCTGGAGTCGGCGACGTCGTCGGAGAGACCGCCGGACGCTCCGAAGGCGTCGGGCTAGCCGTGGCGCGCACTGTCCCGCGGGGCGTACGCGTCAAGGTTGGCGTGCGGGTCGGTCGCGGGGTGGCCGCCTCGATGGTACTAGTAAACCACGCCCACGTAACGGCTACGCACACAGCCCACAACGCAGAACCCGACGGCCAGCGGCGCGACGGACTGAGTTGCCGGGATCTCATGTGCTGCACGGGCGGGCGCTTGCAACGCGGGTTCCGAATTTGCAACCCGAAAAATTATAGCTTCGAACGCTTCACGCCTTTGCGGACGCCCCGCCCTCTTTACCGAAGGCGCGGTCGAGTAGGCTGCGCAATTCCCCGGTGGCATGCAGCTCCCGGATGATGTCGCAACCACCAATGAACTGCCCATCAATGTAAATTTGCGGGATCGTGGGCCAATTCGAAAATTGCTTGATGGCCTCCCGTTTTTCCGGATCTTCGAGCACATCCACGTGTGCAAACGGGTAGCCATACTGCTTCAGGCACTCGACGGCCGCAGCCGAGAATCCGCACATCGGAAATGTCGGACTCCCTTTCATGTAAATGATCACCTTGTTCTCGCGGATTTCCTGCTCGATCTCCGCAAACACGTCGCGCGACATGGTTCGACCTCCTTTGGAAAAATTCGATTCCTCAACGGGAAGAATGCTCCGGGCCGGCCTGGCGCCGCTGCCACTCCTCTGGCGTGTACGCTCCGATGGCCAAAGCATGGATGCGTTCCCGCATGGCGTCGCCGAGCGCTGCATACACCATTTGGTGGCGCTGCACCAAACTCTTGCCTGCGAAATCCTCGCAAACCACGGTAGCGCGGAAATGATTCCCGTCGCCCACCTCGTCCACGACTTCAACCCGGGCCGCGGGTAGCGCGTCACGAATCATCCGCTCGATCTCCTGCGCAGTCATGGCGAAAGTCCCTAGCAGCTTTGCCGAGCGCCACAACCGCGGCACTGCGGAAGTCAACTTGCCGGCAGAGCCACACCGTCTGCCCGGCCGCTGAGCGTACTCTGCCGCAACTCTCCGGCGATTTGCTCGCGTGTTCTAACCATCAATTGATCGATGCCAGTCTGGGCTCCGTCCTCGACCTCGATCGGGGAACCGAAACGAATCTCGATGGTTCGCCCGGGGTTCAATCGCCACCACGGGACACGAGCGAGTGCGGCAAAGCTACCGCAGATTGCCGTCGGTAAAATCGGGAGGCGGTAATCGAGGGCAAAGTGAAACGCCCCTTTCTTGAATGGTAAGAGCTCGCCGGTGCGGCTGCGCGTGCCTTCGACAAAGAAAATGATCTGCCCTCGGATCCTCCGCCGTGCCGCTTCGGTCATGACCCGGATCGCGTGCGCGCGATTTTGACGGTCAATCACGATCTGCCCAGAAGGACGAAGTGCCCACCCGATAATCGGCCATTTCACCAGTTCCCGCTTGGCAACGAACCGGAACGGGATGGGGACGACACGAACAAGCGCAAGGATGTCGAAAATACTCGCGTGGTTGGCGCAAATCACATGCGTGCGCTGCCAATCGATGGGCACCGCTTGCCTCACGCGTAGGCGAATACCGGCCAAAGCCAGCAAAACACCGGTCCACAGCCTTTGCGCGACCCAGCACGCAAAGTAGGTATTTTGGGCAATCGCTCGATCGAGCGCCTCCGAAAACCCCAGCGCTTGCTGGATGCGCCCCCAAAGATAACGCGTCCACACGACAAATAGCACAGGAGTTCCCAGGATGGCCGTCCACGCACCACCCAGAAGCAGCCGTACCAAATTGAGAATCACTGTCACGGGCTATCCTCCGACCGTTCGTACCGCCAGCCTGATTCCCGCATCCACAACCGGTGGCGGGGGCCCGGGCGATCCAAGTCACCGTTACCGTAGGCCACATCTCCGTGGTACACGGTGCAAGCGCCACCATTCACGAAGTAAAGCTCGGGTTGGAAACATTCCACTGTCCGTTCCCGCGCCATGGCGAGGAGGTGCGCCACGTCGCTCGCCTCTAAAAAGTGGGTTAGTGTGACGAACGTGGGCGCAGGCAGCTCGATTTCGCCGCGGTGATGCGCATCCAAGGCGCTGCGAGGCGTGAACCACCGATGCTCGGAAATCTCACCTCCATCGGTGCACACAGCTTCGTTGGTTGCCGCAGCCACGAAGAACCAGGTATCGAAGCGCTTTGGCACATTCACCGGTGTGATCCAGCGGGAGAACAAGACGAGGTCCTGCGGCTCCACGCGTACCCCGGCCTCCTCCCAGGCCTCGCGCACTGCGGCATAACGAGCGGCCACCGCGGGCTCGCCCGTCCCGGCAGCCGCGAAGTCACTCGCATCGATTCGACCACCCGGAAAAACCCACGCACCCCCGTGAAAATCGAGACGTGCGTTGCGTCGGACCAAAAGCACCTCGCAGCCGGCGGCGCTGTCACGCGCCAGAACCACCGTTGCTGCCGGGCGTGCAGGGACGATTTCCATGTCCGTTCCTTATGCCCAACGCCACGCAACGGCAAGCCGACGGGCGTCACTCCGCTGCAACCGGGCTCCAATAACCACCGTCCTGAGCTGCTCAGGCGTTGGGCCGTGCGGCATCTGCGCGGGGGAGGCCGAGCATGCGTTGCGCGATAATGTTGAGCTGAATTTCCGATGTACCCCCGGAAATCGTTACGGACCGACTGTAGAGATAGGCACTTTGCCAACGCCCATTGTCCCACGCGCGCGGGTCCCCCACGTAAAGCTGCGACCACGGGCCCTGGATGGCCATGGCCGTCTCGTACAGATGCTGCGACAAGCGATTCCAAAACTCTTTTTTCAAACTCGTTTCCGGTCCGGGAGTCTCTCCCCGTTCCAGCCGTGCCATGGTGTCGTAGTTGTGCAAGCGCAGAATCTCCACCCGAATAAAGGCATCCGCGAGGGCTTGCCGCAGCGTGGCATGCACGGATTGGCCCTGGCGCTGGCGCGCCCGCACAATCCGCACAAGCTGATCCAACGCGATCTTGTGTTTGACCTGCTCTTTGAACAGGTAGCCCGTACCTCGCTCGTGGGCCAGCGTGTGCATCGCGATTTGCCAGCCTCCGTTTTCGGGACCGATCAGGTTTTCGCGCGGCACGAAGACACCATCGAGAAAAACCTCGTTGAACTCGGAACTGCCAGTGATCTGCCGAAGGGGCCGCACCGTGATGCCCGACGCCTCCATGTCCACGATGAAGTACGAGATACCCTCGTACTTCGAGACGTTTGGGTTCGTGCGTGCCAGGCAAATCGCCCAGCGAGAGACCTGGGCGTAGCTGGTCCAAACCTTTTGGCCGGTCAACCGGTAGCCATTGCCATCTCGCTCCGCCCGCGTGCGTAGACCAGCCAGGTCCGAGCCAGCAGCCGGTTCGCTGAACAGTTGGCACCAGATTTCTTCCGCGGACAAAATCTTCGGCAGGTAGCGCCGCTTTTGGTCCTCAGTGCCGTAACGAATCAATGTCGGGCCGACGTTGTGCACACCCACCTTGTTGATCAGTTCCGGGGCTTGGGCGCGCGCCATTTCCTCGTTGAAGATAATTTGCTCCATCATGCCGAGCCCCGCCCCACCGTACTCTTTGGGCCATAAGATCCCCGCATACCCGGCGCTGTGCAGCTTTGCCTGCCACTCCCGCAAAAAGGCGACTTCGTCCTCGAACCGGTCGAAGCGATGCGCCGGCAGGGTCCCCCAACCAGAAGGGAGATTGTCGCGCAGCCACCCGCGCAAGCGGTGACGGAACGCCTCGTGTTCCGGTTTAAATCGCAGTTCCATTGCTCCGACGTTCGCGCCGTGTACCGTTGTTCCCACCAACCAGCAAGGGCCCCGACTTACTTGCAACGAACTCCCTTGCCGGAACAGAATCACCTGGTGCAATTGTGGGAGGAGGCCACTATGGGCTACGAAAAAATTTACATCAACGGCCGCTGGGAGTTCGCGGGCAACGGCACGTTCCCCGTGCTGAACCCCGCAACCGAGGAAGTGATCGCCGAGGCGCCCAACGCCTCCGTAGAGGACACCGACCGCGCCATCGCGGCCGCGCGAGCTGCCTTCGACTCCGGCCCGTGGAGGCGCACCACGCCTCGGGATCGGGCAAAAATCCTGCGGACGCTCGTGGAGCATCTGGAGCGGCGCAAGGAGGAGCTGCGCTCCTTGCTCGTCTCGGCTGGCGGGGCCGCCTGGATCACTCACCCCATTCAACTCGATACCGCACTGGCTCTCCTCGCACAGTATGCCGAATGGGCGGAGAAGTTTCTGTTCGAAGAAATGCTCCCGCCGGTTGCCAGCGTCGGGCCGACGGGCAACCAACTCAACCATGCCATGGCCTACTACCAGCCCGTCGGAGTTTGTGGACTCATTCCCACGTGGAATTTTCCGCTGTACGTGACCGTGCAAAAAATTGGGCCAGCTTTGGCGACGGGGTGCACCATGGTCGTCAAGCCCTCCCCGTATGCTCCGCTGATTGATTTGCTGATTGCCGAGGAAATCGAGCAGCTCGATTTACCCCCCGGGGTCTTCAACGTTGTGACCGGAGAAAGCCCGTTGCTCGGAGCGCGGCTGGTGGAAAGCCCGCTCGTAGACAAGGTCAGCTACACGGGCAGTGCCGCTACCGGCAAGCGCATCCTGGCCGCGGCCGCCCATACGCTCAAGCGGGTGCATTTGGAGTTGGGCGGCAAATCCGCAGCCATATTCCTGCCGGATGCGGACTTCAACGCTTACGCCATGTACGCTCTCACCCCAGCTTTTTTTCATGCCGGGCAAGGCTGCGCCATGTGCACGCGTGTTCTTGTGCCCCGGAACCGCCAGGAGGCGCTCATCGAGGCGTTGTGCGGCTATCTACAGGCCATGGTTCACATTGGGAACCCTGCCGATCCGGCCGTCACCATGGGTCCGGTCATTCGCGCCGAGCGCCGCGCGCAAATCGAGGAATACATCGAATCCGGCCGGCGCGAGGGCGCGCGTCTCGTCACCGGCGGAGGGCGGCCGGCGCATTTGCGCCAGGGTTTCTTCCTCGAGCCCACGATCTTTGCCGACGTGCGCAATGACATGCGCATCGCGCGCGAGGAGATTTTCGGGCCGGTGCTGTCTCTGCTGCCGTACGACGATGTGGACGAGGCGGTCCGCATCGCCAACGATTCGGAATACGGACTCGGTGGAGCCATCTACTCGGCCGACGTGCCCAAGGCGCTGGAGCTCGCCAAGCAAATTCGCACGGGCTCTTTGAACATCAATGGCGCCGTCAACTTGCTGCACACCCCGTTTGGGGGTTTCAAGCAAAGCGGGATCGGGCGCGAAGGCAGCAAATGGGGTCTGCTCGAGTATTGCGAGGTCCAAGCCATTGCTTGGCGCTAATCCGAACATTGGAGTTGAATCCTCGCGCTTGACCGACTTCACCTGCGTTCGCCCCGGAGCCCCGCGCACTGGAATGCTCCTACAGGGAGGATGACTGGTTGTGACATCACTGACCGACGAAACGTTCACCGCAAACGAGCGAGCTGCGCTCGCCCCTTACTTCACCAATGTGGACAGCCCGATATTTGCCCTTCAAAACCTGCCGGAGGTGGTCAAGGGTGCATTGTTTGCCCGGTACTCGCGCTCGCCTAAATCCGTGCGGCGGCTTTTTCTCGATGAGTTTCTCGATCAAGTGGAATCGGCGGAGCTCGGCCGCGTGGGTCTCGACCGTGCCGAGCGCCTTTACGAGCGCGTGTTTGACGAGTACGGCGACGACTCGGTGGCTCAGCTCGGTGGCGTACATCTCGCTTGCGAAGGGGTGTCCAACATCCTCACCAAAGTCATCGAGTGGGGACGGCTCATGGCGTACCTCGAGCAGTCGACCCGCTACATTGCCTACGACACGCGCGTCAACGGGCGCTGGCGTTATGTCGTGCCCCCCGAACTCGAGTCGCACCCGCTCCGGGCACACTACGAAGAAACAATGGACCAGCTCTTCTCCACCTATGCGGAGTGGATCCCCAAATTCGAAGCATTTTTTTCCAAAAAGGTGCCACGTGGCCCGCATGATCCGGAACCTGCGTATCGCCGCAGCATCCGAGCCAAGGCGCTGGACACGCTGCGCGGTTTACTTCCGGCCGCAACCCAAGCAAACGTGGGCTTGTTCGGAAGCGGGCAAGCCTTCGAGGCACTCTTGCTGCGCCTGCGTGCCCATCCGCTGGCCGAGGCGCGCCGCAGCGCGGAGCTCATGCTAACCGAGTTACGCAAGGTCATTCCGGCATTTCTCACCCGCGTCGATCGGCCCGATCGCGGGCAGATTTGGAGCGAATACCTTCGGCGCACACGCCAAGCTTCCCAGGAGATCGCGAACCGGTACACACAAGGGATTACGCCGGAACCTCGCGCCGAAGTAACACTGACGGACTTCGATCCCGAGGGAGAAATCAAGGTCGTCGCTGCGGCCATGTACGCGTACACGAACCTGCCCGACGACCAACTTCTTGCCTTGGCGCGCAAGATGTCGCCTGCGGATCGCGAGGCCGTTCTCAAAGCTTACGTGGGAGAGAGAAGTAACCGGCGGCACAAGCCCGGCCGGGCCTTCGAACGGACCGCATACCGTTTCGACATCCTCACGGACTACGGCGCCTTCCGCGATTTGCAGCGCCATCGCCTCCTCACCATCGAGTGGCAACGATTTTCGCCGGAGCACGGCTATGAAATGCCCGGCGCTGTGGTCGAAGCTGGTGCGGGCGACGCTTGGCGTGCGGCGATGGATCGCTCTGCAGCGCTGTACCGAGCCTTGGCCAATGCCGGCCTGGAAGAAATCGCTCCCTATAGCCTTTGCTTCGCGTATCGCATTCGGTTCTATCTTCACATGAACGCGCGGGAAGCCATGCACGTAATCGAGCTGCGCACGACTCCCCAGGGCCATCCTGTGTATCGCCGGGTGTGCCAGCAAATGCACCGGCTCATCGCCGAACAAGCTGGCCACCGAGCTATTGCCGCTGCGATGCGGTACGTCAATTACGGCACCGTGGAACTCGAACGCCTCGACGCCGAACGTGCCCGGGAAGAGCGGAAACAATCGTTCCCGGGCGGCGCGAAGTGACTGGGCCACGTGTGCTAGGATACAAAGCCGATGACTTGTTTGTCGGTCAATGTGAATAAAGTCGCCACGTTGCGAAATACCCGCAACATCGGCATTCCGAGTGTGGTGCGCATGGCGCGCATTGCTTTGGAGGCCGGGGCCCACGGAATCACCATCCACCCAAGGCCGGATGAGCGGCACATCCGCCGGGGCGACGTTGCAGAAATCGCCGAGTTGCTGCGCTCCTATCCGGGCCGCGAACTGAATATCGAAGGCAACCCGTTCCACGGCTTGCTCGAGCACTGCACCGTGGCCCGACCCCAGCAGGCAACCCTCGTGCCGGATGAAGTTTCCGCGGCCACCAGCGATCATGGTTGGCCGCTCACCGGTATGCCGCAACCGGTCAAAGAGGAGCTTCGGCAGGCGATCCACGCGCTCCACGAACTGGGGGCCCGAGTGAGTTTGTTCGTGGATCCGTTACCCGAGGTCATTCGGGAAGCACGAGCACTCGGTGCAGATCGCGTCGAGCTCTATACGGAGCCCTATGCACGAGCTTTTGCCCAAGGCCACGCTCGCGACATGCTACTTCGTTACCGGTACGCGGCAGATGCTGCACTTTCCGCAGGCTTGGCGGTCAATGCTGGGCACGACCTCAACCTCGACAACTTAGGCCCGTTTCTCGAAACGATCCCCGAAATTTCCGAGGTTTCCATCGGCCACGCGCTGGTCGCCGACGCGCTCGAGTTCGGCATGGCCGAGGCCGTGCGGCGCTACCTGGCCATCTGTGCGCGCACCGCCGGCCCCAGTGGCGGCAAGGGTTCGTCTACTGCCTGAAACAGCAAGCCGCTCAAGAGTTTCGGGTAAAAGTACGTAGATTTTTGCGGCATCACTTGACCCGACCGACACACCGCGAGGATGTCGGACATACGCGGCGGTCGCATGAAAAACACCGCTGCCGCTCCTTGCTGCACTGCTGCCAAGGCCTCGTGGTCGCTGTGCGTGTACCACATCTGGCCGGCGCGCGCAGCTTCGTCCGGAACAACTTTGGCCAAGCCCTGAAGAACAACACGATCGAGGAGGGTCACGTCGAGATCCCGTACCGCGGGCGCCAAATCGCCTGCAAAACGTTCGAGTAATTGGATGTCACCCAACTCAGCGAGAAACAGTTCCCTGCCAGGGCTCCAAGCAACCCCGAGACAGTGGTGACCGGCTCTCTGGTCGAGGGCCCGGAAAAACTCCTCGGCTTGTTCGACCGCATACGAACGGAGGATAAAGTGCCGCTCGATTTGCCGCTGTAGCGCAGTTGCCTCCGGAACTTCCTGCAAAACGCGATGCGTGGGCAGAATGACCAGCCCCGGGTCGTCCATGCTCGTCAGGTACATCAGCACATGGGCATGACCCGCATCGGGCGAGTCCTGGCCGGACTGGACCAACTCCTCGTGGTAGGCCCACGCGGTTTCGTAGCGGTGATGGCCATCCGCGATCATGATTTCTTCCTCAGCGAGCTCCTCGGCCACGAACCGCTGCAGGCGGTTGTCGCGCACGAACCATAAGCGATGCTCGGTACCGAGAAAGTCCACCAATCTCACTTCCGGCGTGCGGTTCGCGCTCCACGTCCGCAAGCGCTCGATCACCGCTGCGCGATTTGGAAACAACCCGAAGATCGGACTCAAGTTCGCGCGGCACGCTCGCAAAAGTCGCAGGCGATCCTCCTTTGGAGCGGAAAACGTTCGCTCGTGCGGTCGAATCTTCCCTTTCCCGAATGCCTCGAGACGCACCGCTCCGTACAAGCCCGCACGCTCGCGCGTCTGCCCGCCCACGGAGAAACGCTCGGTCGTAAACACCAAGCACGGCTCGGGTTCTTGGACAATGTACCGCTCTTCCCTCCACTCCTGCCAGTAATGGGCCGCGGAGGCATAGGGATCTTCCTCGGGGTTGAGGATCAAGCGAACGACGTTGAGGGGGTGCTTGCGATGAAGTTCCGCTTGTTCGCGCCCGCCAATGACATCGTACGGAGGAGCGATGAGGGGCGATAAGTCCGGAAACAGTGCGGGGTTGTATCGGTACGGACGAAACGGACGCACTATGGCCATGTCGACTGTTCTCCTATCTGCTCGCGGGTCATATCGCTCACCGTCGAACTCGCTCGCCGATCTCAGCTTCGATGTCTTCCACGGAAATGGCTCCGGCGCGCACTAGCGCCACCCCTTCATCGCTGACCCGCAACACGGTGGATACAGGTTCCCCCGAGGTGGGTCCCCAGTCCAAGTAAAACGCCACTTCGTTCCCAAAATACGCGCGCGCGGCGGCCACCGTGGTGGGTGGCCTCTCGCCCGCTGGATTCGCGCTCGGCGTAGTCAATGGTTCGCCTAACCGAGCCACCAGCTCGTGGGCTACGGGGTGGGATGGAATCCGAACCCCGATCGTGCCGCTGCCACCTGTCAAAATTTCGGACACGCCCTCGCTCGCTGGAAGGGCCAGTGTGAGGGGGCCTGGCCAAAAGCGTTCGATCAGACGCTCCGCCAATGGTGGAATTGCGCGTGTTACCTCTCCCAACATCGTACGATCGGCCACCAGCACGCTAATCGGTTTTCCTTTCGCCCGCACCTTCAGCGCAACCAGGCGCGCCAGCGCTCGAGGATCTCGCACCCGCACCCCAAGCCCGTAAACTGTTTCGGTTGGATACACGATCGCCTGCCCGGCGCGGAGCGCTTCTAGGGCTCGATCCAGAACAGCGGAAAATCCCTGCGACCCAGATTTGCCCATCCGCGAAGCTCCGACGGTTACGTCAATGCGGTGGCGTGCTGCGATGTTTGAAAGCCCGCTGTCCAATGTCCCGCCGATAGTGCATTCCCTCGAAATGAATTTTGCTCACGGCATGGTATGCGCGATCCACAGCCTCCGCCACGTCGTGTCCCAGTGCGGTGACACCCAACACTCGTCCTCCGTTGGTGACGAAGTGATCGTGGCGGCGCGCCGTGCCCGCATGGAAAATCATCACGTCTTGCAGCGATTCCGCCTCCTCCAAACCATGGATGACTTGACCTTTTTCCACTGCCCCCGGGTAACCTGCTGCAGCCAAGACCACGCACGCAGCCGCCCGTTCGTCCCAACTTGCCGTAACCTCCGACAACTGCCCGTCCACGCAGGCATTCAGCAACTCCACGATGTCGCTTCGCAGGCGCATCATTAACGGTTGGCATTCGGGGTCACCAAACCGAGCGTTGAATTCCAGGACTTTGGGGCCGGCATCCGTCAACATTAAACCGGCATACAGCGTTCCCCGGTATTCGATCTTGTTTGCTCGCAGCGCTTGCAAGGTCGGCAACACGATCTCCGCCATGATCCGCGCATGCATCTCTGGGGTCAGCGCTGGTGTCGGCGAATACGCTCCCATTCCCCCGGTGTTCGGACCCTGGTCGCCGTCCAAGAGCCTCTTGTGATCTTGAGAGGAGGGAAACGGCAACACGGACTCCCCGTCGGTCAGCAAGATGAACGACACCTCCTCGCCCACAAGATATTCCTCGATGACCACACGTGCGCCCGCGTCGCCAAAAAGCCGGGCTACGAGGATGTCATCGATCGCTTGCTCGGCCTCTTTGAGTTCGTGGCACACGAACACGCCCTTACCGCCCGCAAGGCCGTCCGCTTTGACCACAACGGGCACTCCGACTTCCGCAACAAAGCGCTTGGCCCCCTCTGGCTCATCGAAAACGCTGAAATAACCCGTGGGGACATTCCATCTCCGCATGAGTTCTTTGGCGAACGCTTTACTGGCCTCGATTTGTGCGCCCTGCCGCGTCGGGCCGAAAACACGCAGCCCGGCTGCCTGAAACTCATCGGCCAGCCCTAGTGTCAGCGGCAGCTCCGGGCCCACGACGGTAAGGTCGATGGCGCGCTCGCGCGCAAAGCGCAGCAAACCCGCAACGTCGTCTGCCGCAATAGGCACGAGCTCCGCAACGCGGGCGATGCCAGCGTTGCCCGGAGCGCAATACACCTGCTCCACCTGCCGGGACTGTCGGATTTTCCACGCCAAAGCGTGTTCTCGCCCGCCGCTACCGATCACCAGTACTCGCATATTCCCTTCGCGTCTCTGCTCCTGGCCATAGCGGAGATTGCAACTCAGTGGCGGAAGTGTCGCACTCCGGTAAACACCATCGCCAACCCCCAACGGTCGGCCGCTGCAATGACTTCCTCGTCTCGCACACTGCCCCCGGGCTGCACGACAGCCGTAATCCCGGCTTCGGCGGCGACTTCGACTCCATCGGGAAACGGGAAGAATGCGTCGCTGGCCAGCACCGAACCCCGCAAATCCACTCCGACGCGCTGTGCCTTCGCACGCGCGGAAAACACGGGATCCACGCGCGAGGTCGCCCCGCCGCCAATCGCAAGAGTACTGCGCGCATTGCAAAACACAATTGCGTTCGACTTCACATGCTTCACGACCTTCAGCCCAAATTCCATTGCAGCGTATTCCTCCGGGGTCGGGCTGCGGCGGGTCACAACACGCCCCGACCGTGGATCTTCCATTGCGCGGTCGCGGTCCTGTACCAATAAGCCCCCAAAAACGCCGCGTACATCCCATTCGTCTTGCTTCGTGGCCTCGATATGCCACCGCATCAACCGTCTATTCTTTTTGCGCTGCAGAAACTCGAGCGCCTCCGGGGCAAACTCCGGCGCAATCAGTACCTCGGTAAAGATTTCGTCCACCTCCTGGGCCAGTTCGAGCGACCACGGGCGATTGCTGATCAAGATTCCACCGAACGGGGACTCCGGGTCGGTCGCAAAAGCTCGGCGATACGCTTCGACATCGGTAGCGCCCAAACCAACACCGCACGGCGTGTTGTGCTTGAGGATCGCCAGACATGCTGACGGCCCGTCCGCAAACTCCAACATCAGCGCCAGGGCGGAGTGGATATCCAAGATGTTGTTGAACGACAGCTCCTTTCCATGGAGCTGTTCCACGCACTCGAGAAACTTCCCGTAGAGGGCCGCGCGCTGGTGCGGGTTTTCCCCATAACGAAGGTCTTGAGCTTTTGGCAGCGTCATGTGCCACGTGGTCGAAAATGGCTGCCGGTGACCGTCCGCCCAGCTTCCCAAAAATGTCGCAATAGCTCCATCGTAACGGGCCGTTAACGCGAACGCCTTCTGCGCCAGGCGGCGGTTGGTCTCCAGGGACACCTCCCCCCGGCTCCGCAACTCTTGCACGACGACGGGATAGTCTTGCGGATCCACAATGACCGTTACGAATTCGTGATTCTTCGCAGCGGAGCGGATCATCGAAGGGCCGCCAATGTCGATGTTCTCGATGGCCTCCTCCCAGGTGCACTCGGGGCGAGCGACGGTGGTTTCGAACGGGTAGAGATTGACGGCGACGAGGTCGATCCGGCCGATGCCTAAGCTCCGCAACTGCTCCAAGTGCGCCGCCACATCGCGCCGCGCAAGGAGGCCTCCATGAATTTTGGGGTGCAAAGTTTTCACGCGGCCGTCCAGGATCTCCGGCGATCCTGTGTACGCGCTTACTTGCGTCACCGGTATGCCCGCGGCCTCCAGCTCGCGAGCCGTACCGCCGGTGGAAAGAATTTCCACGCCCATAGCGGACAATTCTCGGGCAAACGCCACGACTCCCGTCTTATCGCTGACGCTAATCAACGCTCGCTCGATCTTTGCCATCGTCCTCCTCGCATGGGCACGGTTACCGACCGGCCCGTGTCTCGTTGGGTGGGCGACTCCACCTGCTGCTCCTCGTGCAAGTAACGAGGCACTCTTCGACTCAAGCGAGTCAGCAATTCATAGCTGATCGTGCCCGCGCAAGCAGCGACTTCTTCCACGGGGAGCGCTGCGCCCCAAAGAAGCGCCCGGTCGCCGACGCTGACCTCGGGAATCTCTGTGACATCCACCAACGTCACATCCATACATATCCGACCCACGACCGCAGCGGCCCTTCCCCGAAGCACGACACGGCCCACATTAGACAAGCGCCGGTCATACCCGTCCGCGTAACCCACGCCCAGTACAGCCAGGCGAGTTCGCCGCCGGGTGACATAGGTTTGGCCGTAGCTGACCGCCCGACCCTCGGGCAACTCCCGCACTTGCAGCACCGGGGCGGTTAACGACATAACGGGACGTACTTCCGGAACTTCCACAGCAGAGTTCGGCCTAACTCCGTACAGGAGTAATCCGGGGCGCACCATATCGAAATGCGTTTCCGGATTGCTCCAGGTGGCCACACTGTTGGCCAGATGCGCCGTGCTTGCAGGCCAGCGACGCTTTACCAACTCCACCGCTTGTCGGAACCGCCGAAGCTGTTCGCGGCAAAATTCGTTGTCCACGCTCTCAGCGTTTCCGAAGTGGGAGAACACCCCCTCAACGACCACGTTATGGGCTTGTTCGACTTCCGAAAGTAAACCGGGCAAGGCATCCACATCCGTACCCAGCCGGCCCATCCCCGTATCCACCTTTACATGAACCCGTAAAGGCCGAGGCAGCCGAAGACTTTCGATCTCGCGCAAATGTTCTCCGTCGAGCAAGGCGACACTCAAGTCGTGCTCGGCGGCGATGCGAAGATCCGGCCCGCGTGCTCCCGCCAGCACCAGCACGGGTTGCCGCAGGCCAGCCGCGCGCAACTCTGCTCCCTCGCCAGCAGTAGCGACCCCAAACGCATCCACACCCCCAGATGCCAGTTCGCGCGCCACCAGGAGAGCACCGTGACCATATCCGTCCGCCTTCACCACGGCGAGTAAACGGGTCCTGGCATGCAAGCGCGCGCGCAACCGCTCGAGGTTATGGTGGAGGGCCGCAGCATCGATGGCGGCACAAGCGCTCCGGGGGTGTTGGGCGTCCATTTCGTTCGATTGACTGCTTCAGAGCCGGCCGCGTGATACCAACGGTTGCCAAAGTTGTAAAGGTACGTAGCGGCTTCTATCGTTCGTTTCGTGCGTGTGCGTCTAAACGGCGAATGGCATAACGTAAAAGACGGCATTACGGTCGCGGACCTTGTCGCCCA
This sequence comes from Candidatus Binatia bacterium, assembly GCA_026004215.1. Taxonomy (GTDB): domain Bacteria; phylum Desulfobacterota; class Binatia; order HRBIN30; family HRBIN30; genus HRBIN30. The sequence goes on from BPIR01000001.1 coordinate 1,129,119, forward strand.
GCTTGGACTCGACCACCAACGTATCGCGATCGAGCTGAACCGAGCCATTGTGCCCCGCCCCGAGTACGCTAGCGTGCGCCTGCGAGAAGCGGACGAAGTGGAAGTCGTCCACTTCGTCGGCGGAGGATGATTGTGCCATGGACGATCTTTTGCAAATTGCGGGGAAGCATTTTCGGTCTCGGCTGATCGTCGGCACCGGCAAGTATCGCGACTTCGAAGAAACGCGCCGAGCCGTGGAGGCATCGGGCGCGGAAATCGTGACCGTGGCCGTGCGGCGGGTCAACATCACGGCACGGGATCGGGAAAACCTGCTGGACTACCTGGATCCCAAACGGTTCCACATCTTGCCCAATACTGCTGGCTGCTACACGGCGGACGAAGCCGTGCGCATCGCCCGTCTTGCGCGCGAAGCGGGCGCTGGCAATTGGGTGAAACTCGAGGTCATCGGGGACGAGAAGACGCTTTTCCCCGACGTTGCTGCGACCATCGAGGCAGCGCGGATCCTCGTGCGAGAGGGATTTGCCGTACTGCCATACATCAACGACGATCCCGTGGCGGCAAAAAAGCTCGAAGAGATCGGCTGTGTTGCGGTCATGCCCTTGGCTGCCCCAATTGGATCTGGGCTCGGTATTCGCAATCCCTACAACTTGATGATCATCTTGGAGCAAAGCCGTGTGCCGGTCATTGTGGACGCGGGTGTGGGCACCGCCTCGGACGCTGCTGTGGCCATGGAACTTGGTTGTGACGCTGTACTCATGAACACCGCCATTGCCGGCGCCCAGAATCCCATCCTCATGGCCGAAGCGATGAAACTTGCGGTCGAAGCCGGGCGGAAAGCTTATCTCGCCGGGCGGATCCCGAAAAAACTTTACGCTACGGCATCGAGCCCGATCGAAGGTGTCATTGGCCGCTAAGCGCATCAACGCTTTCTTCTGCGGACACGAAAACTCCCGCCGCTCATGCGCCGAGTTCCCCGCCTGTATTTGATTACCGACCGCCATCAAACCCGGGGCCGGCCGCTGCTCGAAGTTGTCGAAGCGGCGTTGCGAGGCGGTGTCGAAGCTGTGCAACTCCGCGAAAAAGATTTGCCCGGCGGAGCCATGTACGAGCTGGCTTGCGCCCTGCGGCCGTTGTGTGAGCGCCACGGCGCCGCCTTACTCATTAACGACCGTGTCGACATCGCGGCCGCTGTACGCGCGCACGGCGTGCACCTACCGGTCCGCTCGTTTCATGTAGCGGAGGCGCGGGCGGTTCTTGGCCCCGAAGCTCTCATTGGCTGTTCCTGCCACGACTTGACCGAAGCCATGACCGCGGCCCGTCGAGGAGCAGACTTCGTGGTGTGTGGGCCGGTGTTTTCCACCCCTTCTAAAGAACGATTCGGGCCACCGATGGGGACCGAACTGCTGGCGCAGGTTTGCCGCGAAGTGCCAGCGCCCGTTCTCGCCATTGGCGGGATCACCCCCGCGAACGTGGTGCGGGTTCGGCAAGCGGGAGCCCGCGGGGTCGCTGTCATCCGAGCAATTCTTGACGCACCGGACCCGACCGTCGCCGCTCGAGAGCTCGCTACGGCTTTGGCGACAGCGTAGGTATCGAATCTTTTCCGAGCGCGGCAAGGATCCGTCCGGCAGGCCAAGTCGCAGCCCCCGCATACGCCTTTCTTGACTCCAACCCCACTTGCTTGGATACAAAAGGCTGCAATCGGTTTCGCGGAGGTGAATTGTGGCAGGCATGCTCGAGGGTCGCGTTGCTGTGGTTACAGGTGCGGGGCGTGGAATTGGGCGAGCTGTGGCGTTGGCTCTGGCTGAGTCTGGCGCCAAAGTTGTGGTCAACGACTACGGCGTGGACTTGCACGGCCAAGCGCCGACCACGGGGCCAGCGTTCGACGTAGCCAAGGAAATTCAGGAGCGGGGCGGAGACGCTGTGCCGAACACCGATTCCGTTGCCACATGGGACGGCAGCGAACGGATCATCCGGACCGCGCTAGAGCACTTTGGCCGTATCGACATCTTGGTCACCTGTGCCGGCATCCTCCGCGACCGAATGATCTTCAACATGACGGAAGAGGAATTCGATGCCGTTGTGGCCGTGCACCTCAAGGGCACGTTTTGCTGCATTCGGCACGCTGCGCCGTTGATGCGCGAGCAGCGGTATGGACGAATCGTGACCTTCACCTCCGGCGCCGGGCTGTTCGGCAATCCAGGGCAATCGAACTACGGCGCGGCCAAAGCCGCGATTGGTGGGCTCACCAAAGTTGTTGCCCGTGACATGGGAAAGTACGGTGTGACCTGTAACGCCATCGCACCGGTGGCGGCCACACGCATGACCCTCACCGAGGAGTTTTTACGTGCCCGTGAAATTCGCCGCCAACAAGGCATCATCCGCGAAGAGCGCGCACTGGCACGGCTCGAGGAACTCAAACCCGAAGATGTGGCTCCCATGGTCGTCTTCCTAGCCAGCGACCACGCGGCCAACGTCAACGGCCAATTCTTTCTTTGCGCCGGAGGCTCGATCTCGCTCCTGTCGCAACCACGACCCGTGAAGACGATTTTCAAACCCGACGGCCGGTGGACCCTCGACGAACTCGATCGCATCGTTCCTGCAACACTCGCCGAAGGTCTGGTAAACCCAGCCCCGCCGCGGCCGGAAACGGGCGCCACCACGAGTTGAGGTGTTCGATACAACCGAGAAGAGGAGGCGGTAATGGGACAGCGTTTGCGAGATAAAGTCGCCATCGTCACCGGCGCAGGCCGCGGCATTGGGCGCGGCATTGCGCTGTTGCTGGCGGAAGAAGGGGCAGCCGTGGTCGTCAACGACGCAGGAGTCAACGTAGATGGCAGTGGCGGCGAAACCACTCCAGCGCAACTCGTCGTCGAAGAAATTCGCGCGCGCGGTGGCCAGGCGGTCGCTAACTACGACAACGTGGCCGACTTCAAAGCAGCAGAAAATATCATCCAGACAGCTCTGCGCGAGTTCGGTCGGCTCGACATCCTTGTAAACAACGCCGGCATCTTGCGCGATCGAATGGTATTCAACCTTTCAGAGGAAGACTGGGACAGCGTGGTTGCCGTGCACTTGAAGGGTACGTTCAATTGCACACGTCACGCCGCCGTGCACATGCGGCAACAACGGTCCGGACGGATCATCAGTATGTCCTCGACTTCGGGCTTGTATGGTAATACCGGGCAGGCAAACTACGGTGCGGCGAAGGACGGGATTGCCGGACTCACACGCGTGGTGGCTCGCGAACTGGGGAAGTACGGAGTCACGGTCAACGCCATTGCGCCGGCGGCGCAAACCCGCATGATCGCCACGATCCCGGCCAAAGCGCGCGAAGTGCGTGCCCAACGCGGTGTCGCGTTACCTGGTCAACGCACCAGCGAACTTCCTCCCTTGCGAGCCGAACCGGAAGACGTTGCCCCGTTTGTCGTCTACTTGGCCACCGATGCAGCGCGAAACATCAACGGGCAGATTTTTCTCGTTCGCGGCGGAATCGTTGCGTTGCTCAACGATCCTGCACCGGTACGCACAATCGTCAAGGATGGGCGCTGGACGCCGGAAGAGATTGCACAGCTTTTCCCCCACACGCTTGGAATGGATCTGGTGAATCCTGCGCCGGCGCAACCAGCGGGTGGGGCTCCAGCAGGCAAGGAACAAAGCGGTTGAACGGATCGCTCGGGGCACCTCTTCACAAAGGATGTCCTCACAAAACCAGCACTTCCGGCTCTTTTGGCTGGGCACCTTGGGGAGCGTCGCCACCGCGTTGTTGTTGTTTCTTCCCAGTATTCGCTACGGACTCGTCTGGGACGACGCGACGGTTCTCGAGCAGCTACGCAGCTTCCGTCAGCTAAAAGATTTTCTCGTCGTCCCCGACTCGGTGCCGAAATTTTACTATCGTCCGGTCGTCTTTGCCTCCTTCTGGCTCGAACAGCAGCTCAGTGGCGCCAACGCCGCGACATTCCACCGAACCAACATTTTCTTGCACTCGCTCAACACCGGCTTGGTGGCCGTGGCACTGTGGCGGGTCTTCGCTCTCGACCCAAGGATTTGCGTGGCGAGTAGTTGGTTGTTCGCCACGCACCCTGTGCACACGGAAGCCGTGGCGTGGATCGCGGGCCGGTCGGATCTCCTCACTACGCTGTTCTTCTTGCTCGCTCTTGTGGCCTACGCACAACCCACGCGGGCTATCCGCATCCTGGCGGCGGTGGCGTTTGCCCTGGCGCTCGGAGCAAAAGAACCGGCCATCGCTGCTGTGCCGCTGTTTGGGCTCTTCGATTTGTCTCGAAGGCGAAAACCAGACTGGCTTTTCTACGGAATCGCGTTCCTGATCCTCGCAACCTACCTCGCTCTGCGACAAATCAACCTCGGGACTCCGCTCGGAGGATGGGAGCGAGGGTCGGGCCTCGGCGAAAAAACTGTCGAGTCTCTGCGCGCACTCGGTTGGTACAGCCTGCATGCTTTGATACCCGGGCTCGTGACGCCTTACGTGCCGCGCATGCCGGCGGTGTCCGGGCTCGAACTTGCGGGGGGACTCGTGCTCCTCGCCGGCGCTTGGGTCGTATGGCGCCACCCCAGGACGAATCTCTCTTTGCTCGTCGCACTGTTCCTCTGCACGCTCGCGCCCGCAGTAGCGATCCTGTGGCGGGTCAGTGCGTCAACCGTCCTGGCAGACCGTTATGTTTACCTCCCTTCGCTCGCAGCAGTGGCCCTTCTTTCTACTTTTCTCGCGCGGTGGACCCTTCAAAGAAGCGCAATCTTTTACCTCTCGATATCGGGCCTGGCGGCGTTTTTTTTCGCTTGGAAAACTGCGCGTTACTTGCCCACATGGCGCGACAACCTTGCATTTTGGTCTGCGGCCGCCGCGGTTGCACCCGACGTATCCACTCCTCAACGGGAAATCGGACTTGCACTGTTAGAGCGGCGACAACTGGCCGAAGCAGAACCTTTTTTCGCGCGGGCCGTCGCCCTCGCTCGGCTACCCGAAGAGCAAGCCATGGCGCGCAGCAATCTTGCCTCTCTGTACCGCCAACGCGGAGATTACGCGCGCGCTTTAGAAGAACTCGAGGCAGCGGTCAGGATTGCCGCGCACCCTGGCCTCTACCATAACCTCGGCCTCACCGCGATGATGGCTGCAGAGGCAGCGCAGAGCGCGGGTTCCGGCAGAGATGTCCTCGTGTTGGTTCAGCGTGCCAAAAGCGCGCTGCAAAAAGCCCTCGCTTACGAGGCGCATCCGCAGGCCGCTCGATATCGGGAGCTCTGGGCGCCGGCAAAAACTCACGCCCTACTCGGGCAAGTACTCTTCTCGCTTCACGATTACTCGGGGTCCAGGTTCCATTTGGAGCGCGCCCTGGCACTCGACCCCAACGGTCCAACGGCCGCCATCACACGCCTGTATCTAGGTAAGCTTCCCCCGGAGGCCCCGGCGGCCCCGGCGGCCCCGGCGTCGCCGGCGGAGCCACCGGCCAGTAAAACGGGCAGTGGCACGCCGTGACCGAGAATCTCCCGCGCCGGCAGCTGCAATGACCGAAGGTTCCGACGTGCGCGTGCGCTTGATCCAAGCCGAACACGAACGGGCGCTTGCCGCAGCTATCCGGCTCGAGGTGTTTGTCCGCGAGCAAGGCATTCCCCTGGAAGCAGAGTTCGATCCGGATGATTTCTCTGCCGTTCATGCGCTTGCATTCGATCGCGGATGTGCAGTGGGAACGGCGCGGCTCGTGCTGGCCGCCGATCGGGCCCGGCTCGGGCGTTTAGCCGTGTTGGAGAAACACCGGCACCAAAAGGTGGGCACCGCGCTAGTGCGCTTTCTTTGCGACTACGGCCGCTCGTGTGGAGTTCGACGAATCGTGGCCCATGCCCAAGTACGAGCCTTGCCGTTTTACCTCGGCCTGGGCTTTGCGGTCACCAGCTCCATCTTTGACGAAGACGGGATTCCTCACTGCCGCGTCGAAGTCGAGCTGTGAGCGAGCGCACGGCCCCAGGGGTGCGTCTCGCAGGAAGCCGCTCCGGCATGTGCTGGCCGTACCGGAGACGGGCCTCACCGGCCCCCCATCCCCGCCACTCTCGATTTGCATCGGCGTTGCCCCTGGCCTGCCCCCACACCACTGCCGCAAACACACACTGCTTGACGTGAAAGCCCGCTTTCGGTAAATGCGCCCCACTCATTGAAAATGAGTTTCAAAATCCTAAAGCCGAACGCAAGAGTTCGAGGGAGGAGGAGTCTATGAACGGGTGGTGGCGCTATGCACTGGTCGTGATGGCCTTGGCTGGCTTCGCAGCCGCCGCAAGGGCGGAGGAGCCGCGCGGCACGCGGGAGCAGTTAGAACAGTTGCAACGAGAACAACGCCGCATGCGCGAGGAGATCGAGCGGCTGAAACGAGAATTGGAAAGTCCGCGAAGCGATCGCAAACGGGTCGAGGAGCTGGAACGCAAGCAAAGCATCGTGACCGACGAGCTGCGCCGACTGCGCGAGGCCTTCGTCCTGCCGGAAACACGGGAGCTGAAGAGCTTTTACGGACTGGGCCCTGCGGCCTCGAAAGTGTACGGGCTCGAGCGCGGTCTATCCATTGGCGGCTACGGCGAGGCGAATCTGCGCACGATCGTGGGTAACAAGGGAACGGATACCGACGTATTCGATTTCCTTCGCCTCGTTCTCTACGTGGGCTACAAGTTCAACGACTGGATTGTTTTCAACTCAGAGACGGAGTTCGAGCACGCATCGACCGGCAAGAATGGCGAGGTATCCGTGGAGTTCGCCAATCTCGATTTTCTGTTGCACGAGATGGCCAACGCTCGGTTCGGGCTCGTGCTGGTACCTGTGGGTTTCATCAATGAAATCCACGAGCCGCCGTTCTTCTTCGGCAACGTGCGCCCACCCGTGGAAACGGTCATTTTACCCAGCACTTGGCGCGCCAATGGTTTTGGCTTTTTCGGCGAGCTGTTGCCCGGTTTGACGTATCGTACGTATGGCATCACCAGCCTGGATGCCAGCGGTTTTCGCTCGGCGGGCATTCGGGGTGGCCGGCAAAGCGGAAGCCTCGAGCGCGCAGAGGATTTCTCGTGGGTCGGACGATTGGACTACTCGTTCATGCCGAACTCGTTCCTCGGAGCTTCGGCGTATGTGGGTGACCAAGGGCAAGGACGGCCCTACGGCAACGATGTACTCGGCCGGCGCGAGGTCGGCGCCTTTATGCAACTTTACGAAGGGCACTTGCAGCTTCGCTGGCACGGACTCGAGTTCCGGGCCCTCGGAGCCGTGACCTTGCTCGACAACGCCACACGGTTGAGTGTCGACCCGACCATTAACGAAACCATTGGCAACCGGATGCTCGGTTACTACGCAGAAATTGGATACGACGTATTGCCTTGGATTGTCCCGGGCACGACCCAGTACCTGGCACCATGGTTCCGCTACTCGCACACCGATACGCAACAAAACGTGCCCGCGGGACTTACACCGAACAACCGGCACAACCGCGACTATTTCGAGGCCGGCTTACAGTACAAGCCGATTCCCCAAGTGGTGTTGAAACTGGATTACCGTAACTTGGATGCGGAAACCGGCACGCTGCCCGACGAAGTTCGGATCGGTGCGGGTTTTGTTTTCTGAGTGACCCGATGGCAGGCGCGCTCCGTACCATACGCATTGGCTTGGCATTGCTACTTCTCGCCGGAAGCGGGCGCGCCCTGGTCCTGCACTCGCGCGACGAAGCACTTGCCCTGGCCTTTCCCGATGCCACGGAAATCCAGCCTCTCGACTTTTACCTCACCCCGGAACAACGCTCCGAAATCGAGCATCTGGCCCGCGCCAAACTCGATTCGAACTTGATCACCGTATACGCCGGCTACAAAGACGGCCAAGCTACGGGCTATGCGCTGCTGGACACTCACGTTGTCCGCACGCTTCCGGAAACATTGTTAATCGTTTTGAGTCCGCAAGGAGAGGTCCGCGCCACTCACCTGCTGGCATTTTACGAGCCTCCCGAATACGCACCACCCGAGGCTTGGTTGAAGAAATTTGCCGGGAAGACTTTGAAAAGAGAGACGGAGGCAGGACGAACAGTGGATGCCATCGCCGGCAGCACTCTCACTGCGCGAGCCGCAGCCAACGCGGTGACGCGCGCGCTAGCGGTGTATGCCGTGCTGCTCGCCGAAAGGAAGTAACCTGTGCGCTTTGTCATCTCAGGAGAATGGACACGCAATCGCCTGCTCAAGGTGATCGTGGCCTGTTTCCTCGTGTACACGTTTTTCCTTTGGCTCACCAACGCGGGGCTGTTTTTCTATCGCATGAGCTTACGGCCGAGTGCGGTCATCGAATATTATCGCGGCTCCGAAGAAAAATTCTTGCAACCTCGGTCTCTCGTTGGCCTGCTGGAACAGTTGCACTTTCACACTTTTGCTATGGGAATCCTGCTGTTGACCCTGACCCACCTGCTTTTGTTCGTACCCCTTTCGCTGCGTACCAAAGCCTACGGCATTGCGGGTTCATTCAGCGCTGCGCTGCTCGGCGAGCTTTCCGGTTGGGGCGTACGTTTTGTCCACCCGGGCTTCGCATACTTGAAAATCTTCTCGTTTCTCGTGCTGCAAGGGATGATTCTGTGGTTGATGATCATGGTCGCATGGGCCTTGTGGACAGAGGCACCGAGTGCCTACGGCCGTCCTCCCGCACGACCGCAATACCCGGTAGACTAATGCGCATCCGTTTTCTCTCCCTCTCGTTTCTTCTCCTGCACTGCCTCGCAAGGTCTGCGTGGGCAGGCAATCCAGACGCCAACGTGGCCGTAGAAGGCCAAGTGGTCATGGGCACGATCTTGGAGGTGATGGTCACGGCACGTCCATCCGAGGACGCCCGCCGGCTGGCGCGCGAAGCCATTGCCATCGCACATCACTGGGACGAGGTACTAAGCCCGTTTCTCCCTCATTCTGAGCTTCGCCGGCTCCACACATTCCAAGGTGTGCCTATTTTCGCCAGTGACGATTTGCGCGCCGCGCTGATGTGGGCCGGAGAGCTTGCCGTCGAGACGCGAGGCGCGTTCGACCCGGCGTTTCCCTCGGCTCCATGGCTGCGCTCGAACGGGCGAGGCTCGCCCCCCACATTTTGGAACTCTGTAGAATTTCGAGGCGCCGGTGTGCGAATTCATTCTGGAGCAACGATCGACCCTGGTGCTTTTGGAAAAGGGCTCGCTCTGGATGCGATTCTTGCCTGGATGCGTTACCGAGGCGCAACCGAGGTGTTCCTGAATTTCGGCGGCTCGAGCTTTGCCCGCGAAGCACGTGGAGAGGCTGCACGCTCGGCGCGCCGGGTCATGCTTCCTGGTGTGGACGGGCGCCCGCTCGGCATCGTCGAGCTTCGCTCGGGCTCTCTGTCTGTGTCTGCCGCCGGGGCACGAGAAGGTGCAATCTCTATCGTCGACCCTCGCTCCGGACAGGCACTCCCTCCTGGTCGGATGGCTGCGGCCTGGGCGAAGGAGGCCACGGTGGCCGACGCATGGTCCACAGCCCTCGTTGTAGACGGAACACCAGGTCTACGGGCTGCGGAACAGCAGGGCGTGGAAGGTCTGGTCGTGGAAAATGGCTCGGTGCAAACCACGCGGTCGTTCCCGCTGGCGGCTTGCACCGCCTCTTGCTGGCCGCCCCACGAATCTTTCTCCCCGGAGCACCCGTCATGATCGTGTGTCTATGTACAGGCCTCACGGATCGGTGCATCGCTCAACATGTCGAGAGCGGTGTTTGCGACCCGGCAACGATCATGCGGGCCACCCGAGCGGGCCGCTGCAGCCCGGCCTGCCGTGCGGAGCTCTGTCGCCTCGTGGTTCAGTTCACTCGCTCGAAAGCACAACCACATGCGCTTGCCCCAGCCAACAAAATCGCGCAGGAAGAGGAGCCAAGGAGGAACGCGCCGTCATGAAGGGTAATCCCAAGCTCATCGAGTTACTGAACGAAGTCCTGACTGGCGAGCTCACCGGCATCAATCAGTATTTCGTCCATGCGAAAATGTGCGAGAACTGGGGCTACAAGCGCCTGTACGAAAAAATCCGTAAAGAATCCATCGAGGAAATGAAACACGCCGACGAACTGATCGAGCGTATCCTTTACCTCGAAGGCGTGCCCAACATGCAGCGATTGGGAAAAGTACGGGTCGGCGAGACTGTCCCGGAGCAACTCAAGTTGGACCTAGCCTTGGAAAAGGAGGCCGTCGAACGCTTGAATCGCGCCATCGCTTTAGCCGTGGAAGTGGGGGACAATGGTACTCGTGAGTTACTGGAGTCGATCCTGACCAGCGAGGAAGAACACATCGAATGGTTGGAGGCACAGCTCCACCTGCTTCGAGAAGTCGGGGAACAAAATTATCTCGCACAGCAAATTCGCGACTGAAGAAGATCGCGGCCCGTTATCCTCTGGGCAGATGCCGGCCAGCGCTCACGACCGTTCCGTTTCCTTTCCTAACGCAGCCGGAGCGCGATTCTTCCCGGCATGAGCAGCCAGGACCACGAGTGTCAGGACGTAAGGGAGGACCAGCGCGGCTTGATACGGTACCGCCCATCCCAGCGCCTGGATGTGGAACTGCAAGGCAATCGCAAAACCGAATAAGCTTGCCGCCCCCAAAATACCCCATGGGGACCAACCCCCGAAAATCACGATTGCCAAGGCAATGAAGCCCCTGCCCGCAGACATACCTTCGACAAACGTCTTGGCATACGCGAGCACCAAATAACTGCCAGCCACGCCCGCCAAAACCCCACACGCAATCAAAGCGGCCGCGCGGATCTTTCCTACCCGAACCCCCTGCGCCGCAGCAGCAAAGGGATCCTCGCCCGCCATGCGCCATCGTAGGCCTGGAAGGGTGCGATACAACCACCACGAAACCGCAGGCACCAGTACAAAGGCAAGATGCCCCAGAAGCGGCTGGGTAAAAACCGCGGGTCCGAAAACCGGCACCTGCTCCAGCCAAGGTACCGCAACCGGGTGAAGGCCCTCCACCATCAAAGCACTACCGGTCACCCCAAACACACCGCGGTATCCCACCCCGCTCGCCCCTAAAGCGAGCAGATTGAGCGCGGTTCCACATACAACCTGGTTTGCACCGAAACCGACCATGGCCACGGCCAGCAAGGCACCCATGGTTGCCCCGGCCACCGCGGCAGCGAGGACGCCCAACCAAGGCTGGCCAGTCGTGTAGGCGACGAGCATCGAAGCGAAAGCGCCCATCAGAATCATGCCTTCGAGTCCGATGTTCACCACTCCGGCGCGCTCCACCAGCAATTCGCCCAACGCTGCGAACAGCAGCGGAACCGCCATGGCGACAGTCGTTTGCAACAGGCTTGCGAGAACAAGCGCCTCCATCCCGGTTTTCGATACCCTCTGGGGCGAGATTTCACCAGAGCGAGCCCACTAAGCTCGCTTGGCAGAAGATTGCCTTTTGAGTAGCTTGCGGCTGCGGCGTTCGAGGTCTCATGGTGCAGCAAACAGCGAAGCAAGTCACTGTCGAGTGGACCGCACAGCAGCTTGCTTCCAGCAGCGTGTACATCCCCTGCGAGCCCGCTCCAGTCGTCTCGTTCGCAGCAGAAGAGCTGCGACGTTACCTTTGCCGGATCATTGGTCGCATGCTGCCGCTGTGCTCCGCTGTGACTGTGCCCCCTGCGGCGGTCGCGATCGCGCAAAACGAACCCCCGGTGACCCTTGCCACCGGCACGCCCATGCCACGAGGATTTCGCATATCACCTGGACCCGACACGATCCGTGTGCACGCAGCCAATCCGGAAACTGTGTTGCAAGGGATCTACCGATTCCTCGAAGGCTTCGGCTGCATCTGGTCGGTGCTCGGACGGGATCAGGAGTTCGTGCCGTCTCGGCCTGCGGACAGGTTTCGCTTCGAGGAGCTGCAATGTTCGCCCCAGTTCCATACCGTCGCCTACTGCAGTGACATTGTCAGTTGGCACTACACCCAGCCGGACCTCTACCGCGAGCGGATCGCCGAGGACCTAGACCTGCTCGACTGGATGGCCAAAACCGGAGCGACGCGCTTTTTTTTCATTCGCCACCCGTTCGACTCGAAGTCGGTCATCGAAGAACTCGCCGAACGGTGCGCCCAGCGAGGGATCACGGTGGAAGTGGGGGGGCACATTTTGCCCACGCTTCTTTCGCGCGAGTGGTTCTATCAGCACCCAGAATACTTCCCTGCGACGCATCGAGGCCAGCGTATAGACGTTGGAAATCTTTGTGCGAGCAACCCGCGGGCACGAGACATCGTCGGCAAAGGAGCCGTGCAGTTTGTCTCTGCTGCCGGCCACACGGCCGCACTGCACGTTTGGGGTGCTGACGTGCTCGGGGGTGGTTGGTGCCGTTGCAACCGTTGCCAAAAACTCACACCACAAGAGCAAAGTGTGCTGGTGTGCAACGCAGTCGCCGAAGCCTTGGAAAAGGAAGGGCTCGATACCCGCGTATACTACCTCGCATACCACGACACGATCGAACCGCGCCTACGCATCGAGCCTCACCCCCGAGTGTGGTGCGAATTTGCTCCGCGCGAACGCTGCTACGGGCACGCTATCTCCGACGCGCAGTGCGGCAGTAATCGCTACTATCACCAGGGTCTGCTCGGCTACTTGGAGGCGTTCGAGAAACGGGTGCGCGTGTTCGAGTACTACGGCGATGCGATCCTGTTCTTCGGTTGTTTAGTGCCGATTCCGGAGGTCATTCAACAGGATGTTCGGGAGTACTCGAAAGTTGGCGTCGCCGAACTGTCCTTCCTCCAGTTCGGGAGGTTCAGCCGGTGGGCCTACGCTCCGAACTTCGTCAGTTTTGCGGCTGCCACCCGCGGGGCCTCGACTGAGGTGGCCTTGGAGCAACTTTTCGCGCGCTGGAACGGCGACCCCAGGCTGTTGCGCCGGGCCTTCCGTAACCTGGAAGCGGTTATGTGCAGACTGGTCCGTTACGGCGACATCCGGATCAGACCCAAGCGGCGGGCCCAGCGGGACGAGCTGCGTGCGGCTCTTGCGACTCACCTACCGCAACTCGGCCAAGTCGCCGAGAGCCTCGCTGCTGGCCATACACCGTCCTTGCAATCCTTGGCCCTACTGGTTCGCTACACGCAAACCGTGTTGGAAGGGATTGCGCACGAACTCGATAGTGGAGGCGCAGCGCAGGCAGTGTTTGCCCGGGCGCTCCAAATTCTCGAAGCGGCGGATCGCCGATTCAAAGGGGTGTGGGGCGAGGCCGACCTTCCCGTGATTCACGATCTCTTTAACATGGCACCCTTCGTGGCAGGCTGGGGTGGAAGCTAAGGACGAAAGGGGCACGATGCGATGCGGCGCAGACGCAAGCTGTGGCTGGTCATCTTTTTTTCGCTCCTTCTTGGGGGACTTTTCTTTTATTTTCGCCGCGGCCCGCAAATCGCGGCGCACTCCGTATTGCTCGTAACCTTGCGAGGTACCTATCCCGAGGCGGCACCAGAGGGGCTCTTGTCGAGGATCGTATCGGGACGCGAAACGAGCCTGGCCGAGCTCTTGCTGAGTTTGCGCAAGGCGTCGGCGGACGCTCGCATCCGAGGCATCGTGGTGCGCGTCGCGGACCTGGAGATCGGCTGGGCCAAAGCGGCGGATATCCGCGACGGACTCACTGCGGCCCGCCGGGCAGGAAAATCCACGCTCGCTCTACTCGAACACGAAGCCGGTAATGCCGCCCTCCCGTATTTCGTTGCCTCTGCTTGCGAGCGGGTGTACGTGGCACCTGGGGGACAGGTTGCGTTGCGTGGCTTGGCCGCCCGTTATGTGTTTCTCGGCGGCCTGTGGGAAAAGCTCCACATCGAAATGGATGTGGAAAAAATGGCCGAGTACAAAACTGCTGGAGACACTCTCGCGAACAAAGCAATGTCCCCGGCGCATCGCGAAATGGCGAATTCGCTGCTGGACAGCGTTAACGATTGGTACATCAGCACCATTGCGTTCGCGCGGGGCATCGACAGCGAGACAGTCCGCTCCACTATTGAAGAGCGGGCTCCCTCGGGCGCCCAACAGCTCGTCGAGGCGGGCTTTGCTGACGGAGCCAAGTACCTCGACGATCTTTGGCACGAGCTCGGGGTGGATCGCAATGCCATCGTTACCGAAGATACCTATGGGCAGGTGCCGCCAACAGCCGTTGGGCTCGAGACCGGGCCCAGGATTGCCGTAATTCTGGCCGCAGGCACGATTGCCACTGGAGAGAGTTACCGCACCAGCGCAGGCGCAGTGGCAGGGGCTGACTCGCTACGGGCCGCGCTGCAAGATGCGGCTCGCGATCCGCGCGTGCGAGCCATTGTGTTGCGAGTGGATAGCCCCGGCGGATCCGCACTAGCCGCCGATTCGGTTTGGCGTGCCGTCCAAGAGGCGCGCCGCCACAAGCCGGTGATCGCCTCGTTTTCCGACTTGGCCGCATCCGGTGGCTACTACATTGCAAGCAACAGTACAAAAATTGCCGCGCAGCCTGCAACGCTCACTGGGTCCATCGGTGTCGTCTTCGCCCGGCCCAATATTCGCGGCTTGCTCGCTGAATGGGGTATCCATACGGAAACTCTCAGCCGCGGGCGGTTTGCCTACCTGGATGATCCCACCTCGCCCCTAGACGACGGCGGCCGTGCCCGCGTCCGGGAGGACGTCGAGCGAACGTACGAATTGTTTTTGCGCCGGGTGAGCGAGGGGCGGGGGCTCGAGCGAGATCGCGTTCACGAAATCGGCCGAGGGCGCGTGTGGACTGGTACACAAGCAAAAGAGCTCGGTCTCGTTGATTCGCTCGGCGGCTTCTACCACGCGATCGAGCTGGCCAAAAAGGAAGCGGGCATACCGGCCGAGCAGGACCCGGAACTGATGTTTTTGCCGAAACGCAAGGGTTGGTGGCAGGAACTGACGGAAAGCTTTGCCACAACTCGCAGCCAGGCTCTGCCTCGTTTTGTGCGGCAAATCCTCGAGCGCATACCGGTTGGCCTGGAACCTGGTCCGGCAGCCATTCTTGCCGATGCCGTCACGGTGCAGTGAGTGTGCGTTCCACCCTGTCGTCGAGAGCACGGCCGGTAGAAAACGATGGGATCTCGTGAATGGGTCTCTCGAACGCCCGCGCTACGCGATCGCACGGTTCGCCACGTGAGCTCCTGACATTATCGCCCACCACCGCAATTCTGCGCCTCGCCCTTCCCACCATGTCTGTGATGGTCGCGGCTGCCGTGTCCAACATTCTGTATACGTACTACGTGAGCCGCCTCGGCCCGGAAGCCTTGGCCGCAGTGTCGCTCGTTTTTCCCATCACGTTGATTGCCATTACCGCGGTCGGCGGCGGTTTGGGGGCAGGAACAGCCTCAGCCATCTCTCGAGCCCTGGGCAGAGGTCAACTTGGTTTGGCCAATCGAATCGCTGGGGAGGGCTTCAAGCTCTCCGTGATATCCGGGCTCGTGTTCGGTGGCGTCGTATGTGCGACCGCAGCCCCCGTCTTTACCTTGCTGGGCGGGCGCGGAGTGGTTTTGGACCAAGCAGTGGCATTTGCTCGGGTGTTGTTCGGTGGGGCTGCAATCTCCTTCGCGGCTGCCATTCTCGACAACATCCTGCGCGCTGCGGGGGACAGTCGCACCCCGGCAGCGTGGGCCACTGCTTCGTTGGTCTTGCAATTGTTTCTCACCCCAGCGTTCATGTTCTGGCTCGATTGGGGCCTCCTGGGAGCCGCTTTCGCAACATTGGCGGCGCAACTTTTCACCGTACTGCCGCGGCTGTACACGCTGACATTGCGGCAAGGCCGCCTGGGCTTGCGCCTGCAATTCTCGGGAGGGGGATACGAGTCGGCCGTAGAAATCTTGCGAGTGGCTACCCCGTCTGCACTGTCCACGTTCTCGAACTACGTGGGTTTGCTGGTACTCACCGGCGTCGTGGCTCGGTTTGGTGACCGATATCTGGCAGCGTATGGCCTGGGAACCCGACTCGACTTCGTTCTCCTCTCGCTCAACTATGGCTTCGCTGTCGCCGTGCTCACCCTCGTGGGTATGGCTGTGGGTGCCTCGGAGCTTCAGCGAGCTCAAAGGTACGTCCTGCATGCAGGGCTCCTGACCGGCACCACATTAGGGCTGCTCGCTGTTCTGCTCACCCTCTACCCGAATTTGTGGCTCGCTCGCTTTACGCGTGACCCAGAAGTTCTCGCCGTGGGCCGGGACTACCTGCACTGGGTCGCACCGACTTACCCATTTGTCGGATGGAGCATGCTCTGTGGATTTGCCTTCCAAGCGACGGGAAGAGCTTCGCTCCCGATGTTCTGGACGCTGGCTCGTGTGAGCCTGGTCGTCGCCGCGGCTCTGGTGTGCGTACGCGTGCTGAACCTCCCCGCTTGGACAATCTTTGCCTGCGTGGCGGCGGGCAATGTGTCGTCAGCCATTGTTTTGGGCTGGCTACTGATGCGCAACCTAGAGCCATTGCGACGCCCAGCGGCACACGTGGGGCACTCCTTCTCCAGCAACCCGCCATGAGAGCTGTCGATCACCCGCCCGCCCTGGTCCACCGAATGTTCTCCCGCCAAAAGAGGTGTATCGGGTGGCGAGCCCACTCCACGTTCGTCAACGAATATTCCAGATCGGAACGAATTCCCGCTCCCACGCTGCGCACCGCCGCCATTGGTTGCTGGCGCATACCCAGCTTTTCCAAGGTTCTTGCAGAGCGGCGATTTCTCGGGGAGCAACGAGCGGACACCCGCCGCAAGCCCTCGATCCGAAACGCATAAAACAGCAGCATCGCGCCCGCTTCGAGGTTGTAGCCTTGCCCCCAAAACGGGCGAGCTAAAACATACCCGATGTCCCCGAGCGCTTGCGCGCGACTCGTCACGCGCAGCTCTACAGTGCCGATCACGCGGTCGGCCCCAAGCAGTTCGACGGCGAACGTGATGCCGTGCCAATGCACTGACCGGCTTTGCTCTATGAAAGCGATACTGTCCGACAGCGCCTGATGGGTTTTCCACTCAAGGAACTCCGTGACGCACGGGTCGCTCGCGTAAGCGAAGACATCGGCCGCATCGGCCAACATCAGCGGACGCAAGCGCAGACGTTGCCCGAACAACTGCCAGCGCGGCTGCATTGCCAGCGCCTAGATGTATTTCTCCATCGCCAGGTACTCAGCAACCAAAACCGCACCCTTTGCTGCCCCCATCTTGGTGTTATGGGAAAGGAGGATGTAACGCCATCCGTTCGGAAAAGCGGAGTCCTCCCGGATGCGGCCCACGTGCGTCGTCATGCCGCCGTCGGCGTCACGGTCCAGTCGCGGCTGCGGCCGGAACGGATCTTCGTGCACCGTGATCATTTTTTTCGGGGCCGAAGGCAACCCCAAATTCACAAAGTCTCGGCCAAACTCGCGCCAGCACTCGGTCACCTCCGCTAAGTTCGCCCGAGAACCAAGCCCCACCACCACAGCCTCCGTGTGGCCCTCGAGGACCGCGGCGCGCGTGCACGTAGCGCTCACAGGAAACACTGCAGGCGCGATCCCCCCTTCCCCCAACCGGCCGAGAATCTTTCCCGTCTCGCGAGCCACCTTCTCTTCCTCGCCGGCAATGAATGGGATGATATTGTCCACGATGTCCAAGCCGAGCACACCTGGGGAACGCCCGGCACCAGATATTCCTTGCATGGAGGTCATCACCACCCGTTCCAGGCCGAAGCGATCGAAAAGAGGTTTGAGCGTAATGACCAGGCCCGTGGTAGTGCAGTTCGGCAGAGGCGTGATGAATCCGTCCCACCCACGGCGCTTCCGCTGGACTTCCAAAAGCCGGGCGTGTTCCAAGTTCACGCCGGGAACAAGAATGGGTACATCCTCTTCGTACCGGAAGGCAGAGGCGTTGCTAATGACCGGTGTCGTTCGCGCAAACCTCGGCTCCAGTTCGCGGGCAACGTCGGACTCGACGCAACTCAGTACGAAATCGATTCCGCGAAGATCGAGCGACGCCGCATCGTGCACGGGCATGCGCAGCACCCCATCATCGGGCTCCTCGGTGCACCACCAGCGACGGGCGCCCGTTTTTTCGTCCCGCAGAGCATCGGCGTAGGTCTTGCCGGCTGATCGTTCGGAGGCCGCAAGCACGGCAATTTCAAACCAAGGATGACCTTGCAGCGCCACCACGGCCTGCTGTCCCGCAATACCGGTGGCTCCCACAATGGCGACTCGTTTTTTCATCATGCAACCTCGTTAGTGTGCCGTATTAGGCAACGTGCCCAAACTCGGTCAATTGCCTTCGCGTTGTTCGTCTCCTCTAGCTTCACTAGCATGAGCAAACCATGATCGAGGCGCACCGGCTCAGCAAGCGATTTGGTTCTTTCACGGCAATCCAAGACGTATCGTTCCGCGTGGAGCAGGGCGAGATTGTGGGTTTTCTCGGCCCCAATGGAGCCGGCAAAAGTACAACCATGCGCATCCTCGGCGGCGTGTTTCCCCCAACGAGCGGGCACGCCCGCATTGCGGGGTACGACGTCGTGCAAGACTCGCTGCGGGCCCGCCAAGCCATTGGCTACTTTCCGGAACGCGTGGCGTTATACACGGACCTCACGGTGCGCGAGTATTTGGCCTACGTCGCCGCAATGAAGCACGTGCCGCCCCGGGAACAGGGCAGCGAGATCGGTCGTGTCATGGACCGTTGCGGCATTGCGCACATGGCGCACCGCCTCATTGGCACGCTCTCGAAAGGTTACCGGCAACGCGTCGGCATCGCCCAAGCGCTGCTCGGGCAGCCCAAGGTTTTGATCCTCGACGAGCCCACCGCCGGGCTGGACCCCGAGCAGGTCACTGAAGTGCGTAAACTCATTCGAGAGCTCAAGGGGCACAGTACGGTCATCTTGTCCACCCACATCTTGCCTGAAGTAGAGGCCACGTGCGATCGAGTTTTGATCATCAATCGCGGCCGGCTCCTGGCCGGGGACACACCGAGCAACCTCAACCGGCGGCTGCGCCAACTGTCGCAGATTCATCTCGAGGTTCAGGCCCCGCGCGCGGACCTCGAGCAAGTTCTCCAAGAAATTCCGGGAGTTATCAGCGTCGAGGTCACCCACAGCGACGGAGCCGTGATCGCTTTGCGACTCGGTACTGACCCCGCCCAGGACTTACGCGCCGTCATTGCCCAGCGAATCATCCAGCACGGCTGGGCCTTGCTCGAGCTTCGCCCCATCCAACTCACCCTGGAGGAGATTTTTCTCCGGATGGTGCATGAGCCACCAGAATTCCGCCAACAGGAGGCAGTACAGTGAGCGCGATCTTTACGATCTGCAAGCGGGAACTGCGGTCGTACTTCGGATCATATATCGCATACGTTCTGAGCGCGGTTTTTCTCTTGCTGACCGGAGGGTTCTTCTACAGTTGGCTTCGGTATTTCATTTTGTTTGGCGGGTACGTGCTACCCAGCGGCCTGTGGCAACAAGTGTTCCTCGACATGCGTTACTGCGCCATGATCGTGCTGCCGCTGGTGACCATGAGACTGTTTGCGGAGGAGAAAAAGCTCGGCACGATCGAGCTGCTATGGACGTATCCGGTGCGGGACGTGGAAATCGTCCTCGGAAAGTTTCTCGCAGCCTGGCTCTTTTACTTATTCATGCTTGTACCCACTGTGGTTGGACCACTTGTGTTTTACCAGTTTTACCCGTTTGACTTCGGGCCGTTCGTGACCGGGTACGTAGGGGTGCTGCTGCTCGGCACGGCATTCATTGCTTGCGGTATGTTCGTCTCCTCCCTGACGGAGAACCAAGTCGTGAGCGCCATGGGAACGTACGGGATTCTCATCACATTCTGGTATCTCACGTGGAACGAGTCGGTCGCCAGCGTAGCGGTGATTGAAGCCCTTTTGAAAATATCCCTCTTCGACCGCTTCCTGAACTTTGCCCGGGGGGTGGTAGACACGCAGGATATTGTGTTTTTTGTCCTGTTCGTTCTCTATTTCCTTTTCCTGACCTTAGCCTCTTTGGATGCACGGAAGTGGCGAGGAGTAGGGGCCGCGGCGTGACCATCAAGGGTAACCAAAGCATTATCCACGTCGCTCAACTCACGGCGCAAATTGTCATTGTCAGCACGCTCTTCACCTTTGTGCTGTTGCTCGCCGAGCGCCATAATTGGCGCTTCGACTTCAGCCCCACGCAACAATTCCATCTGTCGGACGCAGCGAAAAAAGTGGCCCAAAGTTTGGACACCGACGTGGAGATCGTCGCTTTCTACACGCCGGACGAGCCCGGACAACGACGCGCTTTGTTGGACACTCTGGAACTGTTCGCGAAAGCCACACCACGCATTCGCTATCAGCTCGTGGATCTCAACCGCTCCCCGGCCATGGCCCAGAAGTACGGAGTGAACAATGCCGGCTCCGGCGTGATCGTGCTCAATGAGCGCGTCCAACATGTGCAGTTCATAGACGAGGAGGGAATCACCAGCGCGTTGATTCGTATCACCCGGCAAGGCGAGCGCGCGGTGTGCTTCGTCACCGGCCACGGGGAACACTCTCCATTCGACACCGATGAGCGGCGCGGTTACAACGAGGTCGCGAAAGCGCTGGAGAGGGAAGGATTTTCCATTCGCGAGCTTCCACTGGTTCCCCCCGAGGGAGTTCCGAACGACTGCCGCGTCGTCGTCATGGCAGGTCCGACCCGAGACTTTTTGCCCGGCGAAGCGGAGAGCCTCGATCGTTACCTGCGTGGCGGCGGCCAGATGCTCCTTCTCATCGATCCAGGTGCGCCCCCTAGCGTTCTCACCTTCCTCGAACGTTACGGTGCAAAAGCAGGCAACGACGTTGTACTCGATGAACGGAATCGCCTCCTGGGTACCGATGCATCCATGTTAAACGTACCGGCGTTCAACAAAAACATTTTCCGTACAGAACTCGATACCGCGGTTTTCCCGGTGGCGCGAACCATCTTGCCGACAGAAGAAGGTGACCGTTCTGGGCGAGTCAAAGTGCTCGCCTTGAGTAGCCCGGATAGCTGGGCCTATGTCGAGGGAGGGAAACTCCCGGACCGCAACGTTCGTTTCCGGCGCGACAAGGACCAACCGGGCCCGCTGCCCGTTGGCGTCTACATCGAGCTTCCGATGCAAGGACAGGCTACGGAATTGCAGGACCACGGCCGCCTCATCGTGTTTGGCGATTCGGACTTTGCCACCAACCTCGCGCTGAACTGGCGCGGGAACAAAGACGTCTTTCTCA
The DNA here is from genome assembly GCA_026004215.1 of Candidatus Binatia bacterium. Taxonomy (GTDB): domain Bacteria; phylum Desulfobacterota; class Binatia; order HRBIN30; family HRBIN30; genus HRBIN30. The sequence goes on from BPIR01000001.1 coordinate 1,150,281, forward strand.
ACAGCGTGGCCTTGCTGGCGGAGGATCCCACTTTAATCGCCGTTCGCCGCAAAGGCCTCCCTCGAGGCTCGATTTCACCGATTTACCTCACCGAGTCGCAAGACAGAGTGGTTTTTTGGCTCGCCGTCGTTGCGGTCCCGTCAGTTGTGGCGCTGGCCGGAATCGCCGTGGCGGCAGTACGGCGTCGCCGAGGGAGCAGATAGGCATGGGCTGGCGCTTCACACTCGTCAGTGCTGCTCTGCTGGCCGCAGTCGTTGCCATATATTACCTGGACACCACCCCCCCGCCACCACCGCGACGGGTCGGTTTGCCGTCCGCACGAACTCCCCTGCCGCCAGCTCCGTCCGGGACACCGCTGGTGACACAAGATGCCAAGACAATTGAACGGATGCACCTCGCTTTGGACGGGGTGGAACGGGTCACAGAGCGGACCAACGGCGGCTGGACCGGAACGGATCGGCCTGAGTTGATCGAGGAGTTCGCCCGAGATTTGACTCGCCTGGGTCCGCTGGAAAAGATCGAACTTCACGGGCAGTCCGTAAGCCAGTACGGCCTTCAACCCCCCCGCGGGCGCATCGAACTTCACCTGAAGGGACGAGCCGAGCCGATCGTATACGAGGTGGGCAATTTAAACCCCCCTGGCACGGCTCTTTACGTGCGAAGGCCAGGAGAGTCCGAGGTCCTCCTCGTGGGGTCGCTGATCCATTGGGAACTCCAGAGGAACATCCGGTTATTGAGCGGGACACCCGTGGCCCGAGAGTAGAAAGGTAGTGCGGGCCACCACCGACGACGGATGGGATTTTTGGGGTTGCAATGGCGACCTTAAAACTCCATAATTCGAGATCGTTGGAGTGGCCGATGACAGCCAAGAAAAAGCTCGATCTCAAAGCGTTAAAGAAAGTTTACATCGAAGTCGGGGGTAAACGGGTCCCAGCATGGGAACCCAAGGACCCGGCACTGCGGAGTCTCGGACGCTGGACGGATCCGGAGGCGCTGCTCCGGCGTATGTATGAACAGGAGCATCCCGAGGACGCGTTGGAGTTCCTGGGGCCAGGGCGCCAGTGGCAAACAACGTGGAAGGGCCGGTTCAACCCAGCACTCAAGCAGAAAAATCGGCGTGCCGCATAAAATGCACCTGTTTTAGCCGTAGCGCACCTTTCCCGGGGACCCGCTCGCTGGACGTACGAAAACTGCGCTCTACCAGCCGTTCAACAACGTAAGGGTCGCTCAGCTCCCTTGCGCCAGCCTTTTGATCAAGTCGCTCGCCAATTTGCCGTCGAACTGGCCAGCAAACCGTTCCCGAAGCTTGGACATGATCGGCCCGATCTGGTAGCTGCCGATTTCCTGCACGATCGCGCGAATGGCATTTTCCAGTTCTTCCGCCGAGAGTTGCCGAGGCAAGTAAGATTCCAGAATCGCTCGCTCTTGCTCATTTTTCTCGATTAAGTCCGGGCGATTCGCCTGGCGTGCAAACTCAGCAGCTTCAGCCCGCTTGTTGGCCTCCTTACGAATCAGTTGGATGATGTCCGGCTCATCCAAAGTCGCCACCATCTTTTCGACCTTCAGGTTTTTGATGGCCGTGATGACGTCCCGCAACGCCGAGAGTTTGGCTTTGTTCCCCGCCTTCATCGCGGCTTGCAAATCAGCCTGCAGTTGAGTCTCGGTAGGCATAGCGCTTTCCTCCCACCCAGGATCAGCGAAAGGCCCAAGCCAACGCGGCCCCGAGATCCAGGGACGAGAGCACACCATCTCCGTCAGCATCTGCGCCAGGGCCAACCGCAAACGCACCCCGGGCCGCGAAGTCCTCGACCCGCAACGGCGTGAACTCTGCCAGTTTGCGTACCACGGCAACTAAGTCGGCCGCCGTGACCCGACCATCGCGGTTCGCTTCTCCGCGCCGGAAACCCTCACTCGCAATGTTGGTCAGCACCGTAGTCGTGGGTGCGGGCGAGCTGGCTGCGGCAGAAGCATCGTACCGGCCGTCTCCATTCAAGTCGCCGACAACCAGGCTCACGGGTCGCCGGTTGGTTGGAAAAATACCGGCGCTCTGGAAAGAGCGAGCCGAAGGTTCGCCTGACCTGAGAAACACCCGCACGATACTTCCCACTTCTCCCGAGGCAACGATATCGGGCAGGCCATCACCGTTCACATCACGGGCCGCCAGGCCCGACGGGACTTCTCCTCCACTCCCGAAACTCAAGGGCGAAATGCTCGAGGGGAAGCGGCCCGTCCCATCGCCGAAAAGCACTTGGACAGTTCCGCCGACCGGGAACCCGACCGCAATGTCATCGAAGCCGTCGCGGTCGAAATCTCCAATCGCCAGGCTTCGCGGAGCTTGTGCAACACCCACGGACGTAGCGGGACGAAAAGTTCCGTCACCATTACCGAGAGCAACACTCACGTTCAGCGTTCCACTATTCGCAGTAAGCAAGTCGGCACGCCCGTCACGATTGACATCCCCCACGGCAAGGCCCAGGGGGATATCCCCGACAGAAATGGTCGAGCTCAACTCCAAGCCATGACCCGACCGCCCCGCGAAGACTCGGACGACCCCGCTACCCGCGTCTTGCAAAGCCACGGCAATGTCGGATCGCCCGTCGCGGTTAAAGTCGCTCCGCACCACCGCGTGCGGGGTCCCGGTCCCCAGGGCTACTTCCGCCATTCGTTGCAGGGTCTCATTGCCTGCTCGGTAGATTTCCAACCGGCTCGTGTTGCCGTGAACCGCCACGATCTCCGCGCGGGTATCGCCGTCAACGTCTGCGACGATCACACCGGCGGCGTTTCCACTGACTGCTATAGGATTCCATACCTCAAACTTACCGTCGTTGGTCGTGGTGACCACTTGCAGGTTTCCCTGTCCGGGCGCATTCCCGGCCAGCGCCAGCACAAGATCCAAAAGACCATCACCATCCACGTCGCCGTGCGTGACCTGATTCGGCACATTGGCCAGTGGCACATTCTCCGCACCGGCTAGGCGCTCTCCCGACAGACTCATGAGTACTGCCGCTGTGGGACGCTGCCCTCCTCCTCGGGTCAGAGCCACGACGTCCGCTCGGTTGTCGCCGTTCAGATCGCCGGCAACAACGCCTACGGGCTCCGCATCGGCAACGAACAGGCGCACGGGAGAGAACCGCCCATTTCCTGTTCCGAGCATCACTCCGACATCGAACGAAAAATTGTTGGCCACCACGATGTCCAACCGACCATCACCATTGATGTCCGCCACCGCTAACCCACGTGGAGAACTCGCAGGAGCTCCAGTCGGGTAGTTGGTTGGGGCGGACCACTGACCGTTGGTTTGGGTGAGTCCCACGGCAACAGAATCGCTGGCAGCATTCAAAACGATCAGATCGGCCCGTCCATCTCCATTTACGTCTGCGGCAGCCACCGCGCTTGGGCTATCTCCACCTGTACTCCACCGCTGCGCGCTCGCGAATCCGCCGCGGCCATCGCCGCGGAGTTGAATCGCTTCATTGGCCACCTCGCTCACCACAACCAGGTCCAAACGGCCATCCACGTTGAAGTCACCCGCAGCCACTCCTGCGGTTCCTATGCCTGTTTCGATAGTTTCCGCAGCGCGCGTGAATGTGCCGTCCCCGTTGCCAAACAGGACCCGCCCCAACCCAGACTGCTGGAGATTTTCGCCCACCGCCACCAGGTCCAGATGGCGGTCACCGTCGAAATCACCAGCAACGATCCCCCGAGGTAGGAATCGCAAGTCGATCCCGTCCCCGATTGGCACGAACGTGCCACCTAAAGAGCGAAACACCGTAAGGAAATTCGAGCTGTCTCCGACAGCGAGATCTACGGACCCGTCGCCATCGAAATCTCCGGTCGCCAAGGCTGTGGGAATTCCGTTGAGGTCGATAGACTGTCCCAGCGCACTCATCGTCCCATCGCCGCGACCAAACAAAACGAACAATTGCTGCGACTGCAAAGCAGTGACCAAATCCAAGATCCCGTCAGGCCCCCCTCCCGACGGGGAGCCCACATCCACCAATGCCCCTAACCCTGTCGCATCCGTGGTGGAGCCGATGAGATCCAATAATTTTGCCGAGCTGAAGACCGGGATCGCAACCTGCGCGCTGGCCGCAACCCGCAACAACACCACGACAATCCAGACGTTCCAACGCATCACTTGCCGTATCGCCATCGAGCCACTCCCATTCCCGCACATCGAAGCCGCGGAGAGCCGTCCGCTTGGGGATCGCTCTTCGCCGACTTACAGGCAAACGGCGAGCATGCTTCCACAAGAACCACCGGAAGTAAACCGGCCAACTGCCTCCGCGACGCGCAAATGCGCCACGCTCTTTGGCGACGCAACCTCTATGCCCAGTCGCACCTGGACCGCTCTAGTCCGTACGCTGACTGCCCGCGAACGCCGCAAGGAGCTACGAAGCCGACCGACCTGTGGGCCAAAACCGGACAACACGAAGCGAATCAACCCGTGTTGACCTTGAGCGCCGCCAAGAACGCTTCCTGGGGGATTTCCACCCGACCAAGCTGCTTCATCCGCTTTTTCCCCTCTTTCTGCTTCTCGAGGAGTTTCCGCTTGCGGGTAATATCGCCGCCGTAGCATTTGGCGGTCACGTTCTTGCGCAAGGGTTTGACTGTTTCGCGCGCGATCACACGACTTCCGATGGCCGCCTGGATCGCCACCTCGAACATTTGTCGAGGGATCAACTCGCGCATCTTCTCGGCAAGCTCCCGCCCGCGTTGGTAAGCTCGGTCGCGATGGACGATCAAGGACAATGCATCCACCGCCTCGCCGTTAATTCGGATGTCCAACTTCACCAGGTCCGCCGGACGCATGTCCAAAAACTCGTAATCCAGCGATGCATAGCCTTTACTGACGGACTTCAAACGGTCGTAAAAATCGAGGACAATCTCGTTCAGCGGAAGTTCGTAAACGACCAGCACCCGCCCGCGCCCCAGAAATTTCAGCTCGCGCTGTTGCCCACGTTTTTCCTCGCACAGGGCCAACACTGCGCCCAGGTACGTCTCGGGCACGTGAATGGAAGCCAAGATTACAGGCTCCTCGATGGACGCGATGTCTTGTTCCGGTGGGAGCTTCGCGGGACTGTCGACCATGAGAACCTGGCCTTTGGTCGTGGTGACTCTGTAGGCCACGGTGGGAGCGGTCGTAATCAAATCGAGCCCAAACTCTCGTTCCAAGCGCTCGCGCACAATATCCATGTGCAGCAGGCCTAGAAACCCGCAGCGGAACCCAAAACCCAGGGCCAAAGAATTTTCCGGCTCGAACGAAAACGACGAATCGTTGAGCCGTAGTTTCTCTACAGCATCGCGTAGGAGCTCGTATTGCGACGAGTCCGATGGATACAGGCCACTGAACACCATCGGCTTGACCGCCTTAAAACCAGGGAGCGGTTGCGCCGCAGGCCGGAGTGCATCGGTAACGGTATCTCCGATTTGCGTTTCGTGGACTTCCTTGATGCCGGCCATGACGATTCCCACCTCGCCCACGCCCAAACTGTCGACGTGTTGGGCGCGAGGAGTCAGAACTCCAACCCGTTGAACCTCGTAAGTCTTCCCGGTCGCCATGAGCCGGATCTTCTGCCCGCGGCGAATCGCCCCATCGAACACTCGTACCATCATGACGACCCCGTGGTACGGGTCGAACCAGCTATCGAAAATCAAAGCCCGCAGCGGGGCTTCGAGGCTCCCGCGGGGCGGTGGGATGCGCTGCACCACCGCTTCCAAAACATCCTGGGTTCCGAGACCCATCTTGGCGCTGGTCAGGATTGCGTCGGATGCATCCAGGCCAATAATGTCCTCGATCTCGCCCCGTACACGGTCGGGATCGGCTCCTGGGAGGTCAATCTTGTTGATCACGGGAACGATCTCGAGATTGTTATCCAGTGCCAAGTATGCGTTCGCGAGCGTTTGCGCTTCTACACCCTGAACAGCATCCACCACCAGTAAAGCTCCCTCGCAGGCCGCCAAGCTACGCGATACTTCGTAACTAAAATCCACGTGCCCCGGGGTGTCGATCAAGTTGAGAGTGTACTCGCTCCCATCTTGCGCGCGGTAACCAAGACGCACGGCACTTGCCTTGATGGTAATCCCGCGCTCCCTCTCCAAATCCATGCTGTCGAGTACCTGCTCCCCTCGCTCGCGCTCGTTGATTGCGCCCGTGTACTCCAGCAGGCGGTCTGCCAGCGTGGATTTGCCGTGGTCAATGTGGGCGACAATGGAAAAATTACGAATACGCGTGGGATCCATAAACCTCGGCGAGCGTGCCTACCTGAAGTTATTTCGAGTAGCCACGAGCCCGGCAACCCTGCAAGACGTCACCACGAGGCCGCCTGGGTTCGCAGCTCTTTGGGCGATGTGCCCGTCGCGGCGATACCACTCGAGGAAAAAAACAGGCTTCGATGCTCTTGGCGATTCAACCCTTCTGAGTCGAGCGTTGGCGGAAGTATTCCACAGTGCGGCGCAAACCAGCCTCGAGGTCTACTTCTGGCTGCCAGCCTAAAATCTTGCGCGCTAGACTGTTGTCGATCGAGCTTCGCCGCTGTTCTCCAGGCTTTGCCGGCCCATGGAGCTCCGGAGCGTGGACCCCAGAAACCTCGCACAAGAGCCGGAACAGCGTGTTCACGTCCGTTTCCCTGCCGGTACCCAAATTCAGAGGGCCGCAGTAGTCGCTTTGCAAAGCCAAGACGTTGGCACGCACCAAGTCCCCCACGAACACGTAGTCGCGCGTTTGTTTACCGTCCCCGTTGATCACGGGCTGCTCACCGCGGAGCAGCTTTTCCGTAAAGATCGCCACGACCCCAGCTTCTCCGTGAGGGTTTTGGCGCGGGCCGTACACATTCGCATAGCGGAGGGCGACCCACCGAATGCCGTAAGTCACGTGATAAAAGTGCAAGTATTTTTCACTGGCGAGCTTCGCGATACCGTACGGGCTCAGGGGGTTGGTGGGGTGACTTTCGGGACAAGGAAAGACTTCCTGTTCGCCATAAATGGCCCCACCAGTGGAGGCAAACAGTACCTGTTCCAACCCGTTCGATCGCCCGGCCTCCATCAAGTTCAACAGGCCCAAAATGTTCACTGCGGCATCAAACTGCGGATCCGCCACCGAACGGCGCACATCCATTTGGGCCGCATGGTGACACAGCACCTGCGGCTGTTCTCGGGCGATAACCTCCGCAGCTTCTGAGGAACGAACATCCGCCACGACCAAGCGCGCTCCGTCGGGTACGTTTTCACGCCGCCCCGAAGACAAATCATCCATGACGATCACGTCGTGCCCCAATTGCACGAACGCTTCGGCGACGTGAGACCCGATAAAGCCTGCCCCACCCGTGACGAGAATCTTCATTTCCCTGGCACTCCTAACAGCTCTCGGAAGTACTCGATCGTGTGCTGCAGCCCCTCCTCCAGCGGCACGCGCGGCTCCCACCCCAACAAAGTTTTGGCCCGAGTGATATCGGGCTGGCGAATGTGGGGGTCGTCCTTCGTGCGCTCGTCACGCGGCGTCAAAAATACGATTTTCGAACGGCCGCCGGTCAGCCTTTGAACGACCTTTGCGAAGTCGAGCACCGTCATCTCCCGAGGGTTCCCCAGATTCACCGGCTCCACGATGTTCGATTCCAGCAAGCGGACAATCCCCTCGACCAGGTCACTCACGTAACAAAAGCTCCGCGTGCGAGAGCCATCGTCGTACACCGTCAAGGGCTCTCCCCGCAGCCCTTGAGCGACAAAGTTCGTCACCACGCGCCCATCGTCTGGCCGCATGCGCGGCCCGTACGTGTTGAAGATTCGCACAATTCGCGTGTCGATGCCGTGGTATCGGTGGTAAGCCATGGTCATCGCTTCCGCGAAGCGTTTGGATTCGTCGTACACGCCTCGCGGCCCAATCGGGTTGACGTTACCCCAATATGTCTCGGGCTGAGGATGGACTTGCGGGTCGCCATAAACTTCCGAAGTCGAGGCCAGTAGGAACTTGGCCCGGTGTTTGCGCGCCAGCCCCAGAGCCTTGTGCGTGCCTAACGCGCCGACCTTGAGCGTTTTGATCGGCTCACGCAGATAATCCACCGGACTTGGCAGCGACGCCAAGTGCAGAATCGCATCCAAATGACCATCAATATAAATGTACTCGGTCACATCGTGCTTCACGAAACGAAAGCGCTCGTGCCCGAGCAAATGAGCAATGTTGCGGGGATGAGAGGTAAAGAAATTATCCATTGCGATCACTTCATGGCCGTCGGCCAGCAAGCGATCGCACAGGTGAGAGCCAATAAAGCCGGCACCGCCGGTAATTAACACTCTGGCCATCAGGGCTTAACCGGCAACCTGCCGATGGAGTAATAGACGAAGCCCCGGGCTCGCATGTCTTCGGGGTCGTAAATATTGCGACCATCGAAAATCACCGGGTGCTTCATGAGCGACTTCATGCGGTCGAAGTCGGGGCGTCGAAACTCGTTCCATTCCGTTACGATGAGCAAGGCGTCCGCACCCTGCAAGGCATCGTAGTTCACGCGATGGTAATGAATGCGGTCGCCAAACAGCTTGCGCGCCTCGCCCAGAGCCTCAGGGTCATGTGCATGGACCTCTGCCTGGGCGCGCAGCAGCGCCTCGATGATCGTAATGGACGGGGCCTCGCGCATGTCGTCCGTTCGTGGTTTGAACGACAGTCCCCAAACCGCGAAGCGCATTCCCCGCAGGTACTCCCCAAAATGCTGCATGACCTTTTCCACCAGCAACTGCTTTTGTCGTTGGTTGACCTCCTCGGCCGCACGCAACATGCGAAAGTCGAGGCCATGCTGCTCGGCGGTGCGAATGACGGCCTTGACGTCCTTCGGGAAACATGACCCTCCATAACCAACGCCCGGGAACAAGAAGTGCTGGCCGATGCGCCGGTCGAACCCGACTCCCCGGCGGACATCGTCGATATTTGCACCCACCTTCTCGCACAGATTGGCAAACTCGTTCATCAGAGAAATCCTGGCCGCCAGCATCGAGTTCGCGCAGTACTTGGTCATCTCAGCACTGGCTGCACTCATGAACAAAATCGGTTGCTCGGTTCGAACGAACGGCTCGTACAGCTCTTGCAGCAAAGCTCGGGCACGCGCGCTGTCTGTGCCGATGACCACTCGGTCGGGCTTCATGAAGTCCTCGATGGCCGCGCCCTCTTTGAGGAACTCCGGGTTCGAGACCACGTCGAACGGATGCTGCGTGCGCGAGGCAATGACTTGGCGGATTCTCTCCGACGTGCCCACCGGCACGGTGCTCTTTGTTATGATCACGCGGTACCCGTCCATCGCTTCTGCAATCTCGGCGGCCACACGGATCACCGCTCCGAGGTCAGCACTGCCGTCGTCGCTTTGCGGCGTTCCCACCGCGATAAAACAAAGCAACGATTTTCGCACCGCCTCCGCCAAATCGGTCGTAAAGGCCAGCCGCCCCTCCGCCACATTGCGCCGGATCAGTTCTTCCAGACCCGGCTCGTAAATCGGCACCTCACCGCGGCGGAGGCGTTCGATTTTGCTCGCGTCGATGTCCACGCAAATGACGTCGTTACCGCTTTCGGCAAAGCACGTCCCCGCCACAAGACCCACATAACCGGTTCCAATGACGCAGAGTTTCATGAATCCTCCTCCGGAGCTCGCATGGATGCCGCGGCAAAACGACAAATCGGCATAAGCACGATCGGGTCACCGGTATTCAAAAGTGGCGGTCCTGTAGCCCGCTCGTTTACCTAGGTCAACGAGAATCCGTGCTCGGCCGCCGCCGCAGCAAGCGATAAATCCGTTTTCCTTGCGATTCGTGGTAAGTACGGACCAGAAGCTCCCCTAACAAACCCATGGTAACGAACTGGAAGCCGACAACGGTCAGCAGGATACCGAGCCACACCAACGGTCGGTTTGCGAGTGGGATTCCCAACACCAATCGCTGGAAACCCAAGTAGCCGGTGAGCGCGAGTCCAGCCCCACTGGATACAAGGCCTACGGACCCGAACACTTGGATCGGCCGAGTTGAGTAATCGATCAGAAACTTCACTGCGACGAGGTCGAGCAATACTTTCCAAATCCGAGAGAGACCGTACTTCGAACGCCCCGCACGGCGCGGACGATGCCGCACTCGCACCTCGCAAATGGTTGCGCCGAGGTCGCCGAGGAGCGCTGGGATGAAACGATGCATCTCCCCGTACAAGCGCAAGTCGGATACCAGCTCGCGCCGCATCGCCTTCAAGGTGCAGCCATAATCGTGAAGGCGAACCCCCGTGATGTGGCTGATCAGCCAGTTCGCGACCATCGAAGGAAGGCGCCGCGTCCAAAACGGATCGTGCCGCGGCCAGCGCCAGCCCACGGCTACATCGAAGCCACGATCGAGTGCCTCGAGGAGCTGCGGAATCTCACCGGGATCGTTTTGACCATCGGCATCGAGTGTAACGATAATATCCCCGCGGGCATGGTCGAATCCCGCAACCAGAGCAGCCGTTTGTCCGAAATTGCGAGCCAAACGGACCACCTTGACGCGAGGATCCGCTGAAAACCGCTCCAGCAACTCGCCGCTACCGTCGGTGCTGCCGTCGTCCACGTACACGATTTCGAACGACCGCCCGAGCCGTTCCAGCGCTGCCACGAGTTCCCGGTGCAAAGACTCGAGATTGGGTGCCTCGTCGTGGACGGGCAAGACAGCAGAAATCGCCGTCGTCATGCCCCGTTGACGTCCATCAAACTCATGAATTGCCGATACCGGCGCTCGATTTGCTCCCAGGTCAGCGTCTTCAAACGGGCCAGGCCAAAGTCCTCGACGACGAACGACGCCACAACACTACCGTACACGATGGCCTCGCGCAGGGCCCGTTCCGAGCGATCCCGCGAGCGGGCGAGCGCGCCCATGAAAGCGCCCGCGAAGGTGTCCCCTGCCCCAGTGGGATCGAAGACCTCCTCTAAAGGAAACGCGGGAACCGCAAACACCGAATCCGCTGAAAACTGGATCACCCCGTACTCTCCGCGCTTGATGAGCACGCGCTCCGGCCCCAGGCGCAACAACTGCCGGGCTGCTTTGACGATGTTCGTCTCCCCGCTGAGCTGACGGGCCTCCTCGTCGTTAATGATCAGCAGGTCCACCCGCTGGAGCAGCCGTTCGAGCGCGGGCCGAGAATTGGCAATCCAGTGATTCATCGTGTCGCAGCCCACCAGCCCCGGCGCGCGGAGTTGGTCGAGGACTTCCCCCTGCAGCGCCGGGTCAATGTTGGCGAGGAAAACATATTGCGCGTCGCGGTACGGGTCCGGAAGCTGCGGGCGAAAGTCCGCGAACACGTTCAACTGCAGCTCCAGCGTGTCTCGTTTGTTCATGTCTTCGTGGTACCGCCCACGCCAAAAGCCCGTCTTGCCCGGTCGCACTTCCAACCCTTGCAAGTCAATACCACGGCCTTCGAGAAACACCCGCTCATTCTGCGGAAAATCGTCCCCCACTGCGGCCACCATGTGCACCCGGGTGAAAAAACTGGCCGCAATCGAGAAATATGTGGCCGAGCCCCCGACGGTCCGTTCCACGGACCCAAAAGGCGTCTCCAAACTATCCAGGAACACCGACCCAACCACCAGGATGCTCACTCAGCGCTCCCCTTCCAGCGATCCAGATACTTGGCCAACAGCGGCCGCAAGTCGTGCCATATATGTTCGGGAATGCGACTGCGCTCCGTGATGACTGCGTGCTCCAGAGCCTGTGCGCAAACACAGTCCCGTTCTATCGGAAGCTGCGCCGCCAAGTCCGCAATAATCCCACGCGCCAACGCAACATTTTCCTGCAAGATCCGCAAAACGTCGCCAATCGCCACATCCGCTTCGGACTCGTGCCAGCAGTCGTAGTCGGTCGCCAGCGCCAAAGTCGCAAAACAAATTTCGGCCTCCCGCGCAAGCTTGGCTTCTTGTACGTTGGTCATGCCGATAATGTCCGCTCCCCACTGGCGATAAAGATGCGACTCTGCCCGCGTCGAAAACTGTGGGCCCTCCATGCACAAATACGTTCCCCCTTCGTGCACCACTGCACCGGCGCTGCGTGCCACCTGGACGAGCAGCTTGGAAAATGCCGGACAAACGGGGTCGGCAAAGCTCACATGAGCCACAATCCCATTGCCGAAGAAAGTGCTCACGCGACGCGAAGTACGGTCAATAAACTGGTGGGGAACGACCAGGTGACCTGGCTGAATTTCCTCGCGCAAACTGCCGACTGCACTGACAGCCACGAGCCACTCCACCCCGAGATGTTTCATACCCCAGAGGTTGGCTCGGAAGTTAATCTCGGAGGGTAATAAGCGATGGCCTCGCCCATGGCGGGGCAAAAACACAGCGCGCACCGAGCCAAGCGTTCCAACAATGTAATCGTCGGAGGGGTGACCGAAAGGCGTGGAGAGGGAGACGTGCTCTACGTCTTCCAGACCGGCCAGCTCATACAGGCCACTGCCACCGATAATACCCAGCGTCGGCAAACTCTCTGCCAAAAATTCACTCCTGCACGATCGTCAGCATCGGCCCGGCTTGGATCCGCAGCTCTGAAACCGCATCCAGCACATCACCGTCAATCATGTAATGGGTTGGCCGCTCGAACTCAACCCGCACATCTCGGGCCATGTTGTCGTACAACGTCGGCAGATTCAGCGGGCAACCACCCCGTATGCGATGCAAGCGGGGAATGACTTGGCCTGCGGTCAAATGACCGGCCAGCAAGTGAAAGTAACCGCGCTTCCGTGCGGCCAAGTAAGTGGGACGGAACCCCAGGCCGATGTCAGTGATCGCACTCGCGTACAGCACGTTATAATTGCGGTGCGGCACGCGCTCCTCGTCGCACAACACATCGGCGCGAAAACCCTGCAACACGCGCCTAGCCAATGACCCTGCGACCACTCCCGAGGCAATGGCACGGATGAGCCAATAGGCCGCAGCTCCGCGGCCGCGACCCTTGCCACCGTAGTACACTTGCAGGAAGTTCACGATCACCCCGCAACCTACCATGAAGCCGTAGTGCCGCGGCGCAACGTGAATGAGTTGGCGTTCCGTGGTGCGCAAAGGTCTTCCCGAGCTGTACATTTGTTGCACGTGGGCCAAAACCTTTGGCGGCTGCCCAGCGCGCACTCCCACCGAGCGCGCGATCGTATTCATCGAACCGCCGCGCAGGGGCAAAAAGAGCGGCAACGGCCTTGTCCCATAGGTGCGGACCAACGCCGACAAAGCCCGGAAGAAGCTTCCGTCACCCCCACACACAGCCACGATATCGACGCTTTCTTCCAGACACTTTTGGGCGGCTGTTTCCAATGCTTCGAGCGTCTCAGGCACAACGACAAATCCATGCCCGCGCAGAGCGCTGGTCAGTCGCGGGATCAGCTCCTTGTCCGACCGGTTCCCCCCGGCGTGGGGGTTCACGATGACCCCGATGCCCGGCACGCGTCACCCGCGGTTATTCAGCCGGTCTTGCCGCCACACGCTGCACAACTTCGAAGCTATCCTGTTCCCCTCGCGGCTCATCGGTCAAGGCCAACTGACCGCATGCCGCCTGCACTTCCAATCCGCGGCTACGACGAACCGTGGCGGGCACTCCCCGCGCCAACAGCGCACCCTGAAAGCGACGTACAGTCTCGTCCGAGGGCCTGCTGTAAGCCGCATCGGGAAAGGGATTGAACGGAATCAAATTCACCTTCGCGCGGACGCCGCGCAGCAGCTCACTGAGGCGCCGGGCATCGGCCGGGCGGTCGTTCACACCCGCCAAAAGGACATATTCGAACGTAATACGCCGCCGCTGCGGTAACGGCAGTTGCCGGCACACTTCGATCAGCGCCTCGAGCGAATAATACCGATTGATGGGCACCAGTTGCGTGCGCAATTCGTTCGTGGCCGCGTGCAGCGACACAGCCAACTGTACCGGGGTTTCCCGCACCAGACGTTCCATTTGCGGCAACAGCCCAACCGTCGAAACCGTGATTCTCCGCCCCGAAAGACCATAACCCCACGGGGCTGTAAGCACCTCGATCGCTTCGACCAAATTCGCGTAGTTCGCCAGAGGCTCCCCCATCCCCATGAACACAATGTTCGTGACCCGCTCCCCGCTTCGTAAAACAGACAGCGCAGCCTTGACCTGCGCAAGGATTCGCGCCGCGTCTAGATTTGCCATCAAACCCAAGCGCGCGGTAGCGCAAAACCGGCATCCCATTCCGCAACCAGCCTGACTCGACAAACACAGCGTCAGCCGCGGGGGATCCGGTATCACCACCGTTTCAACGGCCACTGTCTCCGAAAACCGAAGTAAAAGTTTGCGGGTACCATCTGCAGCAACCGTGATGCGCTCCACGGCCGGATCTGGAAGGAAAAACTCTTCCTCTAATGCCAGTCTCAACGAACGAGGAATGTTCGATATCTCGCCAAACGAGGACACTCCCGAGCGATACACGCCCGCCAAGACTTGCTCCGCACGATAAGGGGGCTCTCCGCGCCGGGCAAGCCAGGCACGTACAAGGCGCGGAGTCGGAGCTCGCCGAGCCCGCTCCGGTCGCCCGTCAACAAATTTCGGACTCGCTAAAGAAGAACGCAATTTCCCACTTCGCCGTGTCCGGACCATCCGAACCGTGCACGGCATTCTTTTCGACGTCGGTACCGAAGTCTCCCCGAATGGTGCCCTTTGGGGCCTTGGTCGAGTCGGTCGGACCCATGATCTCGCGGTTGCGTGCAATTGCGTTCTCGCCCTCTAGCACAGCAACGACAACCGGCCCGGACGACATAAAGCGGACCAGATCCTGGTAAAACGGGCGCTCGCGATGAACCGCGTAGAAACGGGCCGCCACCTCCGGCGACAAGCGCAACATCTTCGCCGCGGCGATGCGCAAGCCCGCCGACTCGAACCGCCGCAAAATCTCGCCAATGACTCGCTTCTGTACCGCGTCCGGTTTGATAATCGAGAGTGTTCGTTCCAGCATGTTCACAATTCCCTCGTACCTTTAGTGTCTCTGCTTCCTCACCGCGCGGTTCGAGCGGCTCGCCCTCGCTCCTCCAACGCCCGCTTCATCGTGCTGCCGAGTTCCGCAGGGCTCCGCGCCACGAACATGCCTGCAGCTTCGAACGCACGAAACTTCTCTGCGGCCGTACCTTTGCCGCCCGAAATGATGGCCCCCGCATGGCCCATGCGTTTTCCCGGAGGCGCAGTCGCACCGGCGACAAAGCCGACCACTGGTTTGGTCATGTGGGCCTGGATGTACGCGGCCGCTTCTTCCTCAGCCGTTCCCCCAATTTCCCCGATCAGAATCACGCCCTCCGTGGCTGGGTCTTTTTCGAACATCTCCAAGATTTCGATGAATCCTGTCCCGGCTACGGGATCGCCGCCAATCCCCACACAAGTAGACTGCCCCAACCCTAACTGGGTGAGCTGGTGTACGGCCTCGTACGTAAGGGTACCGCTCCGCGACACCACTCCAATCGTTCCGGGCTTGTGAATATAGCCCGGCATGATGCCGATCTTGCACTCGCCCGGCGTGATCACACCCGGGCAATTGGGGCCGATCAGGCGTGTGTTTTTTCCGGCGAGATATCGCTTGACTCGAACCATATCCAACACCGGAATACCTTCGGTAATGCAGACTACCAAACGTAGCCCGGCATCTGCTGCCTCCATGATTGCGTCGGCCGCAAATGCAGGAGGAACGTAAATCACCGAAGCGTCCGCGGCGGTCGCCCGAACTGCTTGCTCTACGGTGTCGAAAATCGGGATGCCCTCGAAGTCCGAACCGCCCTTTCCCGGGGTCACCCCGGCCACCATCTGCGTGCCGTACTCCCGACACGCGCGGGTGTGAAACTGTCCCGTGGCCCCAGTGATCCCCTGAGTGAGCACACGAGTATTTTTGTCCACGAGAATACTCACTGCCAAAACCCCTTGTCTGCGAAATTCGCCGCCAACGCTAACGGCAGCCCCATAGCAAGTCAACGCAACGCGGGCCCCAAGCACCCATCCCATCGAGTGAAACAACCAAAGAGTACGACGAGCGCGGCTCGTACGCTCTCGTCCACGGCCTCGTCAGCGCCGCTGTTTTGGCTCATTGGGGAACACGTGTGTCATGTTGCCGGCCTCAAAAGTATGCTGACACCCTGCACAATTTCGTCCCCAGTCGGGCTCCCGTCTCCCGAACAGTCTCCGCCGCAGGGCACTCGGACCGGCGGTATCCTTCGCCCGTCCGCCGTGGCCCCGTAGGTACACCACACTTCGTCGCCGCATCCGAACCCGGAGCCGCGGTAAGCGATTTTTGGTGCCTTCCTAGCCGTTATTTTTTCCCGGCGTGTAGCGAATGATCTCGGCCTTTTCCAAAGTAACCAGCGCTCCCCCGCCGCTTGCCTCGATCAACTCTTCGAGCAGGGGGAGCGCGGAGCGAATTTTGTCCTCGCTGTCCACAATTTCGATGACGATCGGCAGATCCTCTGAAAGCCGTAGGATACGGGCCGTGTGAATACGGCTTCCGGCCCCGAAGCTTTCGATCCCGCGCCAAACCGTTGCTCCGGCCAGGCCAATCTCGCGGGCTTTCCGCACGATGGCCTCGTAAAGTGGCCGGCCTGCGGCGCGGTCTGCCTCGCCAACAAAAATGCGCAACAGCTTGCCTTCGCCGCTAATCTTCATGCCAACTCTCAGCTGACACGGCCGGCCAAGTCACCTACCCACGCTCCCAACACCGCCGTCAGCAGGTTAGCCCCCACGTTCGCAAAAGCCAGCACGTAGCTACCCTCGCGGATCAGGGAAAACGTTTCGTAACCAAAGGTGGACATCGTGGTAAACCCACCGCAAAAGCCAATGGTCAGGAACAACCGCCATTCCATACCGAGCCACCCGCGCTCCAACGACAAAGCCAAGAAGAATCCCAGCAAAAGGCTCCCCAGGGAATTCACGGCGAGCGTACCCCAAGGAAAACTCGCGGCAAAGGTACCCTGCACCCAGCCACCGACCAGGTATCGGCACGCCGATCCGAGAAACCCACCGCAACCCACAAGGAGGACGCGCAGCATGGATTTGGGCGTTAACACGGCGAGCCGATTCGGGCGAGAGTGGTCACCAATGTCCAGCCCCCTCCCGCTTTGGCGCCTTCGGCTAAACAGCTCGGCTTGCGAGAGAATGGAAGACTTTACCGAGTAGCGCGCTCTCACAGGCCGAGTTGGGCGCGCATCCACTCGACCGTGCGCCGCATGCCCTCTTCGAATCCCACGGTGGGCTTGTAGCCAAGCAATCGTTCCGCTCGCACAATGGACGCCTGCGTATGCCGCACATCGCCCGCGCGCGGCGCAGTGTGTTGGATGGTCACCCGCCGCCCTACCAAACGCTCCACAGTCCGGGCAATCTCCAATACCGAATGCCGTTCGTTGCAGGCCACGTTAAACACCTCACCGGCAATGCCCGGCTGGGTACAGGCGAGCAAATTCGCTTGCACAACATTGTCGATGTACGTGAAATCCCGGGACTGTTCTCCGTCGCCGTGAACGACGAGCGGTTCGCCCATTAAAGCTGCGCGAATGAACAATGGCACGACCGCCGCGTATTTGGATTCCGGGCTCTGTCGCGGCCCAAACACGTTGAAATACCGCAAGCTCACCGTTTCTAAACCGTATAGGCGCGTAAACGTCCGGCAGTAATATTCGCCCGCGAGTTTCGACACCGCGTATGGCGAGATCGGGGCCGGTGATTGGCTTTCTTCCTTCGGCAGCGCGGGAGAATCGCCATACACGGAGGACGAAGAGGCGTAAACAACGCGCTGAACTCCGGCCTCCCGCGCCGCCACCAGCAACTGGAGTGTACCGTGCGTATTGACCGCATCCGTGCTCAAGGGATCGTCCACCGACCTCGGCACCGAACGCAACGCCGCTTGGTGGCTGACAAACCGCACCCCTCGAAGCGCCGCACGCACGGCATCGGAGTCCCGCAAGTCCCCTTCCAACACCTCGATGCGGTCGCGGACCGCCTCCAAATTCGACCAACTGCCCGTGGAGAAATTGTCCAGAACGCGCACCTTCTCCCCTCGCCCCACGAGGGCGTGCACAATGTTCGAACCGATAAAACCCGCTCCTCCAGTAACCAAATACATGGCCGCTCCTAACGATTCTTCTTGGATGCTCGATCCAGCTTTCCGGTTACGCTTGGTCCGCCAAACGCATCCGCGGCCCACTCCCAAGCACAGGCCGCACAGCTCTGCAATTTCCTGCAGTCCGGATACTCACGACCGCGCCGCGGCGAGTTGGGGCCGCGGCGCAAGCTGAGGCGGTTGGTTTTCTTCTCGAAGCCAACGGTGAGCAAAGCGAACCAGGCCGGAGAGAAATCCCAAGCCCCAACTCCAGTGCATGATGACAAACGCCCAAGCGATGCGGGGCCAAAGACCGATCCGGTGTTTGCGAGCCACCCTGCCGGCGGCTGCCGCGACCGCTACTCCGTATACGCCCAACAAAGCCACGGCTGAGGCGATCGCGGGCGGCCACACCGCGGCAGCGCACATGCTCGCGAGCGTGGCCGCCACGAAGGATGGAGGCACAAAATGCCGCCAGCTCATTTGCCGGGGGTGCTTTTGCAGCACCCGCACCTTCCACTTCCCATACTCGAAAAACTGCCGAGCCAAAGCGCGGTAACTCTCCCGGTTCTGATAGAGCGAACGCATCGCAACCGTCAGATACACTTTGCCTCCGGCCTTGCGGATGCGGTAGTTCAGCTCGTCGTCCTGGTTGCGCACGAGCTCCTCATCGAAGAGGCCCACGCGCTCGAACGTGCTACGCGGCCACATACCCATGTAAACAGTGTCCACTTCCCGATCCGCCTGCGCGAAATGAAAGTACGCGCCGATGCCGAAAGGCGAGTCCATGGCACGCGCAATGGCCTCGGCAGTGGGCCCACCCCCGGCGGTCCGCATCGGCCCACCGACGTTATCCGCGCCCGTTTGACGCAACGTTCTCACCCCTTCGCGCAGGTAGTCCGGCTCCAAGACGGTATGCGCATCCACTCTGGCGATGATGTCTCCGCGGGCGGCCCGGATTCCAATGTTCAACGCCGTCGGAACGATCCGCGCCGGATTTCGCAGTACGCGGATCCGCTCACCATAGCGTGCTAAAACGTCGCGCGAGTTGTCGTCGGAGTCTCCATCCACCACGATGACCTCGAAACGATCGGAGGGGTAATCCTGTGCCAAAATGGAATCTAGGCACCGGGCAATGTGCCTGCCTTCGTTTCGCATCGGAATGACCACTGAGATAAACGGCCAATCACTCATCGCCGTACAACCTCATCGTACAAGTCTTCCATCCTGGCCACGATCCGTTCGATGGAGAACTCTTCGGCACGTTTGCGCGCCGCGCGAGAGGCGCGCTCGTAATCCATCGGTGAGCCCAGCCATTTCGCCGTGGCATCGACGAATCCTTGGATCGAGTCCGCCGGCACAACCACCCCGCCTCCCGCGTCACCGATGACTTCCCGGCATCCTCCGACGTCAGTGGCGACCACTGGCAGTCCACAGGCCATGGCCTCCAGCAGCACGTTCGGCATACCCTCCCACCTGGAGGTAAGCCAGAAGACGTGTGCCTCTCGTAACACCACTTCCAAATCGCCGCGTTCACCGAGAAACGCCACGCGCTCCGCAAGCCCAAACTCACCGGCGAGGGCTTCGAGCGCCCGCCGCAGAGGCCCCTCGCCCGCAATCGCAAAGCGCGCCTGCGGAAAGCGCACGCCCAACTCCTTGGCCGCTCTCAGGAACATTTCGTGATTTTTCTGTGGAACCAACCGCCCGGCCGTCATCACAATCGGCGAGCCCCCGAATGGTTTTGCTGGCGGGCAAAAGCGGCTCGTGTCGATCCCGTTGGGTACAACGCAAATGCGCGCACGCGGCGCAGCGTAGTGTCGGACGATATATTCGGCAACATCCGTGGAGTTGGTAATGATTCGCCGGCTGCGCCGGAACGCCAAGATATTCCCCCAACGGGACACCGTGCCGTTGACCTTGCAGTTCCGCGCGGCGCATACCAGCGGCCGTCTCGCCAGAAGTGCTGCCAGAGCCGCAATCGGATTGGCCAGGTAAAGCCAGGAGTGGACGAGATCGATCTCGTCGCGAATGAAACGTTGCGCCAACTGCCAGACGCGCACCGCAATCCGTCCGGCGATCGTCGTACATGGAACATGTCGCTGTTCGAGCCATGTTCCCCACGGCTCGCGCGCCGTTGATAGCACGTACACAAACGGCTCGAAGCGCCGGGGATCCAACCGCGCAGCGAGTTGGGCCAACTGTCCCTCGGCTCCCCCACGGGTCAGTTGGCCAATCACGAGGGCGATGCGAATTCGAGAACAGTTCGTCACGCCGACTGCCGTGCCAACGCTGCCTGCGCCAGTTCAGCGGGGGTTTCCGTGGAGTCCTCTGGGCGCATAGCGATCACTCTAGCCGGAATGCCGCCGACGATTGCATAAGGCGGCACATCCCGCGTTACCACCGCTCCCGCGGCGACGATCGCGCCGGTTCCAATGCGCACCCCCTTTAGAATCCGTACGCCGCAACCAATCCAGACATCGTCCTCGACCACAATGGGAGCGGCCGTTTTGGGCTGGTAGCGGATAGGGATGCGGCGCGTGGCAAAGCCGTGGTCCTCGGCGATGAGAGAACTGTTGTGGGCGATCAAAACATTCCGGCCAATCGTCAGGCCCCCGTAACCGTCGAGAAAGCAATTTTCACCGACCATGCTTCCTTTGCCGATGCTCACTCCTTCTGGGAACCAAATTGTGACGTTGTCCCGGAACCAGACCCATCCTTCGATGCGGCGAAGGAACAACTTCAGCACAAGCCATCGGAGGACATCACCGCTCAACATGGGCAGGTATTTGACCAGCCCGTACACCGAGTGAAACGTCAGGTACCAAAGTGCGCCACGCCAACCAATGTGCATGCGTGCGCACCTCAAATCACCAGCCGACGGCGCGCCAAACACAGCAGCGAGACACCGACGGGTAAGTTCCACCGTGCAATTACAGGCGCTTCGAGGGAGAACAATCGCGCGAGCAGGTCATTGATCCGACCGGGCTTGGTCATAGAAAAGTCGGAGACCAACTCGCCATTCTTTTCTGGGATCACCTTGCGGGCAAGCCGAACGGCAGCGACCACCGGGAAAAGGAGGGTATTCAAGTACGTCAACCGCAAGATTTCCAAACCCGCTCCGTGGAAGAGCTCAGCAAACTCCCGGGCTCGATAGCGGCGTTTGTGATGGTTGATGACGTCTTGTCGGCCCCACATCCACGGGAATGCCGGCACTGTAACCAAAACATATCCTCCCGGGCGGACAACTCGAGCCATTTCGGCAACACAGGTTCGGTCATCTTCGATGTGCTCGATCAGGTCAAACGCTGTGACCACGTCGACCGTTCCATCGCGAAAGGGCAACGTTTGCACATCGCCGCGCAAAACGGGCAATCCCGTGCGCCGGCGCGAGTAGCGCGCAGCCGCAGCTCCCCAGTCGAGCCCGATCACCCGGCCGTACCGGGACAAGAAACGCAGGTTCGCTCCAGTTCCGCAGCCGAGATCCAACAGAAGAGCATCACTGGACAACGGCAGGCGGCAGAGCAGTGCGTGGAAAATGGCTCGACGCCCTTCGAACCACCAGTGAACCGCTTCAATTTGAGCGTACTCTTCGTAAAATTTCTCTTCCATTAAGAGCCTCGGACCATGCGTGCCGCTAATCCATCCTGCCCGATTCCAGCCACTTCGGCGCCGCTGTTCTCTTCGAAGCCAACCGTCTCCCGCACGACATACAATGGGCGGCGCTTGACCTCATCGAAGATCCGACCGACATATTCACCCAGGATTCCCAGCGACAGCAACTGGATTCCCCCCAAAAACAGGATCACGACCACCGTCGAGGTCCACCCTGTCACGAGCCTCTCCCCGTACACGACGCGTAAAACCAGCAGGTACAGGATCAGCCCAAAGGCAACTGCGCTGACCGCAAAGCCGAAATGCGTCACCATTCGCAAGGGAACGAAAGAATACGACACAAGCCCATCGTAAGCGAGCTTGAACAACTTGCTCAAAGAGTACTTTGACTCTCCGGCAAAACGCGGCTCCCGGTCATACTCCAACCCCACCTGGCGGAACCCTACCCAAGCGCGGATTCCCCGTACGAAGCGATTTCGTTCCGGCATCCGGTTGAGCTCGTCCACGACGCGGCGATCCATGATCGCAAAATCACCAGAGTCGAGCGGGATGTCGATGTACGAGAGTCGCTGCAAGAGCCGGTAAAAGAGCCGGTACGCGGCTCGTTTAAAGGCGTTTTCCTTGCGGCTGCGACGCACCGCGTACACGACTTCATAGCCCTCGCGCAGCTTTTCGTAGAGCTTCGGCACGAATTCCGGGGGATCTTGTAAATCACCGTCGATTACGGCAACCGCTGCTCCCCGCGCATAGTGCAACCCTGCACTCACTGCGGTTTGGTGCCCAAAGTTGCGCGAAAAGCGAACAACGCGAATTCGGCTGTCTCTTTGCGCCAAAGACCGCAGCGCCGCGAATGTTCCATCTTGACTGCCGTCATCCACGAACACGATCTCGAACGGAACCCCGGTTTGTTCGAGGGCCGCTACCGCCCGCCGGTAAAACACAGGCACGATTTGTTCCTCGTTGTACATCGGAACAACCAACGAAAGTGCGGCGGGGCCGGTCGAAGCGAAGCTCATAAGATCCCTCTTCGCCTATACACGCTGATTTTCGGATTCAAGCTCGGAATACGGCTACGGAGCCAGGTCGGCGTTTGAAACTCTGCGGCCAAATCGTAACCCAGCTCTCCCGCGCGAAGGGCACGGATGAAGTCCTGGGCCGCCGGAGACTCCTCAAAAAAAGACTCGCCGGGTTGCCGCTGCCGCCGATACGTTCCTGTGAGACCCGCGCTCCCTGCGCTGCTCAAAACAACGAGGTCGGGCATTCGAGCGAGGAACTTTTCACGGGTTCGTTCCGCCAAACGAACCCTTTTAACCTCCCAGTTCAACGGGAAGCGAGGGAGGTACGTCAATGGCTGGTAGATTTCCGCGCGAACTCCGTGGGCAGGCCCGTGCGCCGCAAACCAGCGCTCTGCCGCGTAACGTGGGTCGGACAACAGCAAGCGAACGGTTTCCACACCCGGCGCAAGCGCCACAAGAGCCCACACCGCCAGCATGACCGCACCTATGCGGTGCACGCCCCGGCGCTCGATCAGCGCACCAATGCCCCCCACCGCTAGACATGCGACAAAGGCGAGGGGAAGCACATACCGGACCTGTACAAGCTCTAAGGCCCGGAGCGAGGCGAGATAGTACGTCAGGCCCGCCAACCCAAGGGCCACTACGGCGCGCGGCGCAAGCCAAGCGCACAAGACAACGCCAACACCCGCTGCCGCAGCCGCCGCAGGCTGCATCACATGCATCACGCTGGAGAGCGACCGCTCAAATTTCGCCGCTTCCCGTGCAAGCGAAAAAGTCTGCGGCACCTGTGTCAAAAATTGATACGGAGCGTATTTTTCCCGCGTTTCGGCTGGCAACGTGCCCAGAAGAAAGCGCCAGCGATTGACGTAGCCCGCCGGGTTCCACAGCACGTTGGCAACAATCACCGTCACCACGGCAAATGCCAGCGCTCCCGCCGAGGCGTGTCGCCAGGCGCCAGCCCAACCGAGTGAGTTTGGTCTCCATGAGCGTGTCAGAACCCAAACAACGGGCATCGCCAACAGGAAGCCGATTCCTTGTTCCTTCGTCAAAAGTGCCATCGCCGCGCCGGCCCCGGCAAGCACCGTGGCCCGCCTCGAATCCGTGCGCGCCGACCACAATACCGCACAGCAACAAAGCGCTAACCAGAACAAGAGAGGAACATCCACATTCGAAGTGTGGCTGTAAAATACCAGTGGGTATAACCCCGCCACCGTGACGGCAGACCACAGGCCGGCAACCGCGCTCGACAGAAGGAGCGCCACGATACAGTAAGCGAAAAATACAACCGCGGTACCCATGATGGCGCTGACCAGCCGCGTCACTACGGAGAGCCGTGCCAAACTTCGCTCGGGGTCTTTGAAGCCGTACGGATAATCCCGCTGGGGCCGCTGGAGTTCCCCGGACAGCCACATCCCAACCAGCAGAGGACCTTGGGCTGCGAGCAACACGAGCGGATGCCCAACCGGGTACTTGAAGTAAAACCACCCGGAGTTCCAGGAGTCACCAAAAAGGACATGCCGTCCAATCGCCAAGGGCGTCAACGGCTGGAGCGCGTCGGCAGACCAAGATCGGTTGCCATTGGGCAACCCCCACCCAACTCCTACAGTGTGCAGCGCCAAGCTGAACAGCACAAGCACGAAGAGTGCAACCCGGACAGCTTTGGGCTGCAATCTGAACCAATGGCGAAAAGACTGCACGACACCGGGGTCGCCAGTGTGCTCACTGCATTCGGCGGACTGGGGCTCCGATGAACTCATGATCCAATAGTCAGGGTATCGCCGAGCAACTGGCTCTCAACGTATTGGCGAAGCGACAAGAGCGGCACCGGCTGTGGCACCTCTCCGCTCGCTCGCGCCTTGGGGTCGTAGCTAATGAAAACGCCTGCGTGGTGATGATTCGCACGGTCGCGCCCTGATTCCTTTTCTGGCGCCGAGGCGTCGCGCACGCCCACAGTCCCCACTACTCGGATGCGAAGCTGATCGGCGTACACGAACAAGTCTGGGGGGAAACCTCGGCACTCGCGGTAGAGTTCCGCGGGGGAGTAAACCGCCACCGGAATGCGGGCGCCGGTGGCGTCGGTGAGACCGGGCGCCAATGCCGCGCGCAGCTCAGCGCACACGCGGGTGAAATCGGCGGGATCTACAATCCCCTCGGGCTGACGCCCTCGCACGTTGATGTAGATCCGCCCAACGTAACCGCCTTCGGCCCAGGCAATCGTCTGCTTCCATTCCACAATGGAAGGCAGCAAAGCCTGCGGCCCCCGCGGTTCTTTGCGCAGTTTGAGCCACCCGTGCTGCCGCAACCACTCGTTCAACGATACTGTTCCGCGGCAGGCTTGTGCACCATGGTCCGAAACAATCCACAAACAGGTATCGTCGGGGAGCTCCTCGATCCAGCGCCCGAGCTCTTCGTCCACCAGGCGGTAGTAAGCGCGAACTGCCTCGCCCCAATCCCGGTCGTTATTCCACAGGCCGTGCTGCACCCGGTCCGTACCGATGTCGGTCATCACGAAGAAATCCCACGGCACCTCCCTCGCGAGAGCACGTGCAAAGCGAAAACGCGCCTTCAGTCCTTGCACTGCCCGCTCCAGCAGAACCGTGTCGCTTAACGACCGAAAGTTCTCGATGTCGAACACGAAATCCGGTGCCAACGCTCGGAGCGTTTGCTCCACAGAGGCCGGGGAACAAACCGGGGATGCTCCGGGCGGGGTCAGCAAGCAACTCAGCGATACACCCCGAACTGCGGGCGGAGGATACGAAGGGGGCACGCCCAGAAGCACGCTGGAGCCTCCATGCCCCGCGACCCAGTCCCACAGCATTCCCGGAGGCAATAGCTTCGAATGTACGAGTCCGTAATCATCGTACCCGTAGCCTCGATGACGCTTAAAGCCAAATAGCCCCAACTGGCCCGGATCCTTGCCACTCATCATGCAGGCCCACGCCGGCACCGTGATCGGCGGGTCGCAGCTCCACAGCACGCCAAACGTACCCTGGCGAGCCAACTGCCACATCGTGGGAAAATCTTCCTGCATCTGCCCGAGAAGCTGGCTGAAAGGGGCACCGTCCAAACCGACGATCAGAACCTTGCGCCGGATCATCGCTGGATAACAACTTGTCTCATTTGGAGCGTGTCGGACTGGGCACCCGCGCATAAATTGCCACCGCCGCGGTGTCGGGCAAGCCACTCGAACAGCGACTGGTGAAACTGGCCCAACACATCGGGGCGTTCCAAAGTCACGTCGCGTCCGTTCTTCTCGTCCGTCGCAAGATCAAAGAGCTGCGACATGCCATCTGACTGCCACACGAAACGGAATTCGCTCGTGCGAAAAAGTAATCGTCGCAGCCTTCCACTCCGAGCACCGGCGCGGGGCTTCGCCTCACGGTAAGCTTCCACGACAACGGCCTCCGGACCGGCAGTTGCTTGTCGGTCACAAAGCAGCGGGCGTCCACTCGCTGGTCCGTTTTCCCAAGGCGCTCCGACGATGTGAGCCAGGGTAGGTGCCACGTCCGCAAGTTGGCAAAACTCCTCCACAACGAATCCACGCGGACCGGAGACAGGAAACCGCAACAACAACGGGATCTGCACCGCACGCTCCGCTAACTCGTCGCTTTCGTTCGGCTCGGCAACACCTCGCAGGGCCGTGACCACGAACAGCGTGTTTTCCCAAAGCCCGCGTCGTTCCAGTGCGAGAACGACATCGCTGAGGCGTTTGGCAGCGGCTCGGATGATTTCCGCCTGCCCTCCAGTGGTGTGCCAGTCGCTCGCGATGTCTTCCCAGCGAGGATAGTGCAGCCACGCAAAAAACGGAGAACTCGCTGGACGCCGATCGAGCCACTGGAAAAAAGCCACGTTCGCCCGCTGCACGGGCGAGAGTCGACGCCGGAGCACCCGTCGCATGGCACGCGCACCGAGAGCCCGAACACGTTCTGCCCACTCGATGCGCCACCTCGACGGTAGAAGTTGATCGAAGCTGCCTATGAAGCCCTCGGCTCCAGTCCACGACGCAGCGGCGCACACCGCAACAGTGGTGTAGCCAGCCACTCGCAATGCGATCGGAAGCGACGCAGACGATGGACTCGGTGCAGCCCTTGTCCGGTCACCGCCATGCGCGCAAGGGAGCAACCCGCTCCACAAGGACACCAGGGCCGCCGCGGGCTCGATGGATGTGGTGTATGCACGCGTAAAACGCACTCCTTCTGCGGCCAGGTTCTGCAGTACTCGCTCGCCGAGCGTGCACAACGCGCCCCGCCCGAACAGATCCGCGGGAGCCGTTTGAAAGCACAAAAGTACGATGTTGAGTTTCACGTTCGAGAGCCGCCGGTCAGAGCTTACAAAGCCAAGTCCAGAACTCCTTGTTGTATCGGTCCGGATTACGCGCGAGGCGGACGCGGAACGATAACACCAAATCGTCCCAGATGCCGCCGAGCGCAACGCCTTGATAGACTAAAGTCGCCGGCCACTTCAGGCGAAGATTCCACTGATTCGGCACTCCACGGTACACCCAGTCTCGTTCACGGGTAAAATCGACGACCCAATCTCCGCCGTGAGGTCCATCCACCACCCAGTGCGTCACAATATTCACTCGCTTGGCGATGGACGGATCCTCCCGCAGCAAGCCGGTAAAATACTCATGAAACCGGTCGTACAAATCCTTTGGCGCCTCCGGCTCAGCGGCAAATCCTTCTGCAATTTTCTTCGCATGTGTGCGGCTGAGGGCCTCGATCATTTCCATCCGCTGCTTCCAGTCGGGCGCGGGCTTGTGACGTTTCACGGTCCCATCTGGTAGCCAGACATCGCCCGGGTTCATTTGCAACCCTTCGATCTCCGGAGCCACTTGTTGCAACCGCTCGATCGCTTCCGCAGGAGTGTTCACATAATGGGGGGTGTTCAAAAAAAGCTGCTCCGGAGCGAGGAGCGCGTAATTGCCCGCGGCCGGAACAGCTTGGCGCGCGCGTAGCAAACGCGCCCAGCTCACGAACTCGTCCAAGTGCGACTCCTTCGAAGCCCGCCAGCGTTCGATTTTCGAACCCAAGGGAAATTCGAAGCAGCCGGGGTACTGAGAGGCGCCCGTGAACGTCAAAAACGCCAGATCGATCCGTTCCTCCCGTCCCAGTCTCTCCAGAGTCGCATCGTCGAGGTGACAATCGTTGACGTTCAGCACCGTTGTATCCGGGTCTTTGACCAAAATCGCGCTATCGTCCCACGGGCGGTCCGGCGGGATCAATCGGACTGTCAGCCCGTGGTTGTTCAAGGCATAGGTTTCGCCGAACTCCATCTCCCGGACGTCCGCAAATCCCAGCGCACGGATACGCTCGTAAAATCGGCGCCGTTTGTACCGCGCAATCAACACGGTTGCCGTTTTGTCCATTTGCGCGAGCGACGTGGGATCGAAGTGATCCGCATGTTCGTGGGAAATGTAGATATAATCGACCTTACCCAAGTCTCGCGGTGTGATTTCTAGCTGCGGAAAATGCCACCAACTGTTGTGGTATGCAGGGTCGCTCAGCCACGGGTCCATCAAGATTCTCGTCCCGTCGGACTCCATGAGCATGCACGCGTGCCCAATGTACGTGACTTGAATTGCCATGGTGACCTCCCTCAAGCCGCCAGTTTCTCTCCCTTTTTCCGCAAGCCGCGCCGCTCGGCCAGTGCCAGATAGACCCGTTCCATATCCTGCACCATGGCCCGCGCGGAGAAGCGCCGCTCGACCGTGGCCCGTCCCGCCTCGGCCATTTCGGTCCACCTCTCCCGTTCCGCAAGCAAGCGCTCCAGCGCACGCGCTAACGCTTGCCAATCTTTCGGTGGAACGAGCAGGCCCGTTTTCCCGTGCTCGACAACCTCGCCGGTTCCACCCACATTGGTCGCCACGACCGGCTTTCCCATTGCCAAGGCCTCGAGCAGCGCATTCGACATTCCCTCGTCATGCGACGAAAGCACGTACATATCCATGGCCGAATACACTTCGGGCATATCCTGCCGGCGACCGGCCAAGGTGAGATGGGACTCGATCCCCAAACTCCGGACAATGTCCGCCAGCTCCCCGGTTTCTTCCACCTCGCCGACAATCAGGCCGTGTGCGCGGGGCTCCACGTGTCGCACTTCTGCCAATGCGCGCAGGAACTCCTCCACACCTTTTCGAATCCGTTGCCGAGTCACTGTACCGATGACGAGCCGATCTTCCGGAATCCCAAGCCGAGCCTTGAAGTGACCTGGCGGCAAGGGGCGGAATCTCGCCGTGTCAATGCCGCTCGGCACCACGAACATTTTTTCCCGCGGGCAGCCTTCGTGCTCGTGGACGAATTCTCGCACGGCCACCGCGTTCACCATCACCCGATCCGCTAGGGCGTTCCCCACTTTCGCTGCCAGCAGTTGCGCGCCATGCAACTCGTGACAACCGCGTGTACTGCACAGCACGACCGGCACCCGAGCCAGACGGGCGGCCAGACTTCCGACCAGGTTGGCTCGCAGAAGATAATTGTGGACGATGTGCACGCCTTCGCGCCGGAAGACCCGAGCCGTCGCCAACACCCGTTTGGCCAGATTCAGCCCTTGGAAACCCAGGGACGGAGCCGGGCAAATAACCCGCACTCCCATGTCGCGCACGTCTTCGAGGAGGGCGCCGCGGCCGCTCAAACAAACCAGGATGGGGCTAAATCGTTGCCGATCCAGCAACCGGAGGACTTGCCGCAAATGGGTTTGTGTTCCTCCGACGACCATCTCGTTCACGACGTAAGCAATCCGTAGCGACATTCGGCGATCTCACGAGTACGATTTCTCAGCGCACGACAACGCCATGGTAACCCAGATCCGGCGGCCCGAGATCGGGCGTTCCTTCCACCGTGGCGCTGCGGCTGGTCAATCCAAGCCATCGGACATCCCCTGCTCCCGCATCGCGAGCCGGGCTAGCCGCACTCAGGCGATAGGCCCCCTGGTCTGGGCATGCCGGAGGCCGAGCCGCCAATTGCGAGGCGAACTCCGGCGCAACAGACTGTTCACCGGACCCCTCCACACGCGCCTTGCTGAAACCATCTGCGTTCAAATTGTGTCCCCACGGAATCACACGACCTGAGCCCACGTGAAGCATGGCGCCGGTCCCAAGGTTGCCTGCGATAATATTGTTCGCCAACCGTATTTGCGCGTGTGTCCGAGTGCGATCCACAGCCCAAACGCCGCCACTCAGGTTTTGCGCCACCGTCGCGTTCACCAGACGCACGTACCCGCTGCCGCGTTTTGGTGTCAAGCGTACACCCCAACCCGAATTGCCACAAAAAAGGTTATCGAGGAGATCAATGGCACTACTCGCGGCCCAGATACCGTCTCCACCGTTGCCGCAAAACACGCTGTTCCGCACCCACACCCTGCTGGCCGTGGAGAGAATCCGCATGCCAGCTTTGTCTGCGCTCGTGAGCCAAAGGCCGTGGATCACGGCGGAGCCGCGGATAGTCAGTCCGCGCCCTCCCGCAAAGTCCAACACCACAGGTCCAGGCGCGTCTCCGGTTAAAACCCCGGTTTCATCGCCCCACAATGTGAGCACCTCCGATGCGTTTCCCGGCGATCCGAGGGACAAACTTTCGGTAACGTATCGGCCAGGCCCTGCAACCACGAACCCGGCGCGGCCCGCCAGAGCCAAGCCCCGATCGAGAGTACGCACGGCACGTTCGGGCGCCGCGCCATCATTGCGATCGTCGCCACCCTGTCGCACATAAACAGGCGGCCCGATGGAAATTGTGGGATGAAACACGAGGTAGTGAAATCCTGCGTCGGCTGGACCCAAATCGGGAGTCTCTAACTTCGATGTCGAGCCCCAACGTAATACGTCGATTGCCTCGGGATCCAAGTCGATTGCGGGATTTGGGGTTCCATCCGAAAGGCGCTGCTGCAATGTGAAGTCGTCGTCAGCAAATCCCTCTTTCCCGATGACGCCGTCGGCGCCCGCAGGATTTTCAAACATGGGCGGAGTCACTAAGTCGCTTTCGGACCGAGGTGTGTTGCCAGCAAACGGCGTGCGTCCCCAAACAACATTGTACTCAGAAACCCAACCCTCCCGGGAATTGGTTTCCACTTTGACTTGGACCCCATTCGCCGCGGCAATCCGCTCGCCGTTATTCGCCACAATGTTGCGCCGTAGGGTCGCGTACGGCGCACTACCACCCGCGGCCGTTGTCCCCACCAAAATGCCGTCAGCACCGTTTGCGAACACGGTGTTCCCTTCGACGGTGGTGTTTCGGCTCGCCTGAAGCTGAATCCCTCCGGTACCGTTATCGTAAATCAGGTTATTGCGAATCCGGACGTTATCGGCGCCGTTGACCTCGATGCCGCGCCGCTGGTTCGAGAAGACGACATTGTCCGCAATCTCGGCTCCGTTGGCGCCAGTGCGCACTTGAATTCCCGCCTGAGTCGCGCCGGTTACGTGGAAGCCACGCACAGACACTGGCCCTCCGCCGAGTAGTACAAACCCAGTGTCGAAGCCCGTCGCGTCTACCAAGACCGGCCCCGGGAGGTCTCCTGTGAGAAATCCGGTGGGATCTGCAAGGAAAGTCACTCGACCGCTGAAATTCCGGATTCGGATATCGCCTTCGCTGTAGGTACCCGGTCCGACCACCACGGTCACCCCGGCCACCGCACGTTCGAACGCACCTCGAACAGAGCGCAAGGCGTTGTCGGGGTGCCGACCATCGTTTTCGTCCGAACCCGCCGCACGCACATATAAGGGCATGAATGGCACAGGCACGCTCCCAACAAACGATGCGGCACTCGCCCCGTAGTGAAAACCGGCGTCCGCGCGGCCAGCATCGGGAAGTCCATCGGTGGAGGTGGATCCGCTCACCCCCAACACTGAAACCAAGTCCGAGCCAGCATCTACTCCTGCGCTGTTTGCTGGCTGCCCCGTGCGGCGATGCGCTAAACGAAAGTCGTCGTCATGAAAGCCTCGCTCCCCGAGGATTCCATCGGGACCGGAAGGGTCGATGAACGAAGGCGAAGTCAAGAGATCGAACGGGTTGCGGCGAGTATCGGGGGCGTATCCGTCCGCAACAACGTTGAAACCCGCCACGAAGTTCCACATCGCCGTGCGGGCAATCGCCATGCCCCCACCTTGGTTCTGGGCAAAAATGTTGTTCAGAACCATTCCCCCTTCGATAGGGGTCGTCTCGCTTCCGCCATCGATGCGCAGTCCGCGCGAGCCGTTCTGGTAAACCGTATTGAACACCACTGTGGTTCGCACACTCGGCTCGCCCCCGGTACCCACCCCAATGCCCTCCGCCTGGTTAGTGTATATCAAGTTATTGGCGATGAGCAGGTCGCGGCTTCCTCGTAAGGTCATGCCCGACTGGCGGTTGCTAAAAATCCGGTTGTTCACCAATGATCCCGACTGGGCCCCACGCACGAAAACTCCATCGGCCTGGTGCATCCCGAGCACGCTGTCCCAAATTTCGAGACGCGACAACGACTGCCCGATCACGGACAAACCAGGACCACCGGAATCAAGGATTTCGCTTCTCGCGACGGACACAGCACCGGACGCCCACACCTTAATCCCACCCGCACCGAGGGCCTCGGCGCGCATCTCCTCCACACGCACCGAGCGCGCGCTCAATTCGTCGTCCGCGCCAATGGTCAACCCTGCACCTCCAAGCTGCGTCATTTGCGAATGACGCACCTGGACTCGACTCACTTGCCGCACACGCACACCATCACCGGGGCCGTCACCGATCACCGTATCTGTGATCCGAACCGTGTCGGCACCAATAATGGAAATACCCGCGCCTCCGGCTTGACGGATTTTGGCCCGCGTGACGCGCACCAGCGCTGCCGGGGTGGCCCCGCCTACTACAGCAACACCTGCACCTCCTAGGCGTTGCAGCGAGTTGCCGACAAATTCGAAATTCGTTCCGCCGGTCACCCATACTGCTCGCCCCAGTACATCCGACACCGTGTTTCCGATCAGCCGCCCGGTACCAACAGAATCAAGCCTCACCCCGTTTCCGCCACAAAAACGCAAAGTATTGGTTTCGACCTCGGCAACCGTTGCACCGCGCACGAACAGGCAATCCTCGGACGCACCCTCCACCTGATTGTCGATCAGCGAAAGTCGAAGGCCCTCATCCCCACCGTTCTCCACAAATATGCCCGATCCCGAGGAATTTCCGGTCGTCGCAACTGTGTTCCGCTGTATCCGGATCTCTCCCGAACCCACCACCACCAAAGCCGTCCTGCCGGCGGATTCGGCGAGGTTGTCTTCGAAGGTCACGTCGCTCACGGGCTCCAAAGAACCCGCATTCACCGCAGATTCACCGTTCCCTGCAAACCGGTTCTCGACCACGCTCACAAACCGAGACGCCCGCAACAACAGGCCCGAGCCGGTATTGTTCCGCACATCGTTGGCAAACACGTTACCGGCCGACACCGCGCGGATGAAAACTCCATTCCCCCCGTTTCCTGTGACGACATTGTTCAAAACGGCCACCTCCGTCGTGCTACCGTCGCCCTCGACAACAATGCCGCCGGTAGCGTTGCCGTTGACTTCGCACTCTTCGATGGCCACCGAGCCCCGGACGCTTCCCAAATCCACTCCTCGTTTTGCGCTGTCTCGTATTTTCAACCGGCGCAGCACAATGTTGGCGCTGCTTTGACCATCTGGGCTCGCACGCACTTGCACCCCTGCATCCACCCCGCCGACAACTTCCAGATCCATTAAAACGATGAATCGATTTCCCATCAAAAGAAAGCCGGTAGTCGCGGGCTCCGTTGCCACGATTTGAACAGGGCCGGGCGAATCTCCAGTCTCCAGACCAGAAGGATCGCCGCGAAAAGTGACCGGACGGCCGCGAATGCCGTTACGCGCGGGGGTAATGTTGCCCTCCCGATACGTGCCCGGACCAATCACGATCGTATCCCCCGGATTGGCGACCCGCCTGGCGGCTTCCGCAACGCTCCGTAGCGCCGTCTGAGGCGAAAGGCCGTCAGCAGTATCGTTGCCGCTTACCCGCACGTAGATCGTGGTACCGCCTGCCGCAAACGGAAGGAGGATTGCAAAGAGAAACAAAAGCCAGACCGAGCAACCACGGAAGACGGCAGTTTCCCGGAGGCAGCGCAAGTCAGACAAGAGGCTGCGGAAATCTTCAGAACAGCGTGTAAATGAAGGGCCCGAGGGCGGAACTGTGCGCGGTCACCATCAACCCGCCAAAGGCGAGGAGCACAAGCACCATGGGGATCAACCACCAGAGCTTGCGTTCCCATAGAAACGCGAGCAACTCACCAGCAATGCCCAGGCGACTCCTGATTCCGGACGCGAATTTCATGGCGAGCCGTTTTTCCTACGAGAGCGGGAAATTTGCAAGTAGGAACTTACGGATTTCCTCGGCTGCGACGCGATGGCCGTCTTTGGTCCAGTGGCCATCGTGCCAGAAATGGAGCGGCGGGCCCTCGACTGCGGCTGCGCGAAATACCGGCGTGAGACGCAAACACGGTACCCCATGATGCGCGCACCATTCTTCGACCCAACGTTCCGGCTGCTCGAGATCAAAGGTTCGTTGGCGAGCAGCCGGATAAGTGTTCAGAATCTGCTCCCACGACGAGGGATATACCTGCTCGCGTCCCGCCGCCACCACGATCCCAAAACGCGCCCCCATTGCGCTCGCCTCGTTCTGCATGGCAACGAGTAGCCGCTCTGTTCGCGACCAGGCATCACGCCACGGCTCATCCACAGGTACGGCATACACTCCGAAATCGAGTGGGAAGCCATCAGTCATTCGCGGAGTGCGCGGCTGTGGCAAACGGATCACTCCCATTCGCTCCAGCGCCTCTGCCCACGACGGCCGCTGCATGATCATACGCTGGCGGATCCACACATAGGCTTTCGACCACTTCAACGGGCCGCCGGAAACGTGCCGCTCCGACTTGTTCGAGCGAACGTACAGGAGATCCCCGCTGTCCGAATAGACGGGTGGCAACGTGTCCTCCAATATGGGCGAGTTATTCTTGATGTCGTTGCCCGGGTAAAAGTGCAGCAAAACGATGTCGGGCTGGTATTTTCGTCCCTCCTTGCCCAGCCATAGCAACTCGCTGGCGGTGCCCCAGCCGCTAACGCCAGCCGAGATGACTTCGACGCGCCGACTCGCCCCCACGCCATCGAGCAAGTGCTCTAAACGGCGGGTAAACATCTCCTCTAAACGGACGTGCATCGCCTCTACGAAGGAGTCTCCCACCACCAGGATGCGCACATGGCCCGAGGGCTTGGTGTACTCGCGCTGGACGTCGCGCAAGCCGCGCGCATTGATCGCAACGGGCACGACGAACTCACGCTCTTCTTGTGTCCACCAGCCGCGCTTGTTGGGGATCAGGCGGACTCCGGTGTCTGGGTCTGCCTCCCAAAATCGGTCGGGCACGAGATGCAAAAGGCGGACTCCGACCTCCACGACACTCGCGGCGAAAACGAGCCCGAACAGCGCGAGCCCGAACGCGGCAACGACCTCTGCCTTCTTGCTCACGGCTTACGGATGATCGTTTGGCCGAGGACGAGAGCGTCCATACCGCTACGAACAAAGGTATTGAAGGCGTTTTGCGGCGAAGTGACGATGGGCTCCCCTTTGAGGTTGAAGGACGTGTTCATGACAACGGGCACGCCGGTCGCTTCGCCGAATCGCTCAATGAGCCGGTAATAAAGAGGACTCTCTTGGCGGTGCACGGCTTGGAGTCGCGCCGAGTGGTCCACGTGTGTGATGGCAGGCACCACGTTACCCTGCCCGTCTTTGACTGGGACCACATACAGCATGAACCTTGCCGGATAGTGCCGCGGCGTGTCTGGGAGATCGAAGAAGCGCTCGGCGTGCTCCGCAAGAACAGACGGGGCAAAGGGTCGGAAAGGTTCCCGAAATTTGATCTTTACGTTGACGATCTCCTTCATATCCGCCCGCCTCGGGTCAGCCAGGATGCTGCGCGCTCCCAGCGCTCGCGGGCCCCACTCGAACCGCCCTTGGAACCAACCCACCACGTGCCCAGCCAACAATTCCTCGACCACCGCGTCGAGCAACCGATCCTCACTGTCAAAAGTGGTCCATGGCATCCCACATTGGCGAGCAAACTGGTCGGTCGTTTCCACCGAGTACCCTTTGCCCCAGTATGCGTGCCGCATCACAAAGGAGCGCGGGATACCAAGCACCTGATGTTGCGCGTACAACGCCGCTCCCAAGGCCCCACCCCCGTCGCCAGCCGCCGGCTGCACAAAGACCTCTTTGATCGGAGTCTCCCGGATGATACGGCCGTTGGCCACGCTATTCAGGGCCA
Source organism: Candidatus Binatia bacterium (assembly GCA_026004215.1). Classification (GTDB taxonomy): domain Bacteria; phylum Desulfobacterota; class Binatia; order HRBIN30; family HRBIN30; genus HRBIN30. Next base: position 1,186,245 of record BPIR01000001.1, read on the forward strand.
CGCCGCCAGCCAGACACAAGCGATCCAAACCCGTCTGCCGGTGCAACTCCCGCACCATTGTGAGCACGATATCCTCCGTCACCTTTTGGATGCTTGCGGCCACATCCGCGTAGTACTGATTTCTTTCTGCCATCTCCCGGTAATTGCTCGGTTTCGGCTCGAAATACGAGGGGTAGCCAGAGCGTTCCGTGAAAAAATGCCAGGAGGGATCGCGCGGCTCGCCGAACAAGTCGACGAACTTTTGGTTGAAGGTCTGGGTCGAGGAATGGTGAAAGGAAAAGTAGCTCATGTCGAGCCAAAAGCCGCCGTCAGGGTCCAGGCGAACGAGCTTGTAAACCTTATCCACGTATTTGGGCTCGCCGTACGGCGCCATGCCCATGACTTTGTACTCTCCCTCGTTGACCTCGAAACCGAGGAAGGCGGTAAATGCGCTGTAAAGCAAACCCACCGAGTGGGGAAAATGAATTTCGCGCAGCAACCGGATCGAGTTGCCCTTGCCGATCCCCATCGTTGCCGTCGCCCATTCTCCCACTCCGTCCACGGTCAAGACCGCCGCTTCCTCGAACGGCGAACAAAAAAAGGCACTCGCGGCGTGCGATAAATGGTGCTCGCTGAACAAGATTTTCTCCGCAGGCACTCCCAACTCCGCGCGGATCAGGTTTTTGACCCAGAGCTTGTCCAACAACCACGTGCTCATCGCATCGCCAAACACACGCCACGTCTTTGGCACTGCCTGCAACGCAGTCATGAGAATCCGCTCGAATTTCACGAACGGCTTCTCGTAAAACACGACATAGTCGAGGTCCTCCGCGCGTAGCCCTGCCTCTGCGAGACAGAAATCAATGGCCAAGCGCGGGAAATCCGAATCGTGCTTTTTGCGGCTAAAGCGCTCTTCTTCGGCTGCGGCCACGAGTTGCCCGTCGACCAGCAAAGCGGCTGCCGCGTCGTGGTAGAAACAAGAAATCCCTAAGATCCGCATGGGGGACACCTTTCGTTCAACACCGAAGAATACAATTGATCGAAGTCACGGACGTGACGATGCAAGCTAAAGCGCTGCTCCGCCCAAGCTTTGGCCAATCGGCCCATCTCCTCACGAAGGTCGCGGTTCCCTAGCAACGAAGCCACCGCGTGCGCTAGGGCCTGGGGCTGGCCGGGTGGTACGAGCATACCCGTCTTCCCATGCTCGATGAGTTCCGGCACCCCCCCGGCGGCCGACGCAACGACAGCTCTCCCGCACATCATACCCTCCAGGATGACCCTCCCGAATGGTTCCGGCCGCACGGACGTATGGACCACCACATCCATCGCCGCAACGATGTCCGGAACGTCCGCTCGATAGCCCGTCACGATCAAACGGCCCTCGACACCCAGCTCCCGTGCGCGTTGGAGCAAACGGCGATAGTACGTTTCGCCCGCGCGATGCACGCCACCGACGATCAGCCCGCGGATCTCCGGTACTCGCCGGGCAAGTTCTGCCAGGGCCTCGACGAAGACAATCTGACCTTTCCATTCCTGCACGTTCCCCACCACGCCCACCACAGGCGCATCCGGATCAATCCCCCATTCGGCGCGTACCTGCGCAGGCTCCCGTTGTGGGCGAAAATCCCTGGGATCCAACGCGTCGTAAATCACAACGTGACGATCGTTCACGATTCCATGACGAACGCAGTGCTCGCGCACAGCCTCAGTCATGCTGACAATGGCTGCGACTCGGCGCGCGATCCAGCGCTCTCGCGCCGAGTATTTTTCGAAGCCTTTTACGTGACAGATCGCTGGAATTCGTAACGCCCAGCAGGCAAGCAGCGCATCAAAATTGGCACGCAACCCGTTACCCGCATGAACCAAGTCCGGCCGCGCCGCTCGATACACTGCGGCACAACGCCGCGCGGCTGGGATATCTTCCCAAGCGGTCGCAGCTGCGGAGCGCAAGTGGTGCATCATTGCGCGGATCCATGCAGCTCGACGAACAGCGTGGTACGCTTTCGAACGCTGCAACGCATGTTCTTTTGGCAAACGGGTTCTCTGCAGTCGGTAAACCGGAACGCCCAAGGCGGCGAAATTCGCCTCGATTGCCTTCGGCTCGTACAGGGCCATGGCGAACTGATATCGCGCGTGGTCAAAGCCCCGAATCATGTGGTACAAGCCGGTAAGCGAGCCACCGACCACGCCCCCGCTCGATCCTTCGACAACGAGTACGCGCGGCATCACCCCCCGCCCTCGCTGAAACCCGGCAGCGAATGGAGCAGTTCTCGTATGCGCGCAACAACGGTCGCGCTGGGCGTCCCGGGAGGGATTTGCAATTCGAAGGCCGGGGTTTCACGCAGCAGCGCTTCCATGGCTCGCTCGCGCTGACACACCAGTCCTCGTGGTTCGAGCTGCTCCCAAGCAGCCGCCAGGGCATAATAACGGCGCAGGTCGTTCACCATGAGGTTGGCCGCACTCAGCCGAAACCAGGCCTGCTGGGGAGACAGCCGCCGACAAATCCATTCGGGCCCCCGCTGTGGGAAGAGCACGAGCCGAGCAACAGTGCGCGCTTGGCACTTTTCCCGGACTACGCGGTAGCCCCTACGTTCCAACATGTACCGGTGAGGTATCGGCTGCAAAATTTGCCGCCGACTTTCCAACCACTCGAGAGCGTTCCTGTCGAGCAGAATGGGCTCGGGCACCGCGTAAATGTCGCGTCCTCGCACAAATACAAAACTGTCCGACAACAAACGCATGTCGTCTTCCCCTGCCAGCGCTGTGGCCAGAGTGGATTTGCCCACACCGCTCGCACCGGCGAGCACCACCCCACCCGTTGGTGTGGCCACCGCCCCGGCGTGAATCGGGTGAAAACCTCGTTCCGTTTCCGCTACCCACCACAAGGGATAGTAAACCAGATAGCTCACCAGCGTTGGAAAACGGCGGCGCCGAAAATCACTCACGCGGCGCCCCACCCACCCGCGGCGGAGCCAATCCGTAAGGGAGCTGTTCCCCAAGCGAAAGAAAAATGTTCCGTGGAGAGCCAAGGCCTGCCCTTCCGCGGCGCGCAAGTGCAACACCAAATCCCGCAAATCGTCAACGCGCAGCCAAAGAAGCTCGCTAAAACCCAGGTACAAGTCGCGATCCACGCGGGTCCACCGCTGATCCGCCACACCCCACTGCGCCCGCGGCCACGGCTGCCCATCGACCCACCGTAACGTGGAGATGACACGCAACGGCGGCTCCGAAGGAGCTCCCTCGCCCACCATGGGTGCAAGGTGTTCGCGCGCGTACTGATGCACATCCTCACGGTCCACTTCGAAGGAGAACCCAATTCCGTGGAGATTGCCCACAATTCGAGACGAAGGCATCGCCCACTCGCGTTCATTTGAGAGCGGATCCGGTCTTCCCCGCTCCCGCCCGATTCCACGAACGCGGCAGTACACGCTGCACGAGAGCCGCTCGCGCGATGTGGCGCTCGAACGGTTGCAGCGCCGAACGCCAAGTGGCCACAATGTCGCTCCGCTGCGGCAACAACACCTCGTGCAGTCGAATTCCAGATTCCACGCGGAAGAATGCAAGGAGAAGCCCAGCCGCCAGGGAGTAAGCCACTGCCGTGGCCAGCGCAGCTCCGACGATTCCCCACTTGGGGATAAACACAACATTCAACCCCAGATTCGTCCCCAAGGCCACTATCCCTGCAAAAACATTGACTAGCTGCCGATTGCGACTAGTGAAGTCCCGCGAAAGAATCGTGAATACAGCCATCGCGAGGGCGCCAACTGCAGCAAAAGGCAATGGTTCGGCCGCAGGTGCGAACGATTTTCCGTACCACAACGGGATGAACCAAGGGCCGACCATGACCAGCGTCCCTCCCGCCAGAGTGGTCACCAAGAGCACGCGCCGACAAGTCAATGCCGTCGTACGGTGCACTTCGGCTTTTTCGAGCGAAGCTAACTTTGGATAAATGACCCAACCAACGGCCTGCGGGATCTCCAGCAACATTTCCGTGAAGTGTAAGGCCAAGCTGTAAAACGCTGTGCGTGCAGGATCGAGGAAATACGCCACCAAATACACATCGCTCCGAAACAACAAGTGCATAGTGAGAATTTGGGCGTAAGACTTGCTCCCAAACTTCAGTTGGCGCATCAAAAGAGAGCGATCCACATGGAAACCAAACGGGAGAAGCCGGTGTACTGTCCACAGGAGAGATGTCACGACGAACGAAGTTGCCAGAGCGTACACCAACAGGGCGCCATATAAATTCAAGCGCCCCACGGCCCACAGGAGCACAAGGCCAACCAACACACCGCCAGCGCCAGCCAGCGTGCGCCGATTGTACACGCTAAACCTGCCCATCGCTTGCAGGACTCCCCAAAAGTAGTTGTCGATCAGCAACAGTGGGAGTCGCCACAACGCCAGCAACAGTGCCCAAGCCGGAAGCCCGCGCAACACCGTATCCCGCAGCGGATCTTGCGCACACCAAACGACCACCGCCGCACCCACGCCCAGGAGCAAAGCCAACACGAGAGAATTGCTCGCCACCTGAGCCAGAGGCGCCCCCTCGCGCCGGGAGCAATAGACGTTGGCTTGTGTGATCCCGAGCTTGGTCATCGTCACCAGCGTAGAGGGCAACAGCAAAGCTAACGCCAGCAAACCCCGGTCATGGGGCCCCAGCCCTCTGGCAAGCACGATGCTCGTCACCATTCCGATGGCTGCCACGCCCACCCGCGAGCCAAACAACGCGATCATCTCTTGTGACAAGCGGCCCATGGCGTGGTCGTCCAGATTCAGTGCTCCTGAGCAGCGCGCGTCGCCGGATCTTCGCAAACGGCCTTCTCACAAAAAAACATCCACGTTTGCGGCTTGTTTCCTGGTAAACGTTCCAACATGTCTATCCACCACCGGGCAAAAGCTGGGGCCCGAAAACGCAAACGATTGATTCGCCGCTGCACCGGAAACCAGCGCAAGATGCCTTCTGTACGAATCACCCGGAAACCAGCCCGCTCTAACTCCTGCTCCGCTTCCCCCGGACGGTAGAGCACGTCGTAAATCTTGTAGTGTTCCAAACCTCGTTCGAGTCTGGCGGGGTACGAGGTGTCAAAGTTCAACGCGTCCACAACGAAGAATCCTTTGGGCGCTAACACCCGCTGAATTTCTGCGTACAGCCGTTGCCGGTCCGCCAGCTCGAAGTGGCGGACGAACCGGGCCGAATAAACAAGATCGAAGGAACCGTCCCGAAACGGCAAGCGAAATGCGTCGGTTCGCAGAAACCGCCAACGGGTTCCCGCCACTCGTTGGCGGGCTAGCCGCAACATCGGCATACTTGCGTCCACAGCCACTCCGAACGGCACTCCCTGGACTTCTGCGGTCAGGCGCCCGGGACCGCACGCCACTTCGAGAACTCGTCCTGGGCGTACCTCAGCCACCCATTGATTGAGAAGCTCGACCTGGCGCCGGTGGAGCAACCCGTTCAACGGCTGGGCGGTGCGACGCTCGAGGTAGGTATGAACCACGCCCTCGTCGCGATAGTACGTTTTCAATTCCTCCGGCCGTCGCAGCGAATGGTTGTGCATCTCACGTTTGCCTAGACGCATCCGTTTTCAATGACCCGAGCACGGCTTGCAAGTCGGACCTCCAGTCGGACCGAGGTTCCCACCCTAGCAACTCCTTGGTTGCGGAACAGTCATAGTACGCCCGCCGCGTTGCCCGGACGATCTGATGATACGTAACGGGCGAGCGCCGCCCCGCAAATCCCAGCACGCGTTCTGCTAGCATGGCCGCCGCCGCCACAACCTGCACGGGCAAATACAGCGGACGCCAACTCCCGCCGCTGAGTTCCCGGTACGCGTCGACCCAGAGGCGTTGTGGCACGTGAACATCCACCACATTCAGTCCTCGTCCGCTCACGTTGCGTGCGCGCTCGACCGCCAGGAACGCAGCTCGGGCCACACTCTGCACATGACTGAGGGGCAGAGGGTAGTCCTTCCGAGCCAAAATAAACCTCACGCCGTCGCGCTGAAAACTCTGGCGCGCCAGCGGTGGTCGGCGACCTGGTCCCCACAAAAGACCTGGCCGCAATACGACGACAGGAGCGCCTCGCTTCGCATACCAGAGCGCCAACCGGTCAGCAGCGAGCTTGGAGCGACTATAATGCCCCCGCGCATTCGACTCGCTCTCGTACGGTGATGAATCGGTCACCGTATACGGATCCCGGGGCACGGCAAACACGCTGAGAGAACTGACGTGCACCACGCAACCCACGCCGGCCTCGCCAGCGGCTTCCAACAGCGACATGGTGCCTCGAACATTGACCGCGGCAAAATCTTCCCATGTTCCCTCTGTGCTCACTCGAGCCGCTGCATGCACAATGGCGTCCACATTCTCCACGGCGCGCACCAAGAAATCCGGACTGCCCAGATCGCCGCTCACGACTTCCACTTCGCCCGGCCATGTAGGCGGCGTACTCCGGTGAACGAGCGCACGCACCCGTGACCCGTGTCGTGCAAACTCCTCTACGAGCGCCTGACCCAAGAAGCCGGCGGCACCGGTGACGAGCACCCTCACCGTTCCGACCTCTTCATTCGGGCTTGCCTGGCCTCCAGCGTCGGTGCGAGCAATTGTTCGATCAATTGCACGACCGCTTTACCCGCGCGGGCCGACACGGGGGGAGGCAACCCTTGACGATAGGCAGCGTAAAACGCCTGCAAATGCGCCCCAATTCCCGGGTAGTATCGCTGTCGTCCCAACATAAAAGCCGCGGTGTTTGCCACAGTCGCGGAAAAGAGCTGGCGGGCTTCGTCTAGATTGGGGAACACTTTTGCCAGTGGCTTCGGCAGTTTCGGCGAGCGGCGCAGCACCAAGGTCATATTGTTGAGGTTCATAAAGGCGCTCTGTTTCGTACCCAACAGCGCCACGGTATTGGCCAGCGGCCGTACCAAGGAGGACATTGTCAGTAGACCGGTAGCACGCTCTCCCTCCACCATGGCTCTCAACTCGACAATGCTGCCATCGCCTCCGACACGGTGAAAGACAGACACGCGCCGGGGTTCTCCCAAGAATCCATACGCAAGGTATGCCAAGTGGGGCACCGTGTCGAAAATCGGGCCGCCCGGCAAGTCTTGCTTCCATGCCTGGGGCTCTGTTCCCTCCCCGTCTGCAAAGCTTGCGAACAGTTCCACTCCTATGAGCTCTCCGAAGAAACCCATTTCCAAGGCCGACCGGGCCCGAACAACAACCGGATCGAACCAACGGTTGTGATCCACAGTCAACACGCGACCGGTTCGTTCTGCAGTCGCCACCATGGCATCGGCCTCGGCTACCGACGTCGCCATGGGCTTCTCGACAAGCACATCTACCCCCGCCTCCATGAGCTCGATCGCGCAGTGAGCATGCGTGGTTGGCGGCGTCACGACATGCACGACCGCTGGTTCCAGCACCGCCAGCATTTCTCGGATGCTGGCGCAAGTCGGCAAACCCCAGCGCCGTGTGAACGCCTCGCGAGCTTGGGGGTGCGAGTCGCACGCTCCGACCAGCTCCACGCCCTCCAGCCGACGGAGATACGTAGCGTGCACGTGGGCAATACGGCCGCAACCTAGCAGTGCGACACGGACCGTTGGACGAAGGGGCATGGGAAGAGCTCAGCGAAGCCGAGTGAGAAAGAAGCGATCTGAAATTCAGGAGCGATTCTAAATCAAGCAGTCGCTCGCTGCCGGGAGTATTCCTGCAACTGCTTCACGTTATAGTATACGGGAGCACTGTAGTCCCCCACCTGCCCGCTCTGCAGAACGCTATGCACCTCGCGGATTGCATCCTCAACGGTGAAGCGAGGCACGAACCCGAGTTGCTCCCGGATGCGCTTAAATGAAACCCGGTAGCTGCGCCGATCCTCCACGTGATCAAAATACTCGACACGCGTTCCGGGCAAGAATTCCACAACCTTTTGAGCGATTTGGCCGACGGTGAAATTGAGATGATCCCCGCCGACGTTGAACACGCCGCGATCCACTGCGGTTGCTGGGGCCTCGACGGCACGTACGAATGCCTCGGCTGCATCCCGGACATGGATGTGCGGGCGCCACTGATTCGCTCCAACCACTCGGATATTCCCCATGACCGTTGCGCGCGCAGTGATAGTGTTCACCATCAAGTCGAACCGCATGCGCGGCGATAGCCCACACACAGTTGCAAGTCGCAGGATGGCCACTTCAATGTCCCCGGCTTCGCGCAGCAGCATGTCTTCCGACATGATCCGGGTACGCGCGTAGAGCGACACGGGATGCAATGGAGACCTCTCGTCCAGCAAACCATTGCCGTTGGCCCCATACACACTGCAAGACGAGGCAAACACCAGTCGTTGGACCGCAGCATCCCGACACGCCTCGAGGAGCAAGCGAGTGGATTCGTAATTCGTCATCAAGGTTTCTTTTGGGTCCAGATCGCACGCGGCGTCACCCACCAAAGCGGCCAATGCGATCACTCCACGGGCACCCTTCACTGCCTGCACGACATCGCGGATGTGGCAAATGTCCCCGAACCGGATCTCGAGGCCGCGGTTCCCTTGGAGATCCGCCAACCCGCGCTCTCCGTACAAAAACTTATCCAGAACGCGTACACGGTAGCCCCGCTCCAAAAGTTTGCGCACTACGTGACTCCCGATGTATCCTGCTCCACCTGTCACCAGAACCAAATCTCTTGCCATTCCCAGATCCCTCCCTCTCTTCTGGATTCCGTTCCCTGATTGCTGTCGGTCTCGGCCCACGAAGATTGGACCAAACCCGCCGGTGCTAGCGACCCGCACCTCCCAATCATTAGTGCCGCCTCTTGTCCAGCCCCCCGGCAGCTCGACGCGTCAGCACAACTCGCGACTCCGGTGGACCCGGGCCCAAAACCGGCAGCGGGCGTTAGCAACCTTGCATTTGCTGGCGAAAACAAAGGTCGTCCTGAAAATCGGCACGGGGCAGGCATGTCAGATGGTTGGCTTGCGTTCCACAAAACTGCGGAAAATGCAAGAAAAATCCCAGGGCCCGCCCAGTCCCGTCAAAGCGTGGCGCAGAAGAGCGCAGCCAGGTCGCGAACATTGCGCTCGCGATCAAAATGCTTCACGACACGTTCGCGTCCGCCTCGAGCCAGCTTTGCGCAAAGGGACGGGTTATCGAGTAATTCCTCGATCGCCTGCGCCAGGGCTTGCGGGTCGTTCGGTGGCACCAAGCGCCCCTCCACCCCGTTGGTGATGAGTTCCCGTATGCCTGGAAGGTCCGACGCAATCACCGGCAACCCCATCGCCATGGCCTCCACTAATACATTCGGGATCACATCCTGACGACCCGAATCTTCCAGAACCACACTGGCAAGAACGAACAAATCCGCTTTCGCATACTCTTCGGCCACTTTTTCCTGGACGAGCGCACCGGTAAATTGCACCCGGCTGACCAGTCCGAGCCTTCGCACCTGCGCCTCCAAGATCGAGCGATACGGGCCTTCCCCGATGATCACGCAGTGCACGGGCCGGTGCACCCGGGCGCATGCTTCGATCAGAACGTGATGTCCTTTGTAGAGCCGCAGGCTGCCACAAGTGACGATGCGTGCCAGGGATTCACGCGCGCACCGGGGGCGCGGCGCAAAACGCGCCAGATCCACTCCGTGGTAGTTCACGACCACCCGAGCGTCATTTTCACTCGCTAGCGCCCTCAGATGCTCTGCGTTGACTCGCGCACACGTCACCACAAAGTCCGCCTCGCGGAGCTTGGCTCGCAGCAGCACCGGCATCAGATAGATGTCGTATGCGTGGGCTGTAAAGCTAAAGCGAAACCCGTACAGCCAGCGCAACAGCAATGCGGCGGACGTGGCATAAGTGGCCCAGTGGGCGTGGATTCTCGAAATCCCTTCGCGCTGGAGCCGCTCTCCGAGGTACACCGCTTTCGGAAATAGCCACAGCGTCTTGAGCAAATACACGGTCGGGCTCGTGTTCCACCACGCCTCGGCACGCATCTTCCAGGACATCGGCGCGTCGGTCTTGGCGGCACCACGCTTGCGGGCGAGGAACCACTTCCGGTCGCGCCACCATTCCCGCATCAATCGCGCAAGGGCCTCCACATATTTCCCGGGCCGCTGCCAAGCAGAGCGGGCATTCGCCCGGAGTACCGCGAAAGACCACGCGGCAGGCAGGTAAGTTACCTCCTGCCGTAATACTTCTGCCTCGGGTTGTTGTTTGCCCGGTGGTGGCTTTTCCAGAGAGTACAGTCTGAGCCCCAACCCTAGGCGCCGCAGCGCCACGGCCTCCCACATGACGAAAGTTTGATGCAGAACTGGGAACGCCGGATAGAGAAAAGCGAGCGGCTCGGTTCCCGCCGTCATCGAAACTTGCGCCTGCGGGCGATTCTCAGATGCTGTCGATACAGAGCCGGCCCGCATACTGTGGAGAAGCGAAGACCCTCGGCCCCAGCAATTGTCTCCTGGCACCTCTTGGTCACGGGCGCGCAAAGCCGCGAGCGGGTACCGGCTGGCTGGCGGCGTGCGGTTCGAGCAACTGGTTCAACGCGGGCACGACACGCACCGGTACGTTGGCCCGCGTGCACAGTTCGACGGCTTCGCGTGCAACGTCCTCGTTCACGTCCGACAAACACACAAACACAGAGTCCACCTTGTTTGCCGAGAGCGCGAGCGGGAGCTCGGCAATGCCCCCCAAAACCTTAACTCCATGGATCCGGGCTCCCCACCGTTCCGGCACCTCATCGATAAAACCCACCGGCGCATAGGCCGCAAACGGTTCCTCTAGCATGGCTCGGCACATTTGTTCGCCACCCAACCCCGTTCCCACAATCAAGGCGCGCATACGGCGCGAACGCTTGCGCAGCGAAGTTCGGAGGTAACTCCGAAGGACCAGACGCAGCCCGCCCCAGCTCAATAACACCAGGGCCCAGTCGATCACAAACACGGAGCGAGGATGAGATTGCATCCCCAAGAAGTACGTCAGCCCAGCAATCATCAGCGAGCTCGCCGAGACTGCCTTCACGAGCGAGATAAAGTCCCAAACACCGAAGTACCGCAACATGCTCTGGTAGATACCGAAATACACGGCCGCTGCCGGGCGCAGCACCGCGATCAGCAACAACGTTTGCGGAACGTACTCCGCCGCGGGGAGTTGCCAATCGAAACGCACGAGGAGAGCCAGTACGTACGCTCCCAGCGCACAGAGTAAATCTGCCGCCAGCAACGCAATGCGTTTGCGGCGCTCCCAAAGGTAACGGGCGCGGAGAGCACCGCGAATGGTGGCCCATGCACCGCCCAGCAAAAATTTGAGTTCCGACCAAAACGTCGCATTGCGAATGTATTCCAAGTCGCGCCTCACCTTTGCCGGCAGGATGTGCTCGATGTAATAAGCTTCGGTGTCCTTCAGCCCATCGGGGTACTCGTCCACCTCGTCACGTCCGTGAATTTGACTCGGGCCGAAGATCCCCGGTGGGACGCTGAGCACTTGCACTTGGTCTCCGCGGTAAAACTGCACAAAATACGGGTCTTCGGGTCGAGGACCCACAAAACTCATTTCCCCTTTAAGCACGTTGATGAGTTGAGGCAGCTCGTCGATTTTGGACCACCGTAAGAACTTCCCCAAGCGGGTGATCCGCGGGTCGCGCTTCACGGTTAACCGCGAACCCATTTGATAGGCCCCATGCACCATCGTGCGAAACTTGAAGATACGAAACGGTTTCCCGCCTAGGCCTACTCGGCGTTGGCGGAAAAACACCGGCCCCGGCGAATCGAGCTTGATCAGAACCGCGATCACAGCAAACAGGGGTAGCAAAACCAGCAGCCCGATCGCGGCTAACGTCACGTCGAGGATACGTTTGGCGCGCCGCCCCCAAGGCCCCATCTTTCCGAACTGCCACGGAGGTACACTGGGCAAACGAAGCGACCCGATTTCAACGGCGTTGTGCACGTACGACCCTCCTCAAGTGATCGCAAACGTAAGCCACGTCTTCGTCGGTCATCCGAGTGAAAAGGGGCAAGGAAATCATTCGCTCTCCCGCATCTGAAGCCACCGGAAACTCGCGCCGATCCAGTGCCAGAGCCGAGCGATAGTAGGAGTGCTCGTGCAGCGGAATGAAGTGGACCTGCGTGGCGATTCCCACCCGACGCAACTCTTCCATCACCCAATCTCGGTGGACGCGAAGCATGTCCGTTCGGATTTTGACGACAAAAAGGTGCCAGGCGTGCTCGACCTCGGATCGCGCCACCGGAAGTTCCAGCTCTTCGACGTCAGCAAGGTAATTCAAGTACAGCTCCACCAATTGCTGCCGCCGGGCATGCAACTGTGGCAGTCTGCGTAACTGTACCAAGCCCAATGCTGCGTTCAGGTCGGTCATGTTGTACTTGAATCCGGGGTACGATACGTCGTAGCGCCACTGGCCCTCAGCACTGTACCGGCGCCAGGCATCTCGGTTCATTCCGTGCAGCCTGCGCGTCCGAAGAATTTCGACCCAGTCCTCCCGCGAGGTGGTCAGCATGCCCCCTTCTCCAGTGCAAAGGTTTTTTGTGGCATAAAAGCTAAACGCCGTAAGGTCACCGATCGTGCCGACGCGCCGGCCTTTATAGGCTGCGGGCAAGGCATGTGCCGCGTCCTCGACGACCACTAGATTGTATGCCCTAGCGATCGCCAATAACTCGTCCATTTCTGCGGGGTGACCCGCAAAGTGTACGGGAACAATGGCCCGGGTTCGGTGGGTAATCTTCTTTGCCACCTGCGTTGGATCGAGGTTCAAGGTATCTGGAGTGACATCCACCAGTACGGGCGTGGCCCCAGCGTGGACAATCGTCGCCCCGGTGGCCGTAAACGTGAGGGTACTCGTGATCACTTCATCTCCCTGCTGAATCCCGGCACAGTTCAAGGCGAGGTGAAGTGCGGCTGTGCAGGAACTCACGGCGACCGCATGGGGCGCACCGATGAAGTTCGCAAACGATCGCTCAAACTCTTGAGTCCGCGGGCCGATGGTGATCCAACCAGACCGGAGCGTTTCGGTTACGGCAGCGATTTCCTCTTCGCCGATGTCTGGCTGATAAAATGGGACCTGCCTTTCCCTCAGCTCCGAGCCAGTATGTCGCTGTTTGTCTTCTGGGGCTGCTGATAACATGACGAACTGACCCCTCCTCCCCAAATGATCTCATCCGCGCTTGCGGTCCGTGCATACGCAAAGGTTGCTCGGTATTGCTTTCCACCGCTTTTCGAGCACGAGCATCAAATCTTCTCCGCGCCTCCGCATTCGCTACAAGCCGCTTTCTTCGGCAAATTGCAAGAGCCCAGCGGCTTTGCGCCAAAAAACGCTCGCGTGCCCTCGACGCACCAACCAGCGGCGCACGAGTGTCCGCCATTCCGGACGGGACAAGATGGAGCGCAGGACGGGATGGAATACAACAACCTGGCGCAAGGGACGAGCGCGAAAGCCCATGCTGAACTTAAACTCATCCAGCGGTTTGACGTCCTCGAGGGACTCTAGGCCAAACGTAATCTGGGGAGCCTGACGGCGTACCAGCATCTCCTCCGCAACACGGAAAAGCAACGCATTATTGGGATAGGCGCCTCTTTCGTCTGTCGTGGAGCGACTCAGAAGGAACTCCACCGCGTCTTCGAAACTCACGGTCACCAGAAACGCGGCCAACTTGTCCCCGACCCAGGCTCCCCAACCCTCCACTCCCGGCACTTGCTGAGCCGCTCGCCAGAACCTCCTCCAATGCTGCTCGGTCCAAGCGTCGCCCCGATTTTGCCGCCTGAGTGTTTCCAAGTTCAGCTCCCAGCCCTCTCGCTCCAAGGTGCCCAAATCTGCTGGTCCCACATGGCAGCGCCGCAGCCCACGACGGATCTTACTGCGCACATTTGCGCTCAGGCCCTCTAGCCCATAGTCTCGCGTATCCAAGACAATTTGGTAGCTAAGCTTTCCAACTTCGGAATGAAGCGGGGCAGCGTAGCGAACACCTACACAACGCCATCCCCGGAATAACTCTCGGACCTCCCCGGGGCTGATGTAGTACTCGCGGTGATGGGGGGCAGCGAGGTAAAACCAACGGTTTGCCTCGAACCAAAATGTGGTCTTCGTGCGCCGGACCCGGTATCCCTGGAGTGCCAGAAACTTCGCATAGCTCTCCGCAGTCAGGTATGGATGCATGTCACGCCCACCGCAGCCGCTGCATATCTGCTTCCACGATGCGGCGCAGCACCACGCTGATTCCGACTAACCAGAAAAGCAACACGAACTGCCAGAGATCAGCAAAAAGCGAGAAGAATGCTAGGGAGATCAAGTTGATCTTGGCTGCCTTCGTGATCCACAGCAGGTCCCTCACAGGAGAAGGCGGTCCTTGAGTCATCCACTGTTCGGCAAAACGGTAGTTCTGCCAAGTGCGCCACAGGAGAGCCAGGAACCCAGCCAAGCAAAACACCCCACCTTCCACCAACGCCAGCAGATACGAGCTGTGGGGGGCGGCCGTCGAGCGAGCCGGATCCTTTAAAAATCGGGCCACTTCCCAATTTCCCATTCCGACTCCGAGGAATGGACTTTCCAAAAAAAGCTCCCAAGCGATTTCCCATGCCCTCCCTCTACGCTCCAAAGAGCCTGCACCTTCGCCGACCTGTGCTTGTTGTGTGCCGGGTAAGTTCGTGATGCGTTCGAGGCTTCGCTCGGGAACGAACTGCGCCACCAACACAGCAACGAGCACGATTCCCATGAGCCAGTTGATCAAAGCCCTGATGCCCACTCGCTCGTCCCACAAGATGGCGGCAAAACAAACCGCAAGTCCCAGTAGCCCGCTCCGCGATGCGGTCATGAACACGGCCAGCCCCATCACGGCAATCGCCGGAACCAAGGCGGTACGCAAGCCCGGCACGGCCAAGGAGCGCCGCAAATACCAAAGTCCGGCTACGGAGAAGACCGACAGCATGGCGAGGCGATTCGGGTTGTACGCCGCCGCCACTAAGCGCGCTTCGGTGGTTGCCCGATACCCATACAAACCACCCCCCTGTATGACCCCTTGGACACCGCTCAACGCGCTCGCCACCATGAACGCGAGGCCCAGCAGGTAAATCATTCGTACATGCTCGGGCGTTCGGATAAATGCGATAAAGAAAATGGTAAACGCGACCCGATTTACGAAAATGCGCATGTTCGCAGCGCTGAGTTCTTGCTCCCCGAGGAGCTCGAGCGTGTGAGGGTCCGGCCCGTTGAGCTGTGCTGACAGATAGTACATCAGCACAATAAAGCCCAACAGCAGGACCTCAGGGGCGTTCAGGAATGACCAGTCCCGCTCGCGGTACACTTTGTACGCGAGTAATATTAGAAAGATGAGCCCCAACACGTTGTTGATGGTCAGGAACCCCGTGCCCTGGAGGGCTCGGGGATACGTCATCAAAAACGTGGACAAGAAAAGGGCGATCCCGTAATGTGGGCGCGCCACAATGGCGGCAAGCAACAAGAGCCCCAGCACCAGGACGACCGTTGCTCCACCCAACAAAAGAGCCCCGGCACCTCCGAGCAAGGCCACCGCGAAAACTACCAACAGCGGGCCGAAAGAGCGTTCGCCGACTCGGGGTGAAAGTGTTCCCAGTCCCTGCATGGGCTACCTAGCGGAAGCGATCCGCTTCACAATAAGTTTTCCAAGAAAGCGGGGATGTATGAGCGCTGGCGGTTCAGCACGACTCCCAAAATCCTGGCCCCAACCCGGTCCAGTTGTCGCTTGGCCGCCTCCGCATCGGTTACCGGGGTACGGTCCGCCTCGAAAACCAGAATGACCCCGTCCACCTTCGACCCGATCACAGCAGCATCCGCGTACACATTGACCGGTGGTCCATCGATTACCACAAAATCGAACTGCGGCTGAAGCCGGGCCAGCAATGTTTCGATGGCCTCCACGGCAACTGTGGTGGCGGGTTGCGTGCCTGCCGGGATCACGGACAAGTTCCATTCGTCGACGCGAGTGACGATGGCCTCCGGTGCGGCCCTACCTAACGCGTAGTCGGACAGCCCATAGCTTGTCGGCACCGGCAGCAAGTGCCGCAGAGAGGGGCTGCGAAGGTTCGCCTCCATGAGCAACACGCGACTGTCGCGCTCGCGCGCCAGTGCCAGGGCAAGCCCCAAAGCGACAGTGGTCGTACCTTCGCGATGTTGCGCGCTCACCAGTAAAAGTGTGTGAAGGCCTGCCGGCACCGTCATCGACAGCACGCTCGCGCGCAATCGCTGATAGTCTTCTTGAATTGCCGCCGCAGGATCTGTGAGCGCTGGAGGAACAACCGGGCTCGGCGTCTGAACCCGCCCGCGCTCCCGTTCCTCCTCTGCTTTTTTCAGGGCCTCATAAATTTTGCTCACAGACTCCTCGAATCCGCCTCGACCGATCTATGCAGTCCCGGAGTCACGCACCGTACCCAACAACGGCAACCCCAAAAACCTAACCACGTCACTTTCCGAACGTAACGGCCTACTTACGTACTCCCGCGCAAACGCTCCCGCAATACCAACCACAAGCCCGGCAAGCAACGCAAGACTGGCAGAAACTCGGCGTGTATCGATCTGAGGCAAGGGAGGGGTCGGACGCTGCACCACGCTCACATTGACGAGCTTCTGCTCGTCCATGGCGCGGCTGATCCGCGCTTCTTGCTCACGCTTGACGTACAGCTCATAAGCCTCGCGCCGAGTTTTCACTTCTTGCTCCAGGCGCTCGAACTCCACGCCCTTTTGGCGGAGCAAGATCAGCCTGCGCGTGGAGCGGCTCAATTCATCTTCCAGTGCGGCCTGCCGAGCCCGCATCTCACTGACCTGGCTTTCCAAATCCAGAAGGGTCCGCAAGCGGTCTTCCCGTAAAGGGTTTGTGCGGTACAACTGATGAGACACAACCGTCGGGCGTTCACGTAGTTCCGCTTCCAAAGCGGCTCGCAACTCCTGAATTTCCTCGTCATTGTCTCGAACGTGTCTGTCCTTCTCGGTGTACTTCCGCAGCAATGCTACGCGATCGACTTGCCGGTCCACCAACTGAGAAGTGAGCTGGGTGATCACAGGGTTGACTTCCAGGGACTGTGAACGTTTCACCACCTCCGGCTGTTGGGCAATCTGTTCCCGCAACACACGAAGGCGCTCTTCCGTTCCCACAATACTGGCGTTGATTTCCCTGAGAACGCTGGCCGTCTCGGCAACCATTCGAACCGTCGCAGCAATCTCGTCCGCCGGCGAAACTACGCCCTCCTTGTTGGAGAACTCGATGAGCGCTTGCTCTGCCCGGCGGAGTTCCTGCTCGAGAACTTTGCGCTGCTCGTCGTAAAAGCGCGGAAGATCCTTGTTCCCGTGCACCTCAGCGTGGTAGGCGAGATATTCATCCACCAGGCGGTTGACTACCCGGGCAGCGTAGGCGGGATCGCTGTGACGGTAATCAATTTGAATCACATTGGAAGCCTTAATGGGAGTCACCGCCAAAGTTCTCTGCAGATTTGCAAGTTGATCCGCGAGCCCACGTGTTGCCTTGGCTGCAGTGGCACCGCCATCGCCGTTGACGGACAGAGATTGAACGACCGAGCTCAAAAGGTCACGGCTGGTCACAATGTGGACCTCGGTGTTCACTAGCGACTCGTTGAGCTGTACCGGCTCGAGTTTCGTCACGTCCGTCGGCTGAACGGTTGGGTCCGTCCGGGAAGCCGAAATCATGACTTTCGCCGTTGCCAAGTACTTCGGCCGTTGCAACACGGTGCTCAAAAGTCCGGGCAAGGCGACCACTAGGAAAAGCGCGGCGATCAGGCGTTTGTGTTTGAACAGGACATGGAGGATGTCACGGACCTGATCACTCGCTGTGCCCTCCCAACCTCCGTTGCCGCTCCAACCAGCGTTGCCACCGTAGTTTGCCGGCCCACCCAGGCCGGTGTTCCGAATATTGTTCGGGCGCCTCTGGGGCTCAAATGCCATACCAGCGTTCGCTTTCCAGTCTTACTTTCCAGCCTAAAAAGAAGTCCCCGCGCCGACCCGTGGCTCGACCGGCAGCAACCCACGGATGTACAAGCGCACGAAAGCATTCACGTCGCCGATGAAGGTCCTGGGAACATACAGCACATCGCCCGGGCGTAACTCCACATCCTCGGGTGCACCGCTCCGCAGCGCCTGCGCGAGATCCAATCGTGTTCCTTGGTATTCGTTATCTCCGGGAGAAAGGCGCAACACACTGTCCACCCTCGCTGTGTCCAGAAACCCCCCGCGATCCGCAATGGCCTGCAAGGGCGTCATACCTTCTCGATACGGCACGATGCCCGGAACCCGGACCTCGCCCATCACGTAGACCTTGAGATCTGCGGTTTGTGCGATCAAAACGGAAACTTCTGGCTCCCGCAGGCGATCCTTGGTTCGCTCCACGATGGCTCGGGCGAGTTCATCCGTTGTCAGCCCTGCCGCTTGGATATCGCCACCCATTTGAAGTGTGATCCCGCCATCGGGCCGCACGGGCACTTTTACATCCAGTTCCGGATGGTAAAGAAACTTCACCCGCAACAAGTCTCCGGGTTTAATGCGATACGGCGCCGCCTGTCCCATCGGCACGGGCAATGGCGCATCGAGGGGCGGAAGTGCGGCAGTCGCCGCGCCTTGCCGACTGCAACCCCACCCAGACAAGCCACTCAGTATAGTCGTCAACGCCAAACCCCAAAACACCCAAAACTTTTGCTTACGCACGGGCTTCACCCTCCCGGCTGGCATCCGTTGGCTTATATGAAGCGACCACGCGGGTATCAACACCTAAATGATCTTCGTCCGTATCGAGGCGGCCACCACGCTGCCAGGCCAGACTTCCTTGCGGTGGAAAAACGACACCTTCCAGAACCCGCTCGAGTTCGTCGGCGATCCGCCTGCGACTCGGAAGCTGCGCGACAAATTCCCGAACGGCCTCAACGGCCGCAAGCATTGCGCTGGAGTCGCTAACCAGCCGCAACAAGAGGTTAGCCAAAGCCACCTCGCGGCCGGCTTCAAACGTCGTCGCGCGGTCCCTCCACCCAATCCCTCGCGCCACACCCGATGACAGCACCACAGGTTTGTCCATGACCAAGAAATTCAGCAACTTGATGGGGAATCCAGACCAGGAACTTCGCGGGCATACGAGTACATCTGCGCGCCGCAGCCAAGGACGAGTCTCCGCAAAGGTGCGGCAAACAACCACCACCGCCTCGCCACGGCCCGACAACGCCACCAGCTCCCGCGGGGCCCGCGTTGCCCAATCTTCGTCGTGAGTCACAATGAGCAGCGTGGCCGACGGATACCGCTCACGAAATATACTGTAACCTCGGGTGAGTAACGCAATCTCCTGGTAACCGTCGAAGTTGCCCGCATACCCGATGACGAATTTCCCCGATAGGCTGCCAATGTCCGCCCGCGACTTTCCCAGAACCTCATCAGCCTGAGGTACCAGCGGGGGAAGTACCACAATTCGTTCCTTGCGAACCCCGCAACCGAGCAGCGCCTCTTCCTGCGCCTTCGACAGCGCCACCACCGCATCCGCCAATCGCGGCACCAGTCGATCTGCCCAGCGGCCGATCCAACCCGCCAACCTCCGACCCACGCGCGATGAGAAATACGTGGGCAGTTCGTCACTCAATACATTGTGCGCGTGATACACAATCGGGCAACCCAGCATCCATCTCGCCGCCAGCGCCACAAGAGGCCCTTCATAGTTGTGAGCATGGATCACCTGAATCTTACTCCGCCGAACCACACGACAGACGGTAACAACCAACAAAACATCCCAAAGACATTTGCGAAGAACCCACGGCAGCCGCCCCCAAAACCGCAGCCCAAACGCCGGGGGCCGGTGAACCACGATGCCCTGGATCGGAACAAGATGCTCCCCGGTGGGGTACGCAATCACATGGACCTCGTGCCCGCGCGCAGCCAAAGCCTCCGCCACTTCACGCATCAGCACCTGCGAGCCGCGGGCAGACGGAAACGGACACGGAGCAACCACCGCAATCCTGAGCACCGCGTTCCTGGCGCACTCCTTCAATGTCGTTTTCACTCAAGGTACCCCAAATCTTTCAGACGCTTACAGACTTCTGCTTCCTCTTGTTTGCTGTACACGCGACCGCTTGGCAACCAAGACTGAACTATATGCTCGATGGTTCGAGCATTCTCGCTTACTACGGGCGCACAAGTTTCTCCATCGAAAAGTTCATTTCCCGGAGCGACTCCGCAGAGCGCCAGAATTGTAGGGGCGAATTGTTCCATCCGGACCGGGCCGCGATCCCCTGCGGCCCGGATGCTCGGACCACTCAAGGCGAAAATCCCATCTTGCCGGTGCGTGCCGCTCAAGCCCTGCAGCTTCCCTCCCCGCCACCTTCCCAGATGCACTTGCCCAACACTGGGGCCTGGCGTTCCTCCGCTCGTTCCCGCGAGGATTGCGTAACCTCCTGCGTCCTCTTCGAGCTCCAAGATGATGTCGGGAGCCTCTTCCACAAACGGCCCCGAATACAATTCTTCCCGATACCAGACGTTACGCACCAGCACCTTCCCGCTCATCGGATCACGCCAACCCCACAATGCTTCGCGGATGTCGTCACGTACACGCTGGTAGTCACTGTGGTCCACAACCCCCCACTGATCCCTCCCCTTCACGTTCAACCAAATGCTGGGAAAGTAACCCAGCTCCTCCGAAAATGCCGCACTCAACCGGAAATCGATACCCGCAAAACGGGCCGACGTCTCCAGGGCGTTCGACCATTTTCCTCCTTGCCAGCGAAACAACATGCGTTGGAATCGCAGGGGAATCGACTGTAATGCAAAAGCTTTTAAGTTCTTCCCCCACGCCCGCGCACCGGACGTTTTTTGAAACCGCAACCAGCCGTGCTCGCAAAGCCAACGATTCAGATATATCCGCGTAGTCGAAGCACCGCCAAAGCCGTGGTCGGAAATCACCAACACATTGGCATCCGGGGCTAGCGCTAAGAGTCGCCCCAGGCTGTAGTCGAGTGCTTGATACACTTCCGCCACAACGTCCCCGAGCCCGCAGGCGCGACCCGCGGAGGCAAAGGGGCTACTCGGATCGCGGTAGTGCCAAAAATGGTGTGCCACGGTGTCGGACTCGCCGAACAACACCAGAAAACAGTCCCACGGCTCCTGGCGTAAAAAGTATTCCGCCACCCGCAACTTCTGCTCGATTCCTGCGAGTAAAAGAGCCCGTGCGCGCGCGTACCAGCCCGGCCCCGCGCGAAACTCCTGAAACTCCGCGAACGGAAACCCGCCGAGGTCGAATATCTCCGCGCTTCGGTCTGGGGGATACATGAAAGAGGGGTCCGCCTTTGTCGTCACCGGTGTATCGAAGCCACTCAGGAGCACCCCGTTTACGGCCTCGGGTGGATACGTAGCCGGTAGCCCCAACACGCAGACCCGCTTCCCCGCAGCGCTCAACATCTTCCAAATGCTTGGCGCTCGGCGCCAGGTCGCGTTGACAAAATGGACTCGATACGAACCGGGGACTCGGCGTGTAAAGTCAAAGATGCCGTGGCGACCGGGGTTGACCCCGGTCATGAACGTTGTCCAGCTCGGAAACGTCACAGGCGGCCACGGGGCGCGTACTCTGCCCCAACCGCCTCGCTCCCGCAAAAAGGCCAAGTTGGGTAGCTTACCCTCGCGCAGGAGAGCCTCGATGATGTTCGGTGATGCGCCATCCCAACCAACGATAAGAAGCATGGCGCTACCCTATCACAGCACCCGTGAAACCTAACGGTGCACTGGCCGCACGCGTACTAAAAGCTCCCGCATCTGGCGCACAATCTCTGGACGCACCGGCGCAAGGTTAGTATTCTCGGCTGGATCTTGGCCCAAATCGAACAAGGCGACCTCCGGCAGTCCCCTAGGATTTCCTGGGTTCGCGATAATCAGCTTCCAATCGTTCCACCGGAGAGCCTCGATTTCGTTACCCTCCAGGCTTTCGTGGGCGTACAATTCGGCTGGCGCCGGAGTGGCACCGAAGAGGTCTCGGCCCGGGAGTCCTGCCGGAATGCCCGCGCCAGCTTGCGCCAGGATCGTCGGGACAATATCGAGTGTTTGCGCGAAGTCCGATCGCTCTCCCCTGTGGCCGCGCGTCTGCGGAAGACGAACAATCAAAGGGACGCGGATTTGCTCCTCATACAGTGTCGTACCATGCCACCAGCCACCGTGCTCGTAAAACTCCTCGCCATGATCGGCAACGAAGACAATCACCGTGTTCTCGTAAAGTCCGCGACGCTTAAAGTCATTCAGCATCGCACCCAGGTGTTGGTCGAGGTAGGTAACATCCGCCGCATAAAGCCGTCGCATCTCATTTGCACGGTTCGGAGGTGGGTTGGGATCCACGACTCGGGCTATGCCTCTACCGTTGTAAGGAATCTCCAAATACGGATCGTGCGGGTCCATGTAATGCACCAACAGAAAGAACGGCTGCGGCGGCGCTTGATCGAGCCACTCGCGCACCCTTTCTGTGACCACCTGGGCATCTTGGTAATAGTGGTAGAAGTACAGGTAGGAGCCAAAAAAACGCTCTCGCAGCAAGCGCAAAAGCTTGTAAGCCGACAGTCGCGTGGCGGAATCCGAGGCACCAAAGTAGAAGCTTGGCGGTAGATAGTGATACTCGTGGAACCCTTGCTGAAAGTTGAAAATCGGGGCCACGTTGATGTTGGTGACAAACGCTGCCGTCCAGTATCCCTGGCGCTGGAGCAACTCCGCGAGCGTATCGGCCGTTTCGGGCAAAGGGTCGAATTTTCTCACTGCGCCGTGTACCGCAGGATGCTGCCCGGTGAGTATCGTTGCAATGGACGGGCGCGTCCACGAGGACTGTGCATAAGCGTGACGGAACCACACGCCATCACGCGCCAATGCATCGATGTGGGGCGTTTTCCCGTGTGCCCCAGCAATCCCTAAAGCATCGGCACGCAAGGTGTCCGCAACAATCAGCACCACGTTTGGCTGACTCGGGCTTCCTGTGGCCTTGCGCACCAACGTCGGCTCGGGCTCCTGCCGCCACTCCTGCAAAGCGACGCATGCAAAAAGCCCGAGCAGCCAAAATCCGCCGAGACGCAAGAATCCGTAACGGCCACGCCCGCCAACGCCGGTGACGACGCCCATTGCGAACCAGGCCATCACCAAGCCGGTCGCGAACAAACCCAGGTACGCAGCGAAACCGATACCGGTCAGCGGAGAGGGAAACTGTTCGCCGAAAAGGCGCTGCGCGAGATGATACCGCAGCACTACCATGCTCAACAACAGCGACGCCACTCCCGCACTGTACCGTCCGGCCCGGCGAGACTCGCGAGGTTGTCGCCCGGGAACCAGTGCGCAAACACTCCCCGACACAAGCCCTAGAGTTGCCCCAAAAAGCCCGTAAGACCAAAAGCCGAACGGAAACAGCCCAAATTCGCTGACGCTTGCCCCAGCCCAGAGAATTCCTGCGGCTTCGGCGAGCCCTACCAGGCTTCCACCCCAGGCTCCCGCGATCACCGCAGTCAAAATGAGACTTCCCATGCCCTGATTCCTTGAGGTCCTTTAGCCGCACCCCCGGGCCTTTACCGACAAGGCCACACTCGCAAGCCTACGCGACAGCGCTCGTCGAGCGGCGAAGTTGCCCGGCCAGAAGTTCGTCCTTGCAGCTACTGCCCCATTCGCACGATCGCTGGGTCCTCTCGCAACACGCGTCGCAAAGCAAGACCAGTCTGAACCGCATCCGCGCGGGCGCTTCCCCCGCGTACTGTTACGCGAAAAACCTTTTTCTGCTGGCCCAGCTCTGCACTGTGGACGTGTGCATCGAAACCCCGGCTGCGCAGGCCTTGAGCCAACACTTGAGCCCGCTGCGCGTTGGGTGTGGTGAACACGAGCAATCCGTAACCGAGACTCGTGTCGCGAACGATCGGCAGTCCTTCCCGCAACTCCGGCAAGCGCAAGGCTTGGCCCGGTTGGATCCGATCCACATCCTTCACTTCGGGGTTCGCTAGCTTAATTAGGTCAAGGATCGTGTAACTCGATTGCCCATATTGCGCGCGAGCAATGGCGCTCAAGGAGTCGCCTGGGCGAACTTCCAGAGTCTTGAACGAGCCCAAGTCAATCTGGGGCCCTGCCAGGACAGTCCGAAGCGAATCATCACTACTCAGTTCCCCTCGCTCGAGCAGCTCCCGCTCTCGTACAGGCGCACCCGATGTCACCCGTTGCGAGGGGAGCGCAGTCGACGAAGGCAACTCCGGCTCCCGCGGAACGCCCCACGCTTCGCCTTGCCCTTCACCGAGAGAACGCTTAGAGATCGAGCCAAACCCCGGGCTTACCGGAGGGATGGCCGCCGCCTGCGGTCCCGTCGCCGGGTCTCGCACCTCGCCTCTCTCCAGACGCCGCTCCTCCTCGCCGAAAGCACCGCGCGGTTCTGGCGGTACCTCGGCCAACATCGCCAGCCGCTGCGCCGGCCGCACATCTCCCACCGGTTCGTTCACAGCCGCAGTAACCGCCTCCGCGGCCGCCGGAGCGGGGTCAATCGGTTCCGCCATTCTATGCGGCTCCGGTAGTTCTGCCTTGAGCTCGCGGCTGGTGGTCGTGCCCTCTTTTTGCTCCTTTCTTTCCGCGTCTCCCGCAGGTAAGACCTCCGCAACTTCCTTCGCTTCTACTTTTGGCTCCTCAGCCGTGCTCTCCCCCATAGGGTGCACTGCAGCAGCGCCCCCTGCCCAGTAGCCCTCCCATAGTGTGCGGCCACCGGTCCAAAGCGCCAAGCCCGTTGCCACGGCGGCTCCAGCAACCAGCGCTGTCTGCCAGAGAGAACCGCTGACTTTTGCGCGGCTCCGAGGCCGGTCGCCATCCGGCGTTTTCTGACCCGAACTCTCTGGCCCAATCCCTGTGGTCGCCTGAGCCGGTTCGCTGGGCAACAAGTCGGCCGCCGCCTCGTCAATAATGTCCGCGGAGATCCGCTTCTTTCCCATTGCGTAGCCGATCACTAAGGCGTTGTCGCAGACGACGTTGACCAGCCGAGGGATCCCGCGGGAAAAGTGATAGATCCGGTCCTCCGCCTCGCGCGAGAACAGCTTGGTATCCGGAGCGCCAGCCGCCTCCAGGCGAAAGCGGATGTACTCCGACACTTCATCCCTGGATAGCGGCAACAAACGGCAATTCACGCTGATGCGCTGGCGCAGTTGCCGGAGCACTGGGTTACTCAGCTTCTGTCCAAGCTCCGGCTGACCGGACAGGACGATCTGAATGATTTTTTCTTTGGCGGTTTCGAGATTCGAAAGCAGCCGCAAATCTTCGAGGACGCTATATTCCAAGTCCTGCGCCTCGTCGATCAACAAAGCCACATTGCGACCGTTGCGGAGCTCTTCCAACAAAAACATGTTCAACCGTTGCAACATGTAAAGCTTTTTGCCGTTGTGCACGGGCAAGTCGAACTCCGCGAACATGTATTCCAGGATTTCTTCGAAACTCACATTCGTGTTGAAGAGAAACACCGTGCGCGTGGTCTGATCGAGCTCTTCCAACAACCGCTTCAACAGTGTGGTTTTACCGGTACCCGCCTCTCCAATGAGGGTAATGAAGCCTTTTCGCTGCGTGATCCCATAGTGAAGCGCAGCGATCGCTTCGCGATAGCGAGCATTGAGATACAAAAACTTCGGATCCGGAGTGACGTTAAACGGCCGCTCCTGTAGCTGGTAAAATTCACAGTACATGGGAGACAACTCCTCCTTCCGGCCCTGGTACTCGTCGCTGCTCATCCAAGCAGACCAAGGCACTCACCGAAATACCGTTCGCGCGCGATCGGTGTGCTCGCATGAACCGGGCGGAAGCGCGATCAAGCACGCCGGAACGCAGCGGCGCGAATCCCCAAGTCGCGCATTTTTCGATGAAAGGTTGCCTGATCAATTCCAGCATGACGAGCTGCCTGCGTGACGTTGCCGCGAAACCGCTCTAGCAACTGGTTTAGATACCAGCGTTCAGCTTCCCGTACAAACTCGCGCAAAGGTCGGCTGCAAGAGCCAACCGCGAGCTCGCCTGGTTCCCTGAGGCGCGACGTACCGACATCGACCCGCGCGAGACAGTGTCCATCGGCTGTGACGATGGCACGTTCCAGCACATTCCACAGCTCGCGTACATTGCCAGGCCAATCGTAGTTCATCAAGACGTCCATCGCCTGCTCGCTGATACTCTCGATATTTTTCTCGCGGGCAAGCGGGTGGCGAGCGAGAAACTCTGTTGCCAGCAAAGGAATGTCCTCTCGCCGCTCTCGCAAAGGCGGCAATTCTATCGGCACCACAGCAATGCGATAGTAAAAGTCTGGCCGCATCTTCCCCGCACTCACGCACTCGGCCAGATCCTGATTGGTTGCCGCTACCACGCGCATATCTATCTGCGTTCGCTGAGTGCTACCCAGTCGCTCGATGCAGCGCTCCTCCAATACCCGGAGGAGTTTCCCTTGCATCGCAAGAGGGATGCTTTCGACCTCATCGAGAAACAACGTGCCGCCGTGAGCTGCTTCAATTTTGCCTTCCTTCGGACCCGTAGCTCCCGTAAACGCGCCCCGTTCGTAACCGAACAGCTCGCTCTCCAAAAGGTTTTCGGGAATCGCCGCACAATTGATGGGCACGAATGGGCCACTCCGCCGCTTGCCTTGCTCGTGCAACGCCCGGGCAAC
The DNA here is from genome assembly GCA_026004215.1 of Candidatus Binatia bacterium. GTDB lineage: Bacteria > Desulfobacterota > Binatia > HRBIN30 > HRBIN30 > HRBIN30. The sequence continues at coordinate 1,212,840 of BPIR01000001.1, forward strand.
GAGCTCTTTGCCGGTTCCGGATTCTCCGCTGATTAACACGGTCACGTCGGCGTTGGCCAAGGATGCTACCAGACGGAAGATCTCTCGCATCCGCGGGTTGCGGCTGACCATGTTCCCAAAGCGATACCGCTGCGCCAGTTGGTCTCGCAGAACCTCGATCTCGTTCAAAAGCCGGCGCCGTTCAAACACCCGATCAATGGCCAGAACCAGCTCGTCCGGCGAAAAGGGCTTGGTTACGTAATCGGTCGCTCCGGCACGCATTGCTTCCACCGCCCCGCGGATGCTGCCATGGGCCGTGACCATAATCACATCCACCTGCTGCCACCGTTGCCGGACTTCTTGGAGTAAACTTGCGCCGTCACGGCCAGGCATCATCAAGTCGAGCAAGAGAAGGTCGTACGGATATCGCTCCAAAAGAGCCACCGCCGAGCCCACCCCGTCGGCCACATCGGCGCGATAACCCTGTTGTTGGCAAATATGTTGGAGCTGCCGCCGGATCAAAGGGTCATCATCCACGATCAATATGGCGCCTTTTCCCATCGCCGCGGTCCCTTTGCACTCTCAACCGGGAAACGCAAAATCCATGTCTTCGATCCCTCCGTTTCCTCGCACCACCCGAATTCACCCCCTTGGCTGACCATCAGCTTTTCCACGACGGCATGGCACAACTCCAAAGCGGCGGTGACCCGTGGGTGGCACGGGCCCGCACGTAGACTGACACACAGCTTACTGGCCTCCAGACGGGTTTCCAATCTCACTTCCGCACCCACGACAGCCCCATCTGCATGCAGCAAAAGCGGCAGGTAGCCCAAGGCAGTGTTCACCGCGAACGGATCCAAGCGCAGCCCCACACCCAAAATTTCGGGGTTCGGCGCCTGGATTTGCACCGTGTACTGGCGTGCAAGCGCCGCAACCAGACTGTCCAGAAGCTCTGGAGCGGGCAGCGGCTCGAATCGCATCGGAGCCTCGCTCAAGTAATCCAGCAACAAGCGTAGCACCTGATCGAGCTCTACTAGGGTCTTGTTCATCGGCCCGGCGAACGTACTCTCCGACTCGTGGAGAGCTTGCTCCATTGCACGCAGGCGTTGCAACAAATTCCCCAGCCAGTGCGCAGCAGCGTCAACGGCTTCCCTTCGAATCACCAGAAGGTATTCTTTTGTCGCCGTGATCGGTCGGTTGCCCCGAAGTTCATCCATTGCTCGGGCGCACCTCTACGTTGGCGCTACCGGAATGCGAATCACAGGGTTCGTAAAGCTCGACAAATACCGTTCGCCCGCCCTCGATTCTCCGAATCAACAACCAGTCACCTTTATACCCTTTGTGGTCGAATGGGCCGAGACTGATGTGCGTGCGCGGCCCGCCATTAATCGCCGGAAGCATGCGCACTTTTTCTAGCCCTTCTTTCAGCCCTCTCGGCGTCAGTAGCGGCGCGCGCGCAAGCCCTTCCGCAACAAGCATGGCCGTATCCCAGCTCAAGGCTGTCACCGTGTGATCACAGCGGCGCCCCACAGCTTGCGCAACCCGATCCAAAACCGGCTGCAGTCGGGGGTTATCCTCGCAAAACTGATCGATGCCGTACCAGCCTTCCAAAGCGGCCATCCACTCCGGCTTGGCGTAGCAAAACTGGAAGGCTGTGGTCATGATCCGCGGTGGGTGCCAACCGAGCTTGTCGAACAGCGGCCCCAGCAGAATCGTCGGGTAGCCGTAACCCAAATACGCCAAACAGTCGGGGCTTGCCGTCTTGAGTTTACGCAGCAGAGACTCCAGATCTTCCGGAGTCTGGCTGGTGTATCCCTCGGCTACAATGTCCAAGGTGTGTCGCTCGGCGAAGAAACGAAAATTCTGCGAGTACTCGATTCCACCGGGGCTCAGTTCGTGGATCATCGCCACACGCTGAAACCCTCGACGGCAAATCCAGTTTGCCATTAAAGCGGCCTCCTCGGCCAAGCCTCCGTTTCCCAGGTTGAAACAATATTCGCCGAAGTACCGCTCTGTGCCCGTCCAGGTAATGGCCGGCACGCCACAGCGTTCGATCTCGGGTGCCAGAGCGAGCGAGTTGTCGGTGATCAGCGGCCCGATGACGCCAAGCACACCCGCGTCGACGAGTTCCCGGTAACCGAGAATCGTGTTACGCGCTTCCAGTCGCGGTAAACCGATTGCCTCTTTCACCACCAGCTCGACCGGCCGCGGCAGCCGGCCACTCGCCTCTGCACAAGCAAACGCCAGACGTAGCGTGGCGAGAAAAGCGTCCTTCGTACCCATGTCAATGTCGATGAGCACGCCGATCTTCACAGGTGCAAAGGGCAAGCCGTGCGGAGTTTTCCCTGTCGCCGCCATGAGCTCCCTCTCCTCTCGCTATCGAAGTCGCCCCCCTTTTGTGGAAAAGGCGGTCTCCTAGATGCCCGAAGCGAACTGCGCTGTGCAAGCCCTTTTCCCTCGCCTTGGTCACGGAACGGCACGTCGCCGCGCGAACCTTTTAAAAGGACAAGGGCCGGTTGGTTGACTTTTGCCGCATTTCCGGCGTACGTTGCTTTATCGGTTGCCCTAATGATCTGGCGCAAAGGGCGGGCAAGGAGTCGGTGGAGTGGAGCGCCTGCGTATTGGAGTCGTTGATCGATCCCCCAGTGTCCGGGAGACTGTGGCCATTGTGCTGCGTGAGCACGAGGTCAGCCGCTTTTCGCCTGAGGCGTTTGCCAGCCTCCCGGAACCGTTTCGCGGGGATGTTTTGATCTTGGAATGGGGAGCAATTTCCGCCGAAGTGTTGGGACGCTTAGCCCCAGGCGTTCCGGTATTGTGGCTTCACGGCACCAACGAACCAGCCCCGGAACCAGGAGCACTCCCGCGCCTTTTCCTTCCCCACGCCTTGCGCAAGCGCGTTCGCGAAGTCCACGACGCATCCCAGGCTTCACAGCCACGAGAGGCGTGGGTTCTGCCTGGCTTTCCGTCGGGCCTTCTGCCTGAGGGTGCCATAGAAACGATTCGCGGGGTTCTGCGTACTCAGTTGCCGACGATCGTTTGCGGTGAGCCTGGCGCCGGCAAGCTCAGACTCGCCCGGGCCATACATGTGGCCAGTGGCAACCGCTTCTTTCACCGCGTAAGCGCTGCCGCCCCCGAATCCGGCCTGGTGGAACTGGTGCGGTCGCAGGCCGAGGCCGGGCCGGTCACCGTGTGCTTCGAAAGCTTTGAGCGCGTTTCTTCGGCTGGTGAGCAAGCGCTGGCCCAGTTGCTCGACCTTTCCTCCGGCTCATCCGTAAAGGTGTGGGTGGTCGCGCTCAGCCGGTGCACCCTGGACGACCTCGCAGAAAAGGGCAACGTACCCCTTCTTCGCCGCCTCGGCGTATTCGTCGTGACAATTCCCCCACTGCGCCAGCGGGGCGAGCAGCTTTCCGCGATCATCCAGGCGGAGGCCCTGCGGCTCAGCAGCGTGCTGCGGGTTCCCCCCGCCACCTTTACGCCGGAAGCTTTGGAGCGCCTACGACACTATCTTTGGCCGGGCAACCTCTCCGAGCTCGAAACCGTCCTCGCTAGAACGATGACGCTTGTCCGCCATCGCCCCATTGCAGCGGATGAAATCCTGTTCGAGGCTCCCGTCGCATCGGTCGCGGTGGCAAGCTCGGCGAATCCGACGCCAGCGCAGGCAACCACACCGGACCTGGAATCACAAGCCGAAAGCACTGCGCGGCAACTCGAGGTACTGCTCAATGAGCTGGCCCACGAACTCAAAAATCCACTCGTAACCATCAAAACGATCAGCCAGCACTTGGAGAGGCTCCTCAGCGACGAAGCAGGGCGGGAGCAGGTCACCCAGCTTGCTGGCGAAGCCGTAGATCGAATGGACCAGCTTCTCGAAAATCTTCTTCGTTTCGCTCGTTTTGGTGCGCCGAATATTCAGACCACGTCGCTCAACGCCATTCTCGCGCCCGCTCTGGCCGACCTGGCTCCGCTGGTGGCCGAAAAGCAAGTCATCCTGCACTATGCCCCGAGCGAACACCGCGCGATCGCGGGCGACCCAAACCAATTGTCCTTTGCCATGACGAATCTGCTGCGCGCCGTCGTTCGCGACCTCGAGGAGGGAAGTACCCTGGCCATTCAGGCCGTGGGCGGGGGAACGGAGTTAGATATCCGCTTTCCGGCACCGAAGGCAGCTTTGGTGGAGCGACTCTCGGAATACGTGGATTGGTCCGAGCCACAAGGTCGCAACATCGAACCCTTGGGCTTCCTCATCGCGCGGTCGTTGTTGTACCGCAACACCGCTAGTTTTGCGGAACAACCCGAAGGCTCGATGCGCTGTATCACTGTAAAGTTTACTCCTGCAAAGGAGATGACGGCTGACTATGCTCAAGCGACGCGTCCTAGTCGTGGATGACGAACCGAGCGTTCGCCAGTCACTGACGTTGATTCTCAAAGATCAGTACGAAGTTTTGACGGCCAGCACCGGACAAGCAGCTTTCGACGTGCTCGCCCACACGCCGGTGGATGTAGTGCTCTTGGACATCCTGCTTCCGGGCATGGACGGGCTCGAAGTTTTGGAAAAACTCAAGCAGCGGGTACCTTCCCCTCAGGTCATCATGTTGACCGCCACGAAAACGGTCAAAACCGCAGTGACCGCCATGAAACTGGGCGCTTTCGACTATGTTACCAAGCCGTTCGATGTGGAAGAGTTACTTTTACTGGTCGAACGCGCGGTCCAGTCTGCCGCCCTGGTCGAGGAGGTCGAGCATCTCCGCTCGGAAGTTGGCCAGCGCTACAGCTTCGAGAACATCATCGCCCGCTCGAGCAAAATGCAGGAAATCTTGCGTACTGTGGCCCGTGTCGCGCCACTGAAGACGACGGTGTTGATCACGGGCGAGAGTGGCACGGGAAAGGAGCTTATTGCCAAGGCGCTTCACTACCACAGCCCCCGCGCACACCGGCCGCTGGTTACATTGAACTGCGCAGCCATCCCGGAAAACCTGTTGGAAAGTGAACTCTTCGGCCATGAGCGTGGGGCATTCACCGATGCCCACGCCCGCAAATTGGGGCAGTTTGAATTTGCCGACCAAGGCACGATTTTCCTCGACGAAATTGGTGAAATGCACCCCTCGATCCAAGCCAAAATCTTGCGCGTGCTGGAGCAGGGGGAGTTTCTGCGAGTCGGAGGCAATCAGCCCATTCGGGTGGACGTGCGCGTGATCGCCGCAACCAACCGCGACCTCGAGGAAGGGATGCGGGAGGGACGCTTTCGCTTGGACCTTTACTACCGCCTCAACGTCGTCTCCCTTCAAATTCCCCCCCTGCGGGAACGACGCGAGGACATCGTCCCTCTCATCCGGCACTTCTTGACTCTCAAATCCCGCGAACTCGGTATTCCCGAGAAGTCCTTCTCCAGCGAAGCCCTAGACTTGCTCCTCGCTTATTCCTGGCCTGGGAACGTGCGCGAGCTGGAAAACGTGGTCGAACGAGCAATGGTGCTTTCTACGCAAAAGGTGATGCAGCCAGCCGACCTGCCTGAATACATCGCCAATCCACGGCAAGCCCAATTCCACCCCGTCCAGCAAAGCGTGCTGCGAGGCGAAACTCGCTTGAGCGAAGCCGTAGACCAGTTCGAGCAAGAACTCATTCGCCGCGCGCTGGAGCAGGCGCAGTACAATCAGACACGTGCCGCTGAGATTCTGGGAACGACGCGCCGTATCCTCAAATACAAAATGGACAAGCTCGGTATCCGTCCCGAGGGTCCTCAGGCGTAGGAGCCCAAAAGTCCACGGCTGACTGCACCATTGCTCTACGCGCCCCTGTTCTTTCATTGACCTTACCGGGCGAGGGCGTGACAAATCTGTCACCGGCGTACGAAAATGTACGGGGGGCCACCGCAGCTAAATCAGCGGTGTGTTTTCGGTACGGTACGGGGGAAAGACGCGCCAGCGCGGAATTTTTGCCACGGCAGATGCAATGCACCTTAACAAGGTAACTGGCAGTGCTGCGCTGGTATGGTTCGTGCTTCTCGGGCCACCTGTATGCACGAAACCGAGCAACCTGTGGAACGCCCCACTTTGCTGGTTGTCGACGACGAAGTCGGCCCAGCCGAGGCCCTACGGATGGTGTTCCATCCCCACTACCGCGTGCTCATCGCGCGTCGTGGCGAGGAGGCGTTGGATCTTCTTCGCCACGAAGCTGTGGACGTCGTCACCCTCGACCTGCGGATGCCCCACATGACCGGGGTAGAGGTCCTTCGCGCCATCAAGTCGGAGTTTCCGGATGTCGAGGTCATTATTATTACCGCGTACGCTTCGCTGGACACTGCGTTGCAGGGGCTGCGTTGGGGAGCCTTCGACTACATTATTAAGCCCTTCGATGTCCCGCACATCGCCGAGCTGGTCGATCGCGCCGTTAAACGCCGGCGCACCCGACTGCACGGCCGGCGCACCCCCGAGCGCTTCCTCGGTAACGTCTCCCACGAGCTTCGCACTCCGTTGAGCGCGATCATTGGGTACAGTTCGATCCTGGCTGAGGAGTTGACCGGAAAGATTGACGCCGAGCAACTCACAGCTCTGCAGCGGATCCAGGTCAATGCCATCGAGCTTCTCGACCTCATCGAGGGAATCCTCATTCTGAACGCGATCGATGCCGGCGAGATTCCCGTTGTGGTCAGCGAATTTGACGTCGTGGATGTTTTGCGCAGGGTCGTGGAGCAATTCCACCTTGCGGGTCAAGATCGCGGGATCGACTTCGCCTTCGAGACACCGGCTGCGAGTCTCCTGATCCAGAGCGACGCACAAAAAATCGAACGGATTGTGCGAGCCTTGCTGGATCACGTCCTCAAGTACAGCACCGACGGAGGGATCACAGTACGTCTCGAAGGAGAACCCCACTCCTACGGGATCCGCATTAGCGTCTTCGACGCAGGCACGGCCATCGATCCGGAAGAGTTGCAGGCAGCGATTCAGGGCTTTCTTGCGGATGATTTCGCCGGTCGCCGCCGCGATCGAGGATTGGGAATCGGCCTGCGTGTCGCTGCGCAATTTACGCGGATGCTCGGCGGGCGCATTCATGTTGAACCCCAGTCTCCCGGAGGCACCAAAGTAACGGTCGAGATTCCCATCTGGCGGCTGGCGCCGCGCGTGCGGGTTCACTGAGCAAAGGAAAGGAAAACCAATGGCAGCGTTGGAAGGCACGTCCCGAAAAGCCTGGATTTACTGCCCGCAATGTAACGAGGCGGAGTTGTTGCGTAGTTCCGGGCCCGATCTGCTTCCGGCAGCGGAGCGACAAGAGGCATTGGTAGAGTTTCTCGAACGACACGCCGGGCACACCGTCACCCAACTCGTACCTGTCCCTCTAGGCGCATACTTGTACTCGGGCCCGCTATGGGCTCCGGAAACGACGATTTGGATCGAAGTCACCGATGGTCGAGAAACCTTCGTTCTAGAGGGTTCGCGGGAACGGTTGGGAGAGCCGCGACGTTATCGCAGGCGCCGCGGGTTTCAGCTACGACCCGTGACCATCTTGTGGCTCGATCCTGCCCGAGCGCTGCAAGCCTGGACACGAACGTTTACTGCCTTGGCCGCGCCGCGCTTCGGAGAGCAGCTCGTGATAGAGGCTCAAAGGCTACTGAGAGAAACAGATCCCGCTACCATCGAACCCGAATTCGACGACGGTGAAGATCCGACTCTCTCTTTTGCCGGTTGGCCACCTTCTTTACGGGAAACACTGATGTCGTATGGAGAAACCCTGCTCCCTCGCGCCACCCACCGGCAGTGGACCCGCTTCGTCACAGAAGAGTGCCAGGCCCACGGTGCGTGGGCGATTCACGTGATCGCCGGTGCCCAACTCAGGGAACACGAGCGCCAGCTCAGTGCCCCACTATAACCACGCGTTCGCATGTGGTAGTTTCCGTGCCCATGCTAGACCGGGAACTGCCGCCATACGAAAGCCACATGCTCGACCGAGTTGGCCGCCGGTGGCGGACGGTGTTGGGCCGCGCACTCGATGGCGTACCCCTGCGCCGCGAGGACGCGACTGAGCTACTGGAAACTCAGGATCCTCCGTTGATCGCCACTCTGCTGGCGTTGGCGGGCGAGGTGCGTTGCCGAACCAAAGGAAGAACGATCACGTACTCGCCCAAGGTGTTCCTGCCGGTTACGAACCTCTGCCTCGATCGCTGCGCTTACTGCACGTTTCGCGCAGATCCGGACGACCCCCATGCCTGGACCATGTTGCCAGAAGAGATTCGCTCCACTTGCCGGAGCGGCCGCCAACTGGGCTGCACGGAGGCATTGCTGTGTTTGGGCGACAAACCCGAGCGAGCCTTCAAAGCATACCGTACAACGCTCGCGGTGCTCGGATGCGCATCCACGGTGGACTACCTGGAGCGATGCAGTCGCATTGCCTTGGAGGAGGGGCTGATACCTCACACCAACGCCGGCTTGCTGGCCCGAGAGGAGATGTCGCGGTTACGCCCTACGAACCCAAGCCTCGGCTTGATGCTGGAAAACATCTCGCCACGATTGCGCGAACGAGGCCGAGCACATGCCCAAGCTCCCGATAAGGACCCCCACAAGCGCCTCCAGATGATCCGCCAGGCTGGCGAGCTCCAGATCCCATTTACGACGGGGATTTTAATCGGGATTGGTGAAAAGCCTCACGAAATCGTAGACAGTTTGCTCGCGATTCGAGAGGTCCACGAGGAGTTCGGCCACATCCAGGAAATCATCGTCCAAAACTTCCGCGCCAAACCTTCTACCCGTATGGCTGCCGCAGAAGAGCCGAGCAGCCTGGACACCGCAAAAACCTTAGCGGTCGCTCGCCTGTTGGCCCCGCACATGAATTTGCAAGCGCCACCGAACCTCAGCCCCTTCGATCACAGACTGTTGTTGCGGGCTGGTCTCAACGATTGGGGGGGAATTTCTCCGCTGACGCCGGATTTCGTGAATCCCGAAGCTCCTTGGCCTCACGTGGCCGCCCTCGCGAGGCTTTGTGAGGAAGAGGGTTTCTCCCTGGTGGCACGGCTTCCAGTGTACCCTGAGTACGTGGCCAAGCCGGGTTTTATTGACGAGCCACTCCGCCAACGACTGCAAACGCTCACGACCGAGAAAGGAGTCGAGCAATGCTGACTGCAGACTTGCGCGCATTCATTTCCGACCCTCCGCCGCTAGAAGAAGCCTTGGGCCGCGCCAAGCCGGAATTCGCGCGCATCCTCGAACGAGCCTTGGCAGGACATGAACTCAGTGCCCGCGAAGGGCTCGAGTTGCTGGCAGCCGAGGGGCCAGATCTTCGAGCGCTCCTGCGTGCGGCGGACACTGCGCGACAACTCGACGTTGGGGACCGGGTGACCTATGTGGTCAACCGTAACATCAACTTCACCAACGTCTGCTTTGTCGGCTGCCAGTTTTGCGCGTTCGCCCGCCATCGCAAAGACGCCGATGCGCGCACGGATTCTGTGGCCACCATCCTCGAAAAGGTGGCCGAGGCGGTAGACCGAGGGGCAACAGAAATTTGTATGCAAGGCGGAATCAACCCGGAGATGCCGCCGCTTTTTTACAGGGACATTTTACTGGAGATCAAACGGGCCTTCCCTCAAATCCACATCCACGCCTTTTCCCCGATGGAAATCTTTTATGGGGCCCGCCGTGCCGGTATGCCGTACCGGGAATACCTTACCATGCTGCGTGACGCTGGCCTCGGAACCATTCCGGGAACAGCGGCGGAAATCCTGGATGATCAAGTCCGCGACGTGCTGAGTTACAAAAAGGTGGATGTGCAGAGCTGGATCGAGATCGTGACCACCGCCCACGAAGTGGGGCTGCGGAGCTCGTCCACCATGATGTATGGCCATATCGAAAAGCCACACCACATTGTGCGCCACATCGACATCCTCCGCTCCATTCAGCGCCAAACGGGAGGCTTTACGGAATTCGTTCCGTTGCGATTCATTCACACGTACACGGCTCTGTATCAAAAGGGCCTGGTGAACCCACCGCCGAAAGGCATTTTGGACCTCAAGGTGTACGCCTTCTCTCGGCTGATGTTGCGGCCCCTCATCGTCAACGTGCAAACCTCGTGGGTCAAGCTCGGCGTGGAACTCGCACAGTGGAGCCTGGCCGCGGGATGCAACGATTTCGGTGGCACACTCATGGAAGAGCAAATTTCCAAGTCCGCTGGCGCAGACGCTGGAGAATACCTTCCAGTTGAAACCATCCGCAGCTTGATTCTAGGCATGGGCCGGATTCCCGAGGAACGGACCACGACCTATGGAAGAGTCTCGCGCGGCGAGGGTATCACGCAGAACTCTGGTTCTGGCTGGCGGAGTGGGAGCAGCACGTTTCCTGCGGGGACTTCACTCGTGCATTGATCCGGCCACGGTCACTGTGGTCGTGAACACGGCAGACGACGAGGAGTTTTACGGGCTTCACGTCTCTCCGGACATTGATACGGTGCTGTATACGTTGGCCGGTCTTGCCCCGTTGCGTCGAGGCTGGGGAATTGCGGGGGACACGTTTCACTGTCTCGCTGGGCTGGAGCGTTTTTACGGGAGAGCGTGGTTTCGCCTCGGGGATCGCGATCTCGCAACCCATCTCTACCGAACGCAGCGATTGCGCCAAGGTGCGAGCCTGACAACGATCACTGCCGAGCTCGCTCGCACTTTCGGAGTCGCGGAGCGTATCCTTCCAATGACCGATCAACGGGTTAGGACCTTCGTTCGTACCCGCCAGCACGGGTGGTTGCCGTTCCAGCGATACCTCGTCCAGCACGCAATGAGTGCGGACGTGCAAGCGATACAATTCCGAGGCATTCACAAAGCGGTTGCCACGGACGCTGTCCTCACCGCAATTCGGCGCGCGACGGCGATTATCCTTCCCCCGAGTAACCCGCTGGTCAGTCTGGGTCCGATCTTGCGACTCCCCGAAGTGCGCAAGTTGCTCAGGGCGAAAAGGGATCGAGTCGTAGCTGTGAGTCCCATGATCGGCGAAAGCCCTGTGAAGGGCCCTCTCGATCGGATGCTCTATGGCCTCGGGCACGAGGTTTCCCCTTTCGGAGTAGCACGCCTGTACCGCGACATCGCCGCGGTGTTCGTTCTGGACCGACAAGATGCTCGCCACGCCGCTCGCATCCAGGACCTGGGAATGCAACCGATCGTGACAGATATTTTGGCGACGCGTCCCGAAAAGGCGCGCTCGCTGGCGGAACGAACATTGGAAGCGCTCGAACGATGAATATCGTACTCACGCCCCTCCCCACCTTGCCGCGCGTGCAACCGGGAGATCCCCTGCCTTCGCTTCTGATCGAAGCGCTCCACCAACAGAATCTCGCCCTGCTCGACGGGGATATCCTAGTGATCTGCCAGAAAGTCGTGTCGAAAAGCGAGGGGCGCGTCGTACGGCTCGACGACGTGAACCCAACTCCTGCCGCCCGAGCTTTGGCCTGGCAAAGCGGCGGTAAGGACCCCCGCGTCGTGGAACTGGTTCTTCGAGAAACACGCCGCGTTGTCCGCGCTCAGCGAGGAGTTCTCATCGTGGAGACCGGTCCTGGCTGGATCTGCGCCAATGCCGGCGTGGACGAGTCGAACAGCCCTGGGCCGAACGTGGCTGTCTTGCTACCGATCGATCCGGATCGCTCTGCGAGGGAAATTTTGGGCGCGCTGCAAAAACAATTTGGAGCTCGGCTCGGCATCATCATTAGCGACACCTGGGGCCGCCCCTGGCGCAATGGGCTCGTGGACTTCGCCATCGGCGTGGCGGGTATCGAACCGCTACTGGATTGGCGCGGTAAAACCGACCTCAATGGCCGCGAGCTCCACCATACGGTGTTCGCTCAGGCGGATGCCTTGGCTGCGGCCGCCGGCTTGCTGATGCGCAAAGATGCAGGCGTCGCTGCCGTCCACATTCGTGGCTACGAATGGGAGTTTTCGCCCCGAGGCTCCGGGAGGGATCTCATTCGCCCTGCTCGCGAAGACCTGTTCCGTTGACTCACGGCCAAAGCGGGCACGTTCATTCGCCGGCATTTTGGCTCTCGACAGCCTCGAGCGACGCCCTGGGCTCCGGCCGCACCGAGTTCCACGGCGGAACCGATTCTCCGCCCGGAAAAGTGCGAAACAAGAAGGCAACTACTCCTTTACCTTGCGGCACCACGAGGGAGATGGACACCAATTCTCCGGGGACCACCGCGAACCCTATCGGTCCCACGTCCCTGCGAATCACGCCGCCGCGCTCCAAACTCACGGTCACCGGGCCAGACTCGCTCCGCAACATTAAGTTCGCCTCGGCAGCTAGCCACCGTCCAACCCACCGATGGGTGGAAAAACTGTCACAGTGAAAGTTGGACACCGTCTGGTTGATGTGGAATAACGCGGGCACTTGCCCGCTTTTACGCCACTTCGGCGATGCACACTCGACCTCATATTGCCAGCCATATTGCTGCAACCACGACCAATTCGCTCGTTCCACTGTCACGGAAAACGGTCCGCCAAACGAGCGGACGCGTTTGAAGCCGAGCATATCTTTGTAAACCGGCTACAGAGCTTCCCAGTGGCCAGAGAACAAATATATCGCCTCCGCGGCGTTGGGAGGCCACCAGTTGTCCGTATCCAGCGGAACGACGTCGGAAGGGTCCGTACGCGTCCGCACCGCCGCGAAATATCCGAGCCCCGGCGACACGACGACCTTTCTCCTCGCTGGATAAGGGACGGACTCCACCAACTGCGTAATGCCGGCTCCCGAGGCTGCCCGCGAGTTCGCGGGCCAAAACTCCTCTGAAAAGAAAAAGCACGTGCTGGCAAATCCGCCGATACTTAAAAACAGCGCATAAAGCGGTGCGCGCCAACGAGAAAGAGGTAGCTGGCTCAGTCCATACGCGGCCAACAAACTCACGAATGGGAAAGCCATGATCATCCGGTGGGCGCTCGGAAATGTGCCTACGGCTGGACCGATTCCAAGCAAGAAACCACCGAGCAAAAATGCGGCTATGCGCGGCTGACGCAACACGGCTACGGCACCCACCGCGGCTGCGGCGAGTACCACAACCGGGTGCACGGCCGCGGCTCGCACGGTGATCCAGCCATCGGCCGCCATGGGCCAAACCAACGACCGAAAAACTGCTCGCACACCCTCCCACACAAGGGCGATTTCTAAGTTCGGCCGTTGGCCCCGTGGCGCCCACAAGTGCTGCGGCTCGGACAACAGGTAGGGCAGCCATGCTGCAACTGCCAAGAACGCAGCCACACATACCAAGAGCCTGCGCCATCCGCGTGCCAGCAACAACGCCACCACGCAGAAGGGAAAGAACAGCCGCCCCGCGAAGTAGTCGTAAAACAGCAACGTTTGTCCAAAGGCCGCGACGATCACCTCCCGCCCGCCGCCGTTTGCGAACACGATCCGCGCCAGGGCCCACAGTAACAGAAGTTGGTGAAACGTGAGCTCGGCGCCAAACGAAATCCGCCCGTAGTAAAGACTCCAAGGGAGAAACGTCACGAGGGCGGCGCTCACCAAGGCCGAAGAAACAGTGAACCGAAGTGCTCGGGCTAGCCCGTAAACGGCAATCACGCTCAGCGCGCCGGACACGGCGGGATAAAAGCGCATGCTCTCACGGTTCGGCCCGAGTATCGGTACGAGCTGTGCTTGGAACAGTACGTTGAGCAAAATGGGAATTCCCGAGCAGCCCTCGCGGTGCAGCCGTTTATCCTTGAGGGCATCCAACGCACAGGCGAGCACCTTGGGTTCGTCCTCGTTCATCCCCGGCGGGTAGTCCCTACCGGCCGCGAACCGCAGCACCAAAGCTGAGACAAATAGAAGAAACAGGGCTGTGCGCACGAGGTAGCGCTCGCCTCGTACGACGAGATGCAGCGCCCATGCGTAACCGAGCGCGATCGCTGCCGTTAGAAGGAGCACGCGGTACTCGGCCAACAAACTTCCAACCTGGATCAGAGCCTCGTGCACCTACCGCCCCCACTGGCGCAGTACCTGCGCCGCCACCTGATCGCGTCCTGACCCTTCACGTCTACCCCCAACTGGACGAACTTTGCGCGCCACCCGCTTTGCTATAGAGCACGCCCAAGTTCAACCAGCAACCCGCGGCCATTGCGCCAGCACATGATGAGCGATCAAATCTGCCAGCGCAGCCGTAGTAATCTGGGGTGGAGCCCCGAGAGACGACGGAAAAATGCCCATGTCGGCGACGAAGAGGTTCTTGAGTTGGTGGCTTTGGCCCCAGGAATTGACTACTGACCGCGCAGGATCCTCTCCCATGCGGCAGCTCCCTTGCGGGTGAGTCGAGGCCAAAGGAATCTCTCCCGGCCGACAACCCCGGCGTTCAATGATCCGCAAGTCATCCGTGGGTTTCAGCCACAACGGATCGCGAAAATAAGGAACCACGACCTCCCTCGCTCCGCTGGCAAATAAGATTTCGGCGCAGTGGCGCATACCCTCGGCCATCAAAGACTGTTCTTCAGTCCGCAACTCGTAGCGAATACGCGGGCGCCCGTCTTTTCCCGGCGCAACCTCGCCCTCCGACTGATCGTGAAGGAGCACGAGGATCCCCACCATACGGTGATAAGCGCGCATCAGCTTCGCGTGCGTTCGCCCGAACCCAGGTAGCTGCGCGGCCGTGGCCACCGGAAAACCGAAGATGGGCATGATGATGTAACCGCTATCCGGATTCCGTTCGAGATCGATGAACTCGTCCACGTAATAACTTTGAGGGATCCCCAAGTATCCGTAAATGTCTTCGTCATAAATTCCGGCCAGCAACACGCTCGGGTGCAGATGCAGACGCTTACCGATCGGCAGGCTTCCCGCACTGCCCGTCACGCTCCGGAGCAAAAGAGCGGGTCCATTGATCGCGCCCGCCGAGAGCACGAACACCGGAGCGCGCACCCGCACACGGGCAAGCGCGGCGCCGCTTTCATCCACGACACGCCCTTCGACTGCGACCACACGGCTCCCGGAAGTCTCCAAACGATCCACTGGGCAGTTTGCAAAAATTCGTGCGCCAGCCCGGTCTGCCGCGGGAATGTACGTCAGTGCCATGCTCTGCTTCGCATCGAAGGGACACCCGAGGATGCAAAAGCCACTCGACGTACAGTTCACCCGATTGTGATGGGCCACCACTCCATGGAACCCGAGCTTTTCGCAGCCTTCCCGGATCTTGCGGTTGAGCGTGTTCACCTGCGCCTCGGCAATTGGCTGTACATGCAACATGGCCTCTACTCGCTCGAATGACGGAACGAGTTCTTCGTATGTCCACCGGATGCCGTCTTCGCGCCGCCACTTTTCCACAATCGGGCGGGGGGTGCGAAAGCAGTAACACAAGTTGTGTACGGTAGACCCCCCGATGTTGCGCCCCTGCAAAATCAAGATGTGCCCATCTTCCGTAGCCCGCTGCCCCATGTCCTCGAAGAGCAGAGGCATCATTTCCTCCTCGCGCTGGGTGAAATCCTCCTTCGTGTAGTAGCCACCTTGCTCCAAGAGGATGACATCCTTCCCGCCTTCGGCCAGCTCCTTAGCGACCACCGCTCCCCCGGCTCCAGAACCGATGACACATACTTCTCCCTCTAGGTTCTGGTCGCCTCTTAATGTCTTTGCGGTGTGAATCATGGATTTCCTCGCTCCTGTTCCGCCCAAGCCACCCGCCGAGGACGCGGCAGCCACGGGCCGCGATAGTGGATTGCCGCCCACGTCTCGTCTTGCGAATAATACCCGAGCACACTCAGGTTCTTGAGGGCGAGAAAGCCGGTCCTCATCCATGCCCGCGAGCTACCGGCCCATGCCTCGAGGCAGGCGTCTTGCCGTTCATCGGGGAGATTCACAAAAAACGCTGGTTTCCAGAGCACCCACAGAGGACTCCAATTGAAGATCCGCAAAAGCCACCGGGCCTGCGACTGCAGGGCGGGAGCGGCGAACGTCAACGCCCAGTCCACGGTCTCCACGGCATGCGTCTTTTTGACCGGGGGGAGTGCCTCGTCTCCCCCACGGACCATGCGCTCCATCACGGCTGCGAGCACGGCCGCATCGTTGCGAGAAAGAACCTGCAAATCGTACGACCCGCGCCACGCTGCGCTGGCGACGCTCGGCAAACCCAAACGTGCCAGCGCCATCCAACCCGCCCCGAGAGCTGCATACTGCAGCAGTTGGCGCCGACTCCAGCGTACCTCGAAACCTTCTGGGTCCATTTCCCGCAGCCCCTTCACGCAAAAAATTTGTGGAACGAAGCGGGTAACTCGCGAAAATCCGGCAACGGCTGCAGGCGATCGGCGATGCGTACCCGCGAAAAGGTGAGCCAAAACAGAAACGGGCCCCGGCCCCAACGCCCCGCTCGCACAGTTTGATCCAGCGCGTAAGCAGTCTTCGCAGTGTACGTGGCATCCAGTTCGATCCCCTCCACAGCGCGGAACCATGCGGCCAATTGGTCCGCTGCGGGTAGCGCTTGTCCGTAGCCACCACCCACGAAATCTCGCTCGATGACAAAGTCGCGTGCACTCATGGCGCGGGCCATCGTGACGGCTTCCGGTCCAATCAGCCGAGCCGTTTTCTGCGCGAGCCGCAGAAGACGCACCGCCGACGGTGGGAAGATATCCGTCACCAAAACACCGACAACCTTACTGGGCAACCCTGCCAGTCGCATCGCTAGACTCAGCCCAGCCACCGTACCCCCACTACCGAGGGGAACGAAAATGTACGCCGGAGACGGAACTTCGTGACGGCGAATTTGTTCCGCCAACTCCAGCCCAGCATTGACGTATCCGAGAGTCCCCACTGGCGACGTGCCTCCGGTCGGGATGATATACGGCACGCTCCTCTGAAGCCACTCAACCCACAACTCCCTCAAGGTGCCCCAGACAAGTGCGGGAACAGATGCGCCGTAAAACAAGCGAGCACCGAGCGCGTGCAAACAAAGCAAGTTTTCCCGTACGGCGGGCGTCACGGGCTGGTAGAGCAACCCCAGGAGCACGCGCAGCCCGAGCTCCCGCGCAAACACGGCCGTCGCCAGCCCGTGATGGGTACCGAGCCCACCGAACGTGAGCACCGCACGGTAGCCGCGCCGTTGCACCTCTCCAAGCAGGAACTCCAGCTTCCGCGGCTTGTTGCCGCCGTACAGCGAGCTCGTTTCGTCATCCCGTTTAATCCAAACCTCTGCTCCCAGGGCGCTCGACCAATGCCCGAGCCGGTGCACGCGTGTCGGAAGCTGGGCCAGGGGCACGCGCGACCACCCCCTATGGTCTCTTGCGTACCATTCCTCCAGTGGGATCCGCGGCACCGTGGAGGCCGCAACCTGAGGCAAGGTCATCGATCGGCGATCTTTACCACGAAGCATACTGCGCGACCAAGCTTCGCGCTCCTTCGCTTTGCGTAACCGATGCCCCTTGGCTAACCTGCCGCCGTGTTTTTCGCACGCGACTGGTGGACTCTGTTTGAGACCGGCGGCCTGGCCATGTATCCGTTGCTGGCGTGCTCGGTGGTCAGTCTCGGAGTCGTTTTAGAACGAACTTGGACCCTGTGGTTGGCTGCACACAAGGCGAGACAGTTGCAACGCGCCGTAGCGTCGGCTCTGGCTGAAGGCGCGCTCGGCGAGATTAGTTCGCTTTTACGCCGAGATACCTCGCTGTTGTCGGAACTTTACCGCGCCGCACTGGCAGCCAGCAGCTCGCCGAACAACGAGCTCTGGCGCCTGGTTCAACATCGCTACAACGCCACGCTCCGCGCCCTGAGGCGCCACTTGTGGCTCATCGGAACCATCGGAAGTCTCGCCCCCTTCATTGGACTGTTCGGGACGGTGCTCGGGATCGTTCGAGCGTTCGAGAACATGGCCGCTACAGGCTCGGGTGGGTTCGCTGTTGTCGCCGCAGGAATTTCCGAGGCGCTCGTCGCGACTGCGGCCGGACTGCTCATTGGAGTGGTATCGATCTTTTTCTACAACGCTTTCAATATCCGAGTGGCGGCTCTTGCCAGCCAGTGGAGAGAATGGGCCGAGGAAGTCGCGCTGAACTGGGAGAACCAAAAACTCCGCGAAGGAAGCCCAGCACGTGTCGTTCAAGCCCGTTGAGCTCGAAACGGCAAACGAAGAGATCGTGGCGGAAATCAACGTCACGCCGCTGACAGATATTTTCTTGGTGTTGCTGATCATCTTCATGGTCACCAGCACCGCCCTGGTGCAGCAGGGTAGCAATGTGCAGTTACCTCGCGCGGCCTCGGGGCAATCCGTATCCCCGGGAGTTGTGGTTACCGCCACTGCCGATGGGCACATCCAGGTCGAGGGAAAGGCCGTGCCGTGGGAGGGACTCCACGACGCGGTGCGCGAGGCGCTGACCCGCAAGCAGCACTCCACTGTGGTGCTTCAGGGCGATCGAAACGTCGTCTTGGAGAAGGCCGTGCAAATATTAGCGGTCGCGCGCGAGGCTGGAGCGGAGAGGGTTTCCATCGCGACTGTTCCGCTGCCCGCGGACGGACGCTAACTGGTAACCACGACAGTACCCAGCCATGATGGAACAGAGTCGCGCGGTTCGTAGCTTGCGGGATGCGTTCGAGTCGGGTCGCCCCCTCGTGTACATCCACTCGGCGGAGGAACACCGCATCGAGCGCTTGCTACAGGTCGTCGCCGAGCAGTGCTTCGAGCCACGCATCCCGATATTCGCTTGGACCCTCACCACCGGCTTGCGCGACGCAGAGGGCCGCGAGGCTGCTCCGGGGTCCGAAAATCCTCGGCAGGTTTTGGATTTTATTGCGGCTTATCCGGAAGGCGGGATTTTCCATTTGAAGGATTTCCACGAGCCCTTGCGTGAAGACGCTACGGTGCGCCGGCGTTTGCGCGACCTCTATGAGCTGTGCTTCGACAAGGCAAAGTTCATCGTGATTACTTCCGCAGTGCAATTCATTCCGGACGAGTTGTCGCGAGCCGTCCTCTTGCTGGAACTCGGCTTGCCGGACGCCGAAGAGCTTCAGGCGCTGTTGCGCAGCGAAACGACATCTCTCCGGGAACTCGGCCACCCGATCGAACTGGATGAAGAGTACCTGCTGCCCTTGGCGCGCGCGCTGCAAGGGCTGACGGTGGACGAAGCACGGCATGCCATCCGGCGCGCGCTGGCGCACCACAAGAAGCTCGGGCCCGAGGCTATTCCCGCGTTGCTCGAGGAAAAACGCCTCGTGGTCAATCGAACCGGACTCGTGCAATACGTCGCCGACGGCACCACCCTCGAGCACGTCGGCGGGCTCGAGGTCATGAAACGCTGGCTCATCGAGCGCCGCAAACTTTTCCAAATGCGCGATCAGCTCAGCGCCGATATCGTTCCCAAAGGCGTTTTGATCATGGGAATTTCCGGATGCGGAAAAAGCCTTTCGGTGAAGGCAATCGCGTCCACGTTCGAGCTGCCACTCTATCGCATCGATATGACAGAGATCTTCTCCGGCAAACACGGGCCGCCCGAAAGCGCCTTTGCCGAGGCATGCAAGATCCTGGAGCAAATCTCCCCGGCGGTGTGCTGGTTCGACGAGTTAGAGATGGCGGTGACCTCCTCGGAATCGGCCGGAGAACAAGGACGAATGTTCGCTTTCTTCTTGACCTGGATGCAGGAGAAAACCCGCGGTTTGTTTGTCGCCGCGACGGCAAATCGCATCGACCTGCTACCCGCGGAGATGATTCGCAAAGGCCGCTTCGACGAAGTGTTCTT